>JAQWKP010000176.1 GCA_029247785.1 Novosphingobium sp.
AGCGTGAGGCAAACCGCCTTCATGTCGCTCCGCGGCTATTTCCCATTCCGCCATCGCTACTTTCTGCGGCCTTGAAGATGCTCGGCAAGTCGGCCATTGCGGACCAACTTTGCGGCGACCTTGAAGTAGACGGGAGCGCCGCCGCCGCCATCCTGCCAAAGCATATTGGATCCAGCCATTGACCCGATCGCCGTTCATTATCGCCGAGGCCGGCGTCAATCATAACGGCGATGCCGATCGAGCGCTCGCCATGGTCGACATCGCGGCTGTGGCCGGGGCTGATGCGATCAAGTTCCAGACCTTCAGTGCTGACCGGCTGGTGACGCGCAATGCGGCGAAGGCAGCCTACCAGCTGGCCAACACCGGCAGTGGCAGCCAGTATGAGATGCTGAAAGCGCTTGAACTGTCGGACGAAACGCATCGCGCGCTGTTTGATCGCTGCACCCAGCGCGGCATCGAGTTCATGTCGACAGCGTTCGACGAACAGGCTGCTGATGTGCTTGCCTCGCTGGGCATGGTACATTTTAAGATCCCGTCGGGCGATCTGACCAACCTACCCTTCCTTCAGCACATCGCCGCCAAGGGCAGAGCGGTCATTCTGTCGACCGGAATGGGCAAGATGGAAGAAATCCACGATGCCGTCGCGGCGCTGCGCGCCGGGCATCCAGCTGGCGATAATGCCGACATCACTGTTCTGCATTGTACGTCGAACTATCCTGCCAGGCCTGAAGAGCTAAACCTGCGCGCGATGGCGAGCATCGCTCGGGAAACCGGCCTGCCGGTAGGATATTCCGACCATAGCGAAGGTAGCGAGGCCGCGATGCTCGCGACGGCAATGGGGGCTACGGTCATAGAAAAGCATTTTACTCTTGATCGCAATCTTCCCGGCCCTGATCATCGCGCCTCGCTTGAATCGGACGAGCTGAACGAATTCGTCGCGTGTCTCCGGAACGTTGAAACGATGCTCGGCAGCGCCGAAAAGGGCCCCACACAGTCGGAGATGGAAACCCGTAAGGCGGCGCGAAGGTCGATTACCGCCACACGGGTGATTTCAGCGGGTGAAAACATCGCCGCCGATGCGATCGCGCTCAAGCGCCCTGGCACCGGCCTGGAACCGAAAGAATTCGATACTGTCGTCGGGCGCATCGCCTCGCGCGATATCGCGGAAGGAGAGCAGTTCGACTGGGATGCGCTCCAGCGGTGAATCGCCGCATAACCTATATTACCGGAACCCGAGCCGACTATGGACTGATGCGGCGCACGCTTGCCGCCATCCATGCCGACGAGGCGCTTTCACTCGACCTCATTGCCACGGGCATGCATCTCGACCCCAGATATGGTGATACCGCTGCTGAGGTCCGGCGAAGTGGCTTTGCGATACGCGGCGAAGTGCCTGTCCAGATGACTCCCGAAACCGGCGCCACTATGGCACGCAACATCGGCCGTATGACGGAAGCGTTCTGCGCCCTGCTTGAACGCGACAGCCCCGACGCGGTGCTTCTGCTCGGCGACCGGGGCGAAATGCTGGCCGGCGCCATTGCTGCCACCCATCTCAATATCCCGGTCGTCCATATTCATGGCGGTGAGCGGTCGGGAACGATCGACGAGAGCGTACGCCATGCGATCAGCAAACTTTCGCATGTTCACTGCGTTGCGACCGAAGCCAGCCGCGAACGATTGATCCACATGGGCGAAGACGCTGCGCGGGTCCATGTGACCGGCGCGCCCGGCCTTGACGGTCTGTCCGAGCGCAAACGTAGTGGGCGGGAGGACCTGGCGCGGGCCCACAGCCTCGACCCTGAAAAACTGATCGCAATCCTGATACACCATCCTGTAACGCAGGACGAGGAGGCCGGGGCGAAGGAGATCGCTGCCATTCTGGCTGCGCTGCGGCGAGCGCAGATGCAAGTTCTCGCGCTGATGCCCAACAGTGACGCCGGTGGACAGGCGATACGCGATGTCCTTATTGCCACGGCCAATGAAGGCGGCGTTGCCGTCACGGCACATTTGCCGCGAGACGATTTTCTGTCTGCATTTGTCGCGTTCGACCTTTTGGTTGGAAACAGCAGTTCAGGAATAATCGAAACCGCTAGTTTCGGCTTACCAGTGATCAATGTCGGGTCTCGCCAGAACCTTCGCGAGCGTAATGGCAACGTCACGGACATTGCGGCCAGCGACGTAGAGCTTGATCAGGCGATTGCCGATGCATTGGCGCATGGTCGTTTCGCCCCAGCCAATATCTATGGCGACGGGCATGCGGGGCGGCGGATCGTCACAGTGCTGCGTGATATGCCTTCCAATTGCACGCTTCTTTTCAAAGCTAACAGTTATTAGGATGCAGGCATCATGCTGCCCGATATAGAAATTGAATCTATCTGTCTGACCCGCGATGCCACATTGCGTGACGCCCTTGTCGTTCTCGACAAGACCGGCGCGGGCATTGTGCTGCTGGTTGATGGCAAGCGCGGGCTGGTGCGTACCGTTACTGACGGCGACATCCGCCGGCAGATGCTCGCAGGGATCGAACTCGATGCTACGCTGGCCATGTTGCCGCCGCGCGAACCACACACAATCGGCCCGAATGCGTCCCGCAAGGACGCGCTGTCGGAGATGGATAAGGAGTCCATAAATCAGCTGCCGGTCGTCGATGCCCAGGGACGGGTCGAGGGATTGCTCGACCGGCGTGAAATCGATGCCCAGATCCTCCTTTCGACCCCGCATATGGGATCGAGCGAGCTTGAATTTGTTGAAGAAGCTTTCAAAACCAACTGGATCGCTCCGCTCGGACCCAATGTCGATGCATTTGAACGTGAATTCTGCGAGAAGCTGGGTCTTTCCCATGCAGCGGCACTCTCGTCAGGCACCGCCGCTCTACATCTTGCACTCAAGCTACTGGGCGTCGGGCAAGGCGACCGCGTGTTCTGTTCGAGTTTCACCTTCGTAGCATCGGTCAACCCCATCGCCTATGAAAAGGGGGAGCCGGTCTTTATCGATTCTGAGCCTGGCAGCTGGAACATGTCGCCGATCGCGCTCGAGCGCGCATTCGAAGCATCCAAGAGCGAAGGATGGATGCCCAAGGCCGTGATCGTGGTCGATATCTATGGCCAGTCTGCCAATATGGACCCGATTGTCGCTCTGTGCGACCATTATGGCGTTCCGATCATTGAGGATGCGGCCGAGGCGGTGGGCACTCTCTACAAGGGGCGCCCATCGGGCAGTTTCGGGCGCATTTCCGCTTTTTCGTTCAACGGCAATAAGATCATCACTACGTCAGGCGGCGGCATGCTGACCTCGGACAACCCCGACTTCGTCAATAGAGCTCGCTTCCTGGCCACTCAGGCGCGCGAGCCGATGAAACATTATGAGCATCACGAGATCGGCTACAATTACCGGATGAGCAACATTCTTGCCGGCGTCGGGCGCGGTCAGCTGCAAGTTCTGGACGAGCGCATCTCAGCCCGGCGAGCGGTTTTTGACGCCTATCGCGACGGATTGTCTGACATTGACGGGATTGACTGGATGCCCGAGCCTGAGTGGAGCTTCTCGACCCGATGGCTGAGCTGCTGTACGATCGATGAAGGTCGCCTCGGTATCGCCTCACAGGCGTTGCACGACGCGCTGGCCGATGATCTGATCGAAACCCGTCCAGTATGGAGGCCGATGCATTGCCAGCCGGTCTTCGCGGGGGCACGCTATTTTCAGCATGGTAACGAATCGGTGTCCGACAAGCTGTTCGATTCCGGTCTGTGCCTGCCTTCGGGATCAAGTATGACCAAAGATGAAGTCCGGCGCGTGGTCGAAGCTGTCAGGAACATTGTCGGATTGGGCTGATGATGAAGCGCATGTTCGAATTTCTGGCTGGCCTGAGCGCGCTGGTGGTTTTTGCATTGCCGATGGCGATCATTGCGATCGCGGTCAAACTTACTTCCCCTGGCCCCGTGCTCTACTGGTCTGACCGCGTCGGGCGGGACAATGGCATTTTCAGCATGCCCAAATTCCGGTCGATGCGGATCGACACGCCAGCCGTCGCCACCCACCTGCTCGACGAAGGAGCATCCTATCTGAGTCCGATTGGCGGACCCTTGCGCCGCTGGAGCCTCGACGAGCTGCCGCAAATCTGGAGTGTGATCAAAGGTGACATGAGTTTAGTCGGACCCCGGCCCGCTCTGTTCAATCAGCATGACCTGATTGCACTGCGGACCGAATCCGGCGTCCATCGCCTGAAGCCCGGCCTGACCGGATGGGCGCAGGTCAATGGCCGTGACGACGTGTCTGTCCCCGACAAAGCTGCGCTCGACGCGGAGTATCTTGCGCGCCGCTCCTTCAAGTTCGATGTCAGGATTGTCTGGATGACGTTCCTCAAAGTCGTCGCCGCAGCTGGCGTCGCACACTGAAGGTCAGTTGAGCGGCCGTGCCGGGTTTCCTGCTACGGTCACATCCGGAGGTACGTCCTTGGTCACGACTGCTCCCATCCCAACCACGGCGCCTTTTCCTATGACCAGCGGCTCGCCGGGATTGCCCTGGCGGATAACTGCACCCGAACCAATATAGGCGTGATCGCTAATATGCACATTGCCGTTGCATTTTGCGCCCGGCGCAAACGTCACGAAATCGCCGATCACACAGTCATGTTCCACACAGCTGTAGAGGTTGGCATGGAAATGTCTGCCAATACGGATGTTACTGGTTATGGTAACGAAGGGGCTGATCGCGGCACCCTCGCCGATTTCCACATCGTCCATTACGATTGCATTTTCAGCGCAGATACTTTCAAAACCGAGTCCCACCTCTGTGCAGCGATTGACAAGCATTTCCCTTACCTTACTGTTTGCGATGGTGACGCAAACGGCTTTTTCCTGACCAGGTTCGGCAATGAATGCTGCAAGGTTGAGTAGTCTGGTGCCGTTCAGGACCGGGGTCTCAGCTGCATCGTCGATCCAGACGCAGTTTTCGGCGCCATATCGTTCTCGTGCCAACGGCATGATGCCGCGACCGCACCCGCCCGAACCGTAGAGACCTATCAACATGACAATTATCCTAGTCTGCTACTGGGTGTTCATTCATCAGTTCGGCGACCTGCAGGCCGATATTTCGGCCGAGCATCGTTACTTCAGGCGAAGGATTGTTCGGATCGAAACCGCGCCAGGTCTCGTAGTCACCGTCAAAACAGCCTTTCAGCAATTCGCCTACAATCCGGGTCTGCACCCTGTGCAGCTCGTCATTGTGGCTGAACGCGCGCAGCTTATGGGGCAAACTGGCGATATCTTGCCGGTTGCCAAGAAGGATGAAGTCGCGCGCGTTCGAATAATAGCTGTCGGCAACGATCGCAGTCTTGCCCAGCAGTGCCGCCTGAAGGCCGAGCGTACCTGTGAGCACGAAGCAGTTTTCGACCACGTCCATCAGTTTGTTGCCGCTGACCTCATAGGGCAGGAACAGCACGTTCGGAATTGCTTTGAGGCGACGGATCAGGCCGAGCTGCCGGAACCCGAACTGCAGGGGATGGTCCTTGACCAGGACCATGAAGCCCGCGTCGGAGAAACTCCTGGCGATATCGATCAGCATGTTCTCATAGTCGACAAGGCCCAGGTCATGGACCCAATAGTCGATTGATGCCTCGGGAAACAGGGCGAGCGGCATGGCCAGGCGATCGCTGGCAGGGACGCCGGCTACCGCCTCTTCCCAGTCGTTATCGACCAGGCTGTCATAAGCGATATCGCCAATACGAGGCTTGTGGCCAAGAAAAGACTGGGCATCGAGATAGTGCAGGCCGAGCGGGTCGCGTTTGAGCCAGGAGATGGCCTGGAAGAAGCGGCCGCGTAGCTTGAAATAGGCAAATATCTTCAGGAATTTGGACTTGCCGTAATGGACCGCCTTCGAAACATAGCTCGGCTTGAACAGTGGGTCGACCAGTTCGGCGCGCTTGTTCTCGATATCTTCGGTGTCGGGATCGATCGTCCGCCGGAGCAGTTGACCTTCGTAGAGCAACATCGACATCTTCGCGAATGGAGCTGCAGTATATTCGAAATAGGGGATCCCTCTCGCCTTCGCCCTGCGGGAGAGGATATCCATGATATAGCGGTCGATGGGGAAACTGAGCACTGCTTGCGGGTTAACACGCGCTATCAGAGTATCGATAACCTCGGCCATGGCGACAGCCATCGCTGCGGCTTTTTCGTGCGGCAGCCAGCGCAGCGTGCGACAGCGAGCAATGATTTCGCGGATGGCGCTTTCGTCGAGCAATTCGGACGTGAGCGCATCGGCCCGGCGTGCCCGGCGGTAAGCCGCGTAGAAATCATCCACGATATTGAGGTCACCATCGCCGCGAATATCGGAAAAGGTAATAGCGCGCTCGTATCCCATCTGGTCGCCGAGATATTTGAACCAGGTTTCGACACCGTGGATGGTGTAGATCAGGATGGTCCCTTCATGCGGCAAGGCATTGTTCAATTTGCCCACCCAATTGCTACTTTCACCAAGCTGTCCAGCCCCCATCGGAGGCCAGCACCTGGCCCGTGACATAGCTTGCATCCCGGCTGGCGAGGAACAGCATGGGGGCGATCATCTCTTCCGCCCGCGCCATCCGGCCCATCGGAACTTTCGCTGAGTAGAGTTCAGCGAAGCGGCTGTTCTGGCCGCTGCCGACACCGCCGGGAACCAGACAATTCACACGAATATCCTTGTGTGCCCAATGCGTTGCGAGCCATTTGGTCAGACCAACGACTGCCGCCTTGGATGCCGAATAGACTGCCGGGGAGTTGATCGGCCCACCAAGATAGTCTGAACCTTCATAAATCCGCGCATCGGGGCCTACGAGGCCGTAAATTGATGCAGTCTGGACGATCCGTCCGCCATTGCCATTGCCCAACATCACCTTGCCAACCGCCTGAGACATCAGGAACATCCCGTCGATATTGACGCTCATGACCTCGCGCCAAACAGCGGGGTCGTAGTCCTCAAACTCGGCAAAAAAGGCGCGCACATCATCGGTCTTGGTCGCCGCGTTGTTGAGCAAAATGTCAATCGTACCGAAATGCGCGACGATTGCGTCGACCGTTTCCCGAACTGACAGGGGATCGGAAACGTCGCAGGCAAAGCCCCGTGCAGCCAGTCCGATGTCGCTTGCGACGGCTTCGGCAGCCTCGGCGCTGATATCGACGATCGCGACCATGGCGCCTGCTTCGGCCAGTGCCCTGCAAAATTGGCTACCCAGTATGCCGCCGCCGCCGGTTACAAGCGCGACATCGCCATCCAGGCGGAATGGCTGCTCTGATGTGACCATCAGTTATGAGTCCTGAATACGGGTTTGATTGCATCGCCGTCGAGATATTCTGCCGGTCCGTCAACTAGCGCGCGGGCGTAAACCGCGAGGGCACCGTCCAGCGCCTCTGCCGTCGCATCCAGTTCAGTATCACCATGCGCCTGGCTGAAGGTGATCCATGGCATCATCACGCCGCGCTTCAGCATTTCCTGGGCGAATAGCGTCCGCATCGCCATGCAAGGCTGGCCATCGGTGCCGCGTGTCACGTAGTTCAGGGCGATAGCCGGTCCCTCCATGATGAAATGATCGGACAGGCCATGCTCGCCTGCCATCCCTTCCATTGTCTCGCGCAATTTCTTGCCATAGGTCCACAGGTGGCCCGGCACATCCTCTTCCGCAGTGATCCTCGTCGCCTCAACAAATGCGCCCAAAGCCGGCATTTCACTGCCATGCGTGGTTGAAAGCAGGAAGGTTCGTTCCATGCCCGGCTTGTCGATCGCCCCGACTTCCATAATCTCGCGCCGACCGCAGACAGCGGCGAGAGAAAAGCCGTTGGCCATTGCCTTGCCAAAGGTCGACAGGTCGGGTTCAACGCCGAAGAAATGCTGTGCGCCTTGCAGGTGCCAGCGGAAGCCCGTGATCATTTCATCAAAGATCAACAGCGTACCCGCGCGCTCAGTCAGCTTGCGGACTTGATGGAGAAAATTGCCCTGATGATTAGGGCAATTGCCGCAAGGAGTTCCGGGCCAGTCCGCAACATGTTCGCAGCCCCCGCAGGGCACAATATGCGTCGCCGGCTCCATCATAACTGCAGCAATTTCACCGCGATGTTCGGCGAACAACGCTTCGAGCGATCCAATATCATTATAGTCAAAGACCAGCGTCGAGCTTGATTGTCGCTCGTCGACGCCGCGCTTAATCGTCGTTGTGCCGATGAACCAGTCATCGAATGAGAAAAAGGGATGTTGGCGCGGAATGCAGACGAAGCGGCGCCCGGTATGGGCGCGGGCAATCTTGACCGCCGCCGTAGTAACGTTCGAGCCGTTTTTGCCGAATTTCACCATCTCGGCTGTGCGCACGGTATCGCAAATCAGCTCTGCTGCTTCGAGTTCGATACGTGAGGCGCGGGTCAGGTTGACCCCGTTTTCGATCTGCCGGATTGCAGCTGCGTTTACCCGGTCGTCTGCATAGCCAATCGTGACCGCGCGCAGTGCCATGCCATAGTCCAGATATTTCCTGTCATGGCTGTCCCAGACGTAGGCTCCCTTGCCGCGCTCCAACAGCGGTGGGGCAAGGGCAGGAAACTGGTCATCACCGCGCGAATAGGTATGCGCGCCGCCAGGAATAGCACGATGCAGGCGCTCGCGCAGTTCCTGCCAATCGCCCTTACGATTATGGTCCCGTTTATCTAGCATCGAAGCGGTTGCCCCTAAATGTGTCAGGATCGGTGCCAGAGCGGATAGCGCGAGCTGTTGGGTCTTGTCACTGCAGTTTTCGGATTGCCGATGTAAAGCGTACCGGCATCGAGCGACCGGTCGAGCACAAGCGATTCCGCCGCGATTTGACAATCATTGCCGATCGTGCAATCGCCGAGCACTGCGCTGCCAGGGCGCATCGTCACATGGCTTCCGAAACAGGGGTAGATGTCGTGGTTGGACCCTACGCTGCAACGTTGATACGCAACGAAATAGTCGGAATATTTGCCGCGCCCCAGTACCGTCGCCAGAGGGTGGACGAGCAGGAAGACCTGGGGCAGTTCTACCTCGAAGAATATATCGCAGCCATGCAGCGCCTTGTTGAGCAGAAACAGTTTTTTCGCGATCGCGGGGTCGGCGCCGTCGCAATGCAACTGGTTTGACAGGAAATAGAGCCACATGGCGTATTGGTCGCCATGCAGATGATCGAACACCGCACGGTCACCGTCGAAGAAATATTTGCTGTTGACCTCGGCAAAGCAGGTTTCAAGTCGCGACAGCGCCTTTGCGGCAGAGCCGGAGAAAGCCGCAGCTTCCACACTGTTACCGTCCGCGAACATCGCGTTGAGCTGCGCTGCCGCATAGCCTGCCAGGCCGCCTGCATCGAGGCTTGAACGCATCCCGCTCAAGACCGGCTTCCCAACTGGCTACGTACGTGAACCCCATTTGAGGCGAGATAGGTGCGCACTTTGATCGGGCTGTGGTCTGAGAAGATGAACATCGACGATATGGTTACAGCGGACGCTCCGGCATCAAGCACGTCGTGGACATGCTTCAGGCTGCCTGCCCCGCTTGATGCGATCAGCGGTATGTCGAGCCGGTCGGCCAGTTGCGCCACCAAATCGACATCATAGCCTGACATCATTCCGTCGCGGTCAATCGATGTCAGCAATATCTCTCCCGCATGGGCGTCCTGCATGCGCAGTGCGAACTCATCGGGGTCAATATTGGTCAGGTTGTTTCCGCAGCGTGATGCGACGCGGCGTGTGCCGTCCTCCATCTCGCGATAGTCGATCGACACGACGATGCACTGGTCACCGAAACGCGATGCCGCCTGCGTCACGAATTCGGGATCTGCAACTGCAGCGCTGTTGATTGAAACTTTGTCCGCGCCGCAGGCGAGCAGATTTTCGATCTGTTTCAAGTCAGAGATTCCGCCACCCACAGTGAAGGGCATGAACACCTCTTCTGACACGCGCTCAATGATCGATCCGTCGATCAGGCGATTTTCGGGTGTCGCGTCAACGTCGACGAAAATCATCTCGTCGACGCCGTAGCTATCATAGACCTTGGCGGTTGAAACTGGGTTCCCAGCCTCACGTACGTCGTCGAAGAACCGGCGCGCCTTGACCAGCCGTCCGCCCCGGACAAGGAACTTTGGGATGATGCGTTTCTTCAGCATCGTTAAAACTCGTGCCCGACCCAGTTCTGCAGCAGCTGAATGCCGTTGTCCTGGCTCTTCTCGGGATGGAACTGGGTTGCAACCAGATTGCCGCGGCGCACAGCGGCGGTCACTGTGCCGCCATGGTTGCAGGTCGCGATCCGGTCGGTCTCATCGGTGCAAACCATATGAAAGCTGTGCACGAAATAGTAGTCAGTCTGACCTGCCGGGATGCCGTCAAACAGCCAGTCCTCTTCTGCAAAGTGCACCCCGTTCCATCCGACATGCGGCACTTTTGCCGGAGCTTCCACCTTCAGCGGCATAATTTCGGCATCAAGCCAGCCAAGGCCTTCGTCCCCGCCATGTTCCATGCTGTGTTTGGCAAACAGCTGCATGCCAAGGCATACGCCGAGAATTGGCTTGTGGTCGGCAAGCGCAAATTCTGTGAGCGGATCCTGAAGCCCTTTGGCGCGGATGGCCTTCATCGCATCCCCAAATGCACCTACACCGGGCAGGACGAGGCGATCAGCCTTTTCCATCTCGCGGAGATCATCAGTGATGACAACTTCTTCACCGCAAAATTCCAGTGCGTTCATCATTGAGCGGACATTGCCCATTCCGTAATCGATGATCGCGATTGACATGGTCGCCCTCTAGCAAGAAACTTATCGGGTAACAGTAGTATTATTGCCTGCTCGCGAATTCGTTGATGACCCTTCTCCATCCAGTCCGATCGGTGACGGACCCAAGTCAGAGGCGCTGTCGCCTGAGGATTTGAGCAACACAGGCACCGGGCGCACCTGCTGCGCGTATATCGGTGCGCAGCCCTCGGGGCCTCCCATCCGAATGCATGGAAGGCCGCAGCTACCTGGCTACGGCGTTCCAATCGAGTCAGCGCTTTTCAGGACCGAGCGGCACGTCGCTGAGGTCAGTGTTATCCCACTTGTCGAAATCGGGCATCTCCGGGCCGGATTCGATTTGGTCGGAATCGAACTCCCACGGATGGACACGGTGCGGCTTCAAGATGTCGTAATATTCGTCCTCGGACATTTTCAGGATGTTGAGAAACCAGTCCATTGAGGCTGGCCGCTTTCCATCATACTGAAATTCGATCTCTTCCGCTTCCTCACGGGTCTTGCGGTCGTGGCGGATATCGATCGAAAGCAAGTGGTTGGCCCGGCCGTAACCCCGCTTCACGAACTTCGAATAGTCACGCATGCCCTGGAAAGTGCATTCGATTTTTTCATAATCATATTCGGGCGGAACGCCTTCTACCTGCTGTCCTTTCCAGCCGAGCTCGCGCTTGATAATCTCGACGTTCGCCTTGGTATCCCATTTGATGTAGTTGCCCAGACAGATCGAACGAACCTTGAGTTTGATAAGGTCCTTGCGCTTGGGATAGTCAAACATCCACAGGTCGCGACGTTCGACGCGGCCCTGAAGGAATTCGAACATATCGTCGGCGGTAATCCCCTGGTTCATCAGGCGGTTGAAGCGCTTTTCGTCGACTTCCTCCATTTCCTCAAATGTGTACCAGCTATGGTATTCGGCGGTGCTTTCACCCCAGAAAATCAACGGAGTTTCGAATCTGACTGCCATGTGCATGACACCGGCATAAATGCCGGTGTGGCAGTGCCAGCAGAAGTCACCGCGGCGCTTAAACGCCTCAAGCATCGTCTCGCGGACTGTTTGAAAGCTGGTCGTGAACTCTATGACATCGACGCCAAGCTGTTTGAAAACGCTCGTGTTATTTTCCTCGACCAACGGACGGTAGCCCCAGTGGTTGTAGCGCACGACGAGGGGCTTCAGTTTGAGGACCCTCACGATGTACCAGAGCTGGAAGACACTGTCCTTGCCGCCCGAGTAGGGAACGACGCAGTCGTATGTGCCTGAACCCTTATATTCCTCTACGATTGCATCGAGCTGTTTGCCGCGCTCGTCCCAGTCGATTGCATCGTGCTTCTTTTCAACCTGGAGGCAGACGCTGCATACGCCCTCTTCGTCAAAACTGATCGTGTCGACTGTTTCGGGAACAAGGCAGCGGGTGCATTTGCGCATGGAAATTTCCTCTTAGACCTGATCATCCGGCCCGCCCGAAAACGCGCACCGGTTCGATGGCGGTGCGCCGGGAAGGCTTACAGCCAGGGGCTTCGGTTCGCCGTGCTGCCTAATCCATCCGGCGTTGGAGGTAAACTGCGCATTGAGCCCTAAACCCACTCCTCGTAAGAATAATGGACTGCGGATATCTACGCGGTATGAAACTGGCGGCGAAAGGTTCAGTTCCACCGAATCTGAACCGCCAGCTGCGCCAGCAGAAAATAGGACAACCCGCCCACCGCCATGCCTATCGCTGCACCCAAAATTCCAAACATCTGGGTCAGGGTGATCGTGGCAATCACGGCAACGGCGAAACTCGTCACCTGGCACAGCAATATTCGTCTCTCTCGGTGAGCGGCGTTAAGCACCATTGCACGATAGTCACCTGCCACCCGCAGTAGCGAGCCAAGCAGCAGGACTGCAGCAATACGGTAATTGAG
Organism: Novosphingobium sp.; assembly: GCA_029247785.1. GTDB lineage: Bacteria > Pseudomonadota > Alphaproteobacteria > Sphingomonadales > Sphingomonadaceae > Novosphingobium. The sequence goes on from JAQWKP010000176.1 coordinate 12,652, forward strand.
AGCAAATTGCTTCGACACAGCCTGCCCCATCGCCCAGTCGAGCCAGACGCCCACCGCGAATGCCGCGCCGACAGCGACAGTGATGACGATCCATTCACGGTTTAGCGTCGCCAGCAACGCGGCGTTGGGCTCGGTCTTTGCCCTTTCGAATATCGCGGGAAGCAGCCGGTTGTATGAAGCGATGTTGAAGAACTGATAGACGAACGAAACGGCCAATATGTGTCGGAAATATATTCCCACCTGATCAAGCGGCAGCATCGCTCCGACGGTGAGGCGATCAAACTGGATCGAAAGGATAACAAAACCGCCGATCAGGAAATGCGTCAGCGACACCCGCCACTGCTCTGGGATCCGAGATGCCAACGGCAGTTCCGTCCTGCGCGAAACCGGCTTCGTCTTGTCATACCACAGGGCCAGCATCACGACCGTCCCGACCACCGATATGCCGGCCCACACTGCCAATATCGTTTCAAGCGTCCAAGGCAGCCATTGTGTGACCGCCACGATCGCCAGAAATGCTATGAGGATGAGGTTCTTTGCCGCGCTAGACACCAGCTTGCTGAAATAGCGCGGCTGGACGAGCGCGATATTGTACATCTGGTTGGCCAGCATTTCGGAGAGAGTGATAGTAATCACCAGCCCCGTTGTAAGCAGTGGTATGCCAAAGCCGAAAACGCACAAGATTGCGAACAACGGGAGGAGGATGATCGCGTTGGTGAGATACATGCGTGCGGCGGCGAATACACTGGCATCGAAAATCGCTTCCGCGTGTCCGACAAGCCGGCGCTGTAAATCGATGTGGCGTTCCCAGCCCAAGGTGAAGGCGGCGAGGCCAATCATAGTGACGAACAGGCCAAAACGGCCCGCTTGTGCCAATGGCAGAGAATAGGTTACGCCAACAGTGAAGATCGCGCGCGAGGCGACGTCGACGAATTTGACGTAGACTGTTGGCATAGAACGAAACCGCTGCGAAGACGTTGCGGTATTGTCTTCTGCCGCAACGGTCCCGCCATCGCTGCCGCTTGCCATGGTCAAATATCTTCGTGTGCGATGAGATCGCGGTTCTTCAGGATGGCCTCGATGCAGACGAAGTCGATCAGGTCGTCAACCTCGAACGACTGAAATCTGGGTGTTACGTAACCGATCGTCCGACTGTGGTAGAAGCTCTCCTCTCGTCGGAACGCATCGACTGAGGAGATATAGAGGCTGCCGTCGAGGGCATAAAGGCGCTCAACCTCCTGCCTGCGTGGCAAGTTCGCAAAATCTGGCGCAAAGGCGGGCGCGATCCGTCCATCTTTGCCAAGACCAACGGCATAGGCAGGGTGGGTGACTGACATTTCGCTTATCCCGACAATGGCATCGGCCTTCTCGCCTGCAGCTATCAGTTGCTCCAACGCGGAGGTGATATCAGTCGAAGTCGTCAGTGGTGATGTCGGTTCCAGCAAGGCGACATAGTCAAATTGTCGCTGCTCGTTCTTGGCCAGCCAGTCAAGTGCGTGAAGTATGAAATCGACGCTTGAGGCCGTATCCGATGCGAGTTCGGAAGGGCGCAGGAACGGCGCACGCGCACCGTGGCGAACGGCAATTTCAGCGTAGGCGGAACTGTCCGTCGAGATAATGACATCGTCAATCGCAGGTGCTTCTCTTGCGGCCTCAACCGGCCATGCCAAAAGCGGTTTTCCGCACAGCTCGCGGATATTCTTGCCGGGCAGGCCTTTGGATCCCGAGCGGGCCGGGACTATGGCGAGGACACGGCACCCGTCAATCACCGGCTGCCGTTCCAGAACTGCAAATCGACAAAATACGCACGCATGCGTTGGACAGCCCGATCAACCATTTTGTGCGCGACGAAGCGCCAGCGGGGACAGTCGAGCTTGTGCAGGCGCTGAGCGTCGCGAATCTCGACATTTTGCTGTTTAATAGAGCCCAAGGTTCCGCCTGTCGCGCCGCCAGCCCGCATCCGCACCCAGATGCGGGGCAAATGGCATGATCGCACCTTCAGTGTATAGAAGATCCGCAACATGAACTCATAGTCTGCGGCAAGGCGGTATTTCAGATTGAATCCTCCTGCCTTGTCATAGACCGCACGACGCAGGAACAGCGTGGGGTGCGCGGCAATGAATCCGCGCGAAAGATTAGCGGGAGTGGCCTCACGCCCCCGCCAATAGCGAACGATCTTTGCGGTGTCGTCCTGATCGACATAGATGAGGTCTGCATGTAACGCTTCAAGTTCGGGATTGTCTCTGAAGGCCTGCGCGACCTCCGAAATGGCTGTCGGTGATGCATAGTAATCGTCCGAATTGATGAACCCAATGATTTCGCCGCTCGCCATTTCAAGGCCCTTGTTATAGGCGTCGTAAATGCCCTTGTCGGGCCCGGAAACCGCCTTGGCCAAATGTGCACCCTCGCGTTCGACGATGGTCATGGTGTCGTCCTTTGATCCCCCATCGACGATGATATGCTCAATATCTCCGTAATCCTGACCAGCGACCGATCGCAGCGTATCGGCGATCGTCTTCGCGCTGTTGTACGACACAGTTATCAGGCTGACTTTTGCCATCTGATGCGCAGTTCTTTTCTACAATATGACCAATGCGAAACGGGCTGCGGCATTTGACAAGAGGATGTGTTAGCCTCTTGTCAAATGCCGCAATCCAGAGTTGGGCCCTCGTTACTGTCTGCGACGAGCCAGTCAAGCGGCCTTCGGCTATTCGCTCCAGTCGGCCAGGGGCAGGCCAGCCTGATCCTTTAGCGACACCATCGGCGCGTGGATGCCATACTCTTCGGTCAGATAGGGCATGATCGACAAGGCGACTTCCAGCTCGGGCCGGTAGGCACCCTCACAAATATATTCGAATATGGTGTCTTCGTGGGCGTAGAAACCGTGCGCCAGGTCCCCGCCGATTCTTACCCATCCGTCGCTTGGCTGCAGCTCCTGCGTCAGGATCGGTCGGGCTGGATCATCCATCGGCACGATAAAATCAAGGATACGCCCCGACACTACGCGGATGATCTTGGTTTGCCTTGCCGGCGCCTTCTGCCAATGAAGGCCACGAAAGACTCCAGCCTTGGAAAAGGACCGTTTGAGTACGACCTCACCATGTTCGTGCAGCACCTGGAGCCAGCCGCGATTATCCTCGAAGCGCGGGACTTGGTCCGCAAGTCGCTCGAGGGGAGCGGTCATTCCTACCATTTGACACTCTTGATCATGGCCTGCTGGCGCGCCGCGAGCAGGTCGTGCTCGACCATTTCGTCGACCAATTCGGCAAAGCTAATCTCGGGTTCCCATCCGAGCTTTTCACGCGCCTTGGTCGGGTCGCCGAGCAGCGTCTCGACCTCGGCCGGGCGAAAATAGCGCGGGTCGACGCGAACTATCACCTGCCCCTCGCTGATGGCTGGACAGCGAACATCCACATTCTCGCCTTCCAGTTTATCAACGATGCCGAATTCGTCGACGCCCTCGCCTTTCCAGCGCAGAGTGATGCCAAGGCGGCGCGCGCTATGTTCAACGAATTCACGCACGCTGTATTGGACACCGGTTGCAATAACATAGTCGTCGGGCTCGTCTTGTTGCAGCATCAGCCACTGCATGCGGACATAGTCCTTAGCGTGCCCCCAGTCGCGCAGCGCGTCCATATTGCCGAGGTAGAGGCACTTGCTCAGGCCCTGCGCAATCTGCGCCAGCTCGCGCGTGATCTTACGTGTAACAAAGGTTTCGCCACGGCGCTCGGATTCATGGTTGAACAGAATACCGTTGCTGGCATGCAAGCCATAGGCTTCGCGATAGTTGACGACGGTCCAATAGGCATAGAGCTTGGCGACTGCATAGGGACTGCGCGGATAAAAGGGCGTCGTTTCCTTCTGCGGCACTTCCTGCACCAAACCGTAGAGTTCCGACGTTGATGCTTGGTAAAAGCGAGTCTTACTCTCAAGGCCGAGAAAACGGATCGCTTCGAGCAAGCGTAGCGCGCCGATGGCGTCGACATTGGCGGTATATTCCGGTATTTCGAAACTGACCGCAACGTGGCTCTGTGCGCCGAGGTTGTATATCTCGTCGGGTTGGACCATGTTGATGATGCGAACGAGGTTGCTGGTGTCGGTCAGGTCGCCGTGGTGCATTATGAAGCGGACGCTAGATTCGTGGATATCTTGATAAATATGATCAACGCGCCCTGTATTAAATAGGCTCGATCGGCGCTTAACACCGTGAACCTCATAGCCCTTTTCAAGTAAGAATTCCGTCAGATAGGAACCATCTTGACCAGTAACACCCGTCAATAGTGCAGTTTTCATATCATTTTCTTCATATAATTTTACCTAACTTTCTTCTGAGGGTCGCAAATAAACTAGTGGGTAAAACGCAACGGAAGAGTCCGACGACAATCCCAGAAATTGGACAATTCCGGGGGGATTTTTTGCCGGAACCATCCGTCGGAATTCATCCACTCTCATGTTAGTCTCTTCAAGGGGTAGGCGCGAGGAATAGTTTTCCTGCGAGCATTGGCAGAAATCATCCGATCGGGTCTGTAAATGGGCAAAGTAGGGGGCACGGCCTCAAAACGACGGTTGATCATGCTCTGTACGCGGGTTGGTTGCCGCCGGACCTGATGCATCGCGGAGCTGCCTCTAGTCTAGAGCACTTTCCGATCATATGCTGCCAGTCGTCAGTGAGACCCATATCTACCAGCGTCTGGAGCAAGGCATCCCAGACACCCTGCTCAGCCCAGCGTCGGAACCGAACATAGACCGAGTTCCACTTGCCGTAGCGTTCACGCATGTCGCGCCAGGGGCAACCAACCCGCAAAACGTGCAGCATCCCATTGAGAAAACGCCGGTTATCACCGGCAGGACGAGCGTGGCGACCGCGTTCAGGTTGACGTGCCCCCCTGATTTTCCTCCAGTCTTGATTAGAGTCTGGCCCTGACAGAAGGACGGATTATGAAGAGAACGAGGTTTACCGAGGAACAGATCATCGGCGTGCTGAAGGAAGCGGAGGCAGGCGCGAAGACCGCTGACCTGGCTCGGCGGCACGGTGTTTCCGAAGCGACGATCTACAACTGGAAGTCGAAGTATGGCGGGCTGGAAGTATCCGAGGCTCGCCGGTTGCGGGCGCTCGAGAGCGAGAACGCGAAGCTCAAGCGATTGCTGGCCGATGCGATGCTTGATCAGGCTGCGTTGAAAGATCTCCTGGCAAAAAAGTTCTGACGCCCGCCGCCAAGCGGGAAGCTGTGGCTCATCTCCAGGCCTGTCACGGGATGAGCGAGCGGCGGGCGTGCCGTGTCATTGATGCCGATCGCAAGAGCGTGCGTTACCGTTCCACGCGGGACGATGATGCTGAGCTTCGGGAGAAGCTGCGCGAGTTGGCGAACCAGCGTCGCCGGTTCGGCTATCGCCGTTTGCATATCCTGCTGCGTCGGGAAGGGATCATGATCAACCGCAAGAAGACCCAGCGTATCTATCAAGAGGAAGGTCTGGCGGTCTGGCGGCGGCGTAGCCGCAAGCGTGCCGTTGGAACGAGGGCGCCGACTCCGGTGCTCGCCTTGCCGAACCAGCGCTGGAGCCTGGACTTTGTACACGACCAGATGGCGTCTGGGCGACGGTTCCGCGTGCTCAACATCGTCGACGATGTGACCAGGGAGTGCCTGCGAGCGGTGCCGGATACATCGATCTCGGGTCGCAGGGTCGTGCGCGAGCTAGCCGATCTGATCGCCGAGCGCGGCAAGCCCGGCATGATCGTCAGCGATAATGGTACCGAGCTGACCAGCAATGCGGTGCTGGCATGGTGCGGGGAGATGGGAGTGGAGTGGCATTACATCGCGCCGGGTAAGCCGATGCAGAACGGCTTCTGCGAGAGCTTTAATGGCCGGATGCGCGACGAGCTGCTCAACGAGACGCTGTTCATGAGCCTCGCTCATGCCCGGGTCGAGGTCGCTGCTTGGGTGGAGGACTACAACCGCGAGAGGCCGCACTCGGCCCTTGGCTACGCAACCCCGGCAGCGTTCGCCGCCGAACTGAATAAGCAATGGCCTGCTTCGCTACGCCCTACGGGCTCCGCTACGCAGCCCATTGCTTCAACCGCGCTCATGCGCAACAAAGCGGCTCGGCTCTAACCCAAGCTGGGGGAAAGCTGGGGGTCACGTCA
>JAQWKP010000177.1 GCA_029247785.1 Novosphingobium sp.
GGCCTCGACGGTGTGCTGGAGATGCGCGCGCGGGATGACCAGCACGCCGTCGGCATCTCCGCGAATGATGTCGCCGGGCTCAACCAGCACACCATCACAGATGGTCGGAACATTGACCGCGGCGGGACCATTCTTCTCCGGGTGCTCGACCGAAATCGCCGTCGCCCAGACCGGGAACTCCAGCTCGCGGATTGCATCGGTATCGCGCACCGCTCCGTGGACGACTGCGCCGGCGACGCCTTTCTTCTTGGCATAGCCGCAAGCAATGTCGCCCCACAGCGCGCCCTGGTGCCCGCCGCCATTGGTGAAGACCAGCACGTTACCTGCCTGCGCGACATTGATCGCGGCATGAATCGCGAGATTGTCGCCGGGATAGTTCCACGCCGTGACCGCAGGGCCGCAGACCTGTTGGCCGGGCTCGATCGGGCGCATGGCCGGCTTCATCAGGCACATCCTCCCCGCGACCAGCCCCATACCTTCATGCAAATCGGCGATCCCGAATTTGGCGGCGCGCGCGATCAACTCGGGATCGCTTTGGGGAATGCGGGCGTAAATCACGGAATTGAGCGGGCGCATCAGCAGGCCTCCGGGTTGAGCAGGGTTGCGGGTTTTTCGCCGGTGGAAATGGTCTCGATAACCTGAGCGACATGGAGCGCCATGCCTTTCATGCCAGCCTCTGTCACTCCGGCGACATGGGGCGAGAGGATGACATTGGGCAGGGCGAACAGCGGATGATCGGTAGGCGGTGGCTCCTGGGTGAACACATCGATCCCGGCCCCGCCTATGCTGTTTGAAGTGAGCGCGGCAATCAGTGCAGGCTCATTGACGATGCCGCCGCGTGAGCAATTGACGATGATCGCGTCGGACCGCATCAGGGCTAGCTGCTCCGCGCCGATCAGGTCGCGCGTGTCTTCGCTCAGCGGGACATGGATCGAGATGACATCGCAGCCCATCAGCTCGGCCAGGCTCAGCGGCTTGACGCCGGCCTCGCGAATGGCATCGTCCGACAGAAATGGGTCATAGGCGGAAATTTCACAGCCGAATCCGGCCCCGCAGATCGTCGCGACGCAGCGCGCGATCCTGCCGAAGCCGATCAGGCCGACGCGGCTGCCTGTGAGGTCGCCCAGCCTGATCTTCCAGCGCTCCTCAAAGCGCCCGTCCCGGACCATCGCGTCCATGTCGCGTAGCTGCCGACGTAGCGCCAGCATCAGCGAGACCGCGCCTTCGGCCACGGCGGTAGAATTGTTTCCGCCCGGCGTGTTGGCGACGATCACGCCTCGCGCGGTTGCTGCCGCAATGTCGATATTGTCGACCCCGGCACCGTGTTTCACCACAGCCTTGAGGCCGGGCATGCGCGCGAATAATTCCTCGCCGATTTCGGTCGTGCGGATGACGATCACGCTGGTCGTTTCGAGGCGCGGGTCTTCGGCCCAGCCTTCCGGTCCGATGATCTGGTGATCCGCACCAATCTGCTCCATGCCAGCAGGGTGGATCGGGTCGATCACACAGACCACTTCGCCCGTGCTCACGCGGCCTCCTCCAGCAGGTTCTCGCGAAACGTCTTGCCGGAATATTCCGTGCGGTAGATGTCCTTCTTCTGAAGGATGGGCACGACCTGATCGACGAAGTCCTCCATCGATCCGGGGTTGATATTGGGCGTGAGATTGAAGCCATGGCAGCCGGTCTCGCGCCATACATGCTCGATCTGGTCGGCGACTTGCTCGGGTGTGCCGATCAGCTGCGGCTTGCCGATCGCCATGCCATAGCGGGTCGCGACCTGACGGATGGTGACCGGCCCTTCGAAGCCCCGGGTCATCGCCTTCATAAGGCCTTGCGAGCCGGTCGTCGCCAGTTCCTCGATCGGCTTGTCAGGGTCAAACTCGCTAAAATCATTGCCGAGCGTGCCAGACAATCGGGCCAGGCCGGCTTCCAGCGGGATGCGGTCTTCCAGTTCCTTTGCCAGCCCATGGGCCTGTTCCTCGGTGCCCCCGATTATCGCCTGTATGCCCAGCGCAATGCCGGGCTCGCGCCCGCCGCCATGCTCCTTGGCGATTGCCTTGTAGTCGGTCATGAACTTTTTCATCGAAGCCAGTTCGGGCTGGATTGCGAAGATCACATCGGCATGGCGAACCGCAAATTTCAGCCCACGCGGCGAGGTGCCGGCCTGGAACAGTACCGGGCGGCCTTGTTCCGAAGGCCAGGCTGGCGAGACCGTTTCGCAATCGAAATATTCGCCGTGATGTTGGACCTGAGTGATCTTGGCCGGATCGGCGAATTCACCGCGCTCCTTATCCGCCAGGATCGCCTCGGGTGGGACGCTATCCCACAATTTGTAGCAGACCTGCATATACTCTTCGGCGCGGTCATAGCGCTGGTCATGCTCCATTTCCGGCAGGCCGAATGCGCGATGCTCGCCGCGCAAATGGCCGGTAACGATGTTCCAGCCGATCCTTCCGTGACTGAGGTAGTCGAGCGTCGAGAGCTGTCGGACGATGTGATAGGGATGGTGCGGCCCAGTCGAGATTGTCGCGGCCAGCCCAAGCCGCTCGGTCGCCGCCGCCAGAGCGGACAGCAGCACCACCGGATCATGCGTCGGCCAGCACAGCCCGTATTTCAGGGCTTCGTCCATGCGGTCCTTGTAGCGGTCAAACACGCCCGGCGTGTCGGCGAAGAACACGCCATCGAACAACCCGCGCTCCAGCGTGCGGGCATAATCCTGCCACTGATGGATATCGCCCATCATCTCCAGCCGGCGGTCGTCCTTATGCGCCCAGCTCAGCATGGTGTGGTTGATCGGGGAGTGGATCAGAAAGCTGAGTAGGTGGATATGTTTGCCCATCTCGGTCCTCCAGGCTCCCCACCATGGATGTATATTGTTGTGTTTTCAGTGAGAGGGCATATCCGTGAAAGCTCTTTCCCGGTCCGTCAACTCATAATAGGAGGCAGGCCAGAGCGACGGCACCCTTGCTTCAGCTCGCCGCAGGAGAGAGGCATGTTCGCAGCGCCCCCGGCCATTGAGGCAGAGATCTTCGCCACGATCCCCGAGCAATTTCGGCGGCATGGTGAGATATCGCCATGGGCGAAAGTTCAGCTGCACGGAGCAGAGACACCGGTGTTCCTCGAGGCCCCCGCATTCGACAGCCAAGGCAATCTGTGGGTCGCAGACATTCCCTGGGGCAGGCTGTTCCGGATCGATCCGGACGGCAAGGTTGAACTCGGCGGCGAGTATGATGGCTGGCCCACCGGCATGAAATTCCTCGCCGACGGGCGGCTACTGATTGCCGATCACAAGCGCGGCATGATGATCTTCGATCCTGCGACCGGAAAGGCCGAACCGTGGTTCGAGCGTTACCAGCTCGAACCCTTCAAGGGCTGCAACGATATCGCCATCACGAAAACCGGCGATCTCTATTTCACCGATCAGGGCCAATCAGGCTGGCAGTCGCCGACCGGCCGCCTTTACCGGGTGCGCGCCGGATCGGGCCAATTGGAATTGCTGCTTGATAATCTGCCAAGCCCCAACGGGCTGGTGCTCAATGCAGCGGAGAACGCGTTGTTCCTCGCCGTGACCCGCGCCAATGCGATCTGGCGGGTCGCGCTGCATGCAGACGGCACCGTCGGCAAGGTCGGAACCTTCATCCAGATGTCGGGCGGCAACGGGCCAGACGGGGTGACGATAGATCAGGACGACAATCTGTCGGTCTGCCACGTTGGGTTCGGCGTGGTCTGGCTGTTCAGCAAGCTGGGTGAGCCGATGCTGCGGATCAATTCGCCGGTCGGAATTCACACCACTAACATCGCCTATGGCGGACCGGACATGCGGTCCCTGTTCATCACCGAATCGGGAAGCGGCACGATCCTGACCGCGCCGATGCCGGTGGCAGGCCGCGAAGTCCATCGGGCGAGCATCTGAGGCACTTGGTGGCCTCTGCGGGGGTTCGGATAGTGCGCGCCAACCACGGGCAACCACTTATTAAAACCTCAAGTGAACTATAGGTTCTGAAAAAAATGGGAAAACCCTGTGGCTTTCGATGGTTAACAGCCTATCAACAATTGGTTGCGCGGCTGAGGCGCTTGACTGGCTTGCCATCTCGTGTCTGACTGACGGTCTGCCAGGGAGAGGACGATGCAAGGGGACGATTTCGACGCCATAACCAATACTGTCAATCTCTATCCGGTTGCAGTCGATACACTGCAATGGAGCCTGTTTGACCGGGTGTTCACCGAGGATTGCGTGGTCGATTTTGGCGGTCCGGCGGTGTTTGAGGGGCTGGAGCCTCTCAAGCAGGTGTTCGACGTGATCCATGCGCCGTTCAAGGCTACGCAGCATTTCACCTCCAATCACCACATCGACGTGACCGGCAGCGGCGCGACATGCCTGAGCTATGTTCGCGGTGTGTTCGTGCGCGATGTGACCGAAGGCGGCAACATGTTCGAATCGACCGGCTGGTATGACGATGTCCTGCTGCGCACCGGCGGTGGCTGGCTCATCTCCAGGCGGGTGTGCCGGATGAGCTGGTGGGGCGGTAATCCCGATGTGATCCGGACCTCGCCAGAGGCCGGTCCGCCTGCCGAGACCGATTCGCTTTCTGCCGAGGCGAAAGCCGGGCGACTCGCTCATCTCGATGCATTACTCGGCAATTCATAGCGCTGACGCCTGATTTTAGCCCGGAAATTGCGGCGGCGCACAATTCGCGTTCGTTCCCGCGTTTTCCTTGACTTTTTGGCACTCGCCACCTAATTGCCCCGCTTCCCGATATCACTGAGCGGAGTGCCCCATGGCGCGCGTTACCGTCGAAGATTGCGTAGACAAGATTCCCAACCGTTTCGATCTCGTGCTGCTCTCTGCGCAGCGCGCGCGTGAGATTTCTGGCGGTGCCGAAATCACGCTTGACCGTGACCGTGACAAGAACCCGGTTGTTGCCCTGCGTGAAATTGCCGATCAGACGGTGAAACCCGCGCATCTCAAGGAAACGCTGATTTCCTCGCTGCAGCATGTCCTGCCTGAGGACGATGACGAGATTGATGATATCGGTTCGCTCAGCCAGTCGGCCGAGGCCCTGCGCATCACCGCTTCGGCACCGACCCGCAACACGTCGGTCGGCGGCGACTACGAGGGCTGAGGAAGCCTGACGGCGCAAATTGGCGAAGAAGCTCCGGACTTTACCTCGCATTCCCGGCGCTACTAATCCGTCCGGGACGGCGAGATCGGCGACCATTGCGATCTACAGCGTCAAGGGCGGCGTCGGTAAAACGACTCTCGCGGCCAATCTCGCCTGGTACTCTTCCAGCATTTCGGGTCACCGCACCTTGCTGTGGGACCTCGACGCTGCAGGCGGCTCTGGCTTCCTGCTCGGTGTCGATCCGCGCGAGTCTCGCCAGGCAGAAGATGTCTTCACGCGTGAGCGCAATCCTAGAAAGCTGATCCGCAAGAGCCCGTTTGACCAGCTCGACCTGCTACCGGCGGACGAGAGCATCCGCGCGCTCGATGCGCGGCTCGCCAGCATTGGCAAGCGCAAGCGGCTGTCGAAACTGACGGCGAATTTGTCAGGGGAGTACGAGCGCGTGCTGCTCGATTGCCCGCCAGTGATGAACGAGATCAGCGCGCAGGTGGTGCGTGCAGCCGATGCGATCATCGTGCCGTTGCCGCCATCGCCGCTGTCGGCGCGCGCTTTCGAGCTGGTGGTCCGCGAGGTTGCCGAGAACAGCAAGAGCCATCCGCCGATCCTGCCGGTTCTGTCGATGCTCGATATGCGCCGCAAGCTCCACCGCGAGGCGCGCGAGGCTAATCCTGACTGGCCTGCAATTCCCTATGCCAGCCTGATCGAGCAATGCGCCGTGCGCCAGAAACCGGTCGGCGCCTTCGCGCCGCGAAGCCCTGCGGCGGGCCACTTTGCCGCGCTGTGGCAGGCGATCGAGACTAAGCTGGAAGAGCGGCGAGGCTAAAGTGTTTTAGGCCCCTTGCGGGGCAGCGTCGCCCTTGCCGGCGCGCTTGCCGGATTTGGGAATCGCTGAGCCGTGAATCGGTGTCGGCGCGGAAGAGCCACTCGGCTCGCTCGGCCGGTCGATCGCGCCGGTTTCCATCAGCTGGGTGATATCGTCGCCAGTCAGCGTCTCATACTCCAGCATGGCATTGGCCAGCAGGTGGAGCTTTTCCTCTTCGCGCTTGATGATCTCGGTTGCCCGCGCATGGGCACCGTCGACCAAATCGCGAATTTCGCTGTCGATCAGCTTGTTGGTCTCGTCAGAAGACATGCTGCGCTGCGCACCGCCCATGCCGAGATAGCCTTCATACTGGTCTTCATATTGCAGCGGGCCGAGCTTGTCGGACATGCCCCATTTGGTGACCATGTTGCGAGCAAGATCAGTGGCGTAGGAAATATCGGAGGAAGCGCCGGACGACACCTTGTCGTGGCCGAAAATAACTTCCTCGGCGACCCGCCCGCCCATGCTGACCGACAAATTGGCGTGCATCTTATCGCGATGATACGAGTAATTGTCGCGCTCTGGCAGGCGCATGACCATGCCTAGCGCGCGACCGCGCGGAATGATCGTCGCCTTGTGGATTGGGTCGGACGCCTCCTCGTTGACCGAGACGATGGCATGGCCGGCCTCGTGATAGGCGGTCATCTTCTTTTCTTCTTCGGTCATGACCATGGAACGGCGTTCTGCCCCCATCATCACCTTGTCCTTGGCGTCCTCGAATTCCTGCATGGCGACGAGCCGCTTGTTGCGGCGCGCGGCGAGCAAGGCCGCCTCATTGACAAGATTGGCAAGATCGGCGCCGGAAAAACCGGGTGTGCCGCGCGCAATCACGCGCGGATTGACGTCGGGAGCCAGCGGCACCTTTTTCATGTGCACGCCGAGGATCTTTTCGCGCCCCTCGATATCGGGGATCGGAACCACCACCTGGCGGTCGAACCGGCCGGGCCGCAGCAGCGCCGGGTCCAGCACGTCGGGCCGGTTGGTCGCAGCGATGATGATGATGCCTTCATTGGCCTCAAAGCCATCCATCTCGACCAGCAGCTGGTTCAATGTCTGCTCGCGCTCGTCGTTGGAGTTGCCCATGCCGTGGCCGCGATGGCGGCCGACAGCGTCGATTTCGTCGATGAAGACGATGCACGGCGCATTCTTCTTGGCCTGCTCGAACATGTCGCGCACGCGGCTGGCACCGACGCCGACGAACATCTCGACGAAATCGGAGCCCGAAATGGTGAAGAAGGGTACCTGCGCCTCACCGGCGATGGCGCGGGCGAGCAATGTTTTGCCGGTGCCGGGGGAGCCGACCAGTAGCGCGCCCTTGGGAATTTGGCCGCCCAGCTTGGAAAAGCGCTGCGGGTCCTTGAGGAATTCGACGATTTCCTCGAGCTCCTCGCGTGCTTCGTCGATCCCGGCGACATCGTCGAACGTGACGCGGCCCTGTCGTTCGGTCAGCATCTTGGCCTTGGACTTGCCGAAGCCCATTGCCCCCGAGCCGCCGCCTTTCTGCATCTGCCTTAGTGCGAAAAAGGCGATGCCCAGGATCAGCAGGAAGGGAAGCATCTGGACGAGAATATAGAGCAGCATATTGCCCTGTTCGGGCTCGACGCCAGCGAATTTGACCTCGTTCTCTTCCAGCAGCATGGGCAGAGTGGTGTCGTTGGCGATGGGGATGGTGGTGAACTTTTCTCCGTTCTTCAACGTGCCGACAATTCGCTCTTCGCTGATCTGGACTTCCGAAACGCTGCCTTCGGCGACCTTGCCGCGGAATTCGGAATAGGGCATCGATCCGGCGGTCTCCGTTGGCGTCCCGAACGTCGAGACAACCAGCAGTAAGGCGAGGAATATCCCCCCCCAGACTAGCAGGCTTTTCATCCAGGGATTGCCGTTTGGCTGTTGGTCGTCATTCATGGTGCGCGCAGACCATCCTTTCTTGGGTGTTTATGTAAGCGCAAAGCCCCGAATGGCAAGCTGTGGCAGCTGATCAGAAGGATTGACGGGCCAGAATGCTGGTGTGTGGCCGGTGAGGGGTAGCCAGCGGTGGTTTGGCCGTTTCGCCATGGGTGTCGAAGGAGGCCATCGCTACTGCGGCGCCTTCGGGCGAGAGATGGCTGCGATCGACGAAATACAGCGTTTCGCCAAAGCGATAGCGGCAGTCTCCTTTATTGCAAAACCCGTCATGGGTCCGGAAATATCGCCCGCCGGCCTTGCGCGTTGCTTTCGCAATGTCGGATTCGAGGTGGAGATACTGCTGCTTGACCGCGCCGAATTCGCTGTTTCCTGCGCCGCCAGAGCTGACCAGGTCGGTAAGGAACTTGCGGGCAGGAATGGTCTGGCTGAGCGCGGCGCGCGCCGGATCGAATTCCCAGTAAGGGGTATCCTGCGCAACATGAACGCGCTTTCCGGATTCGACCAAGAGCTTGACGGCGCTGCCAACACCCTCGGCGATCATCGCTTTCTGGTCACCGTCGGGCCCGGCACCGATACGCGTGTAGCGTTCGTTTTCATTCCACAGCGCACCAGCCCAAAGGCCGGTGACGATGACGTCGGTGGCATTGGGGTTGTTCCGGGTCCAGTCGAATGCCTTGCGCATGAATTTGGTGCAGCTTGTGGCAAAGCCCGGATCGTTCACCTTGTCGAGCGTGATGCCGGCGAGCGGGCGGCAGGAGCCGAGCGAAAATATCGCCCAGCCCTTGTCGGTTTTCTTTGCGTAGTCGATTACCGCCGGGGCCAGCGCTGCTGCATGGCTGTCACCGATCAGTACGACCAGCTGCTTGTCATCCGGAATATTCTGGCAGCCCGGTACGTCCACGGTCGCGCCACTCGAATTCATGCATTGGCCCGAATGAACGGCCATGACCGTTGCATCGATGCGATTGGCTCTATCCGGAACCCGTGAAGGAACGCCGTTCAGCGATATCGTGAGCGCCATCAGCATTGCGACCACGCCCATCGCCGCGCCATAACGTCGCACGGTGTCGCTTCCCTTTGCGCCGCCCTTGCGGAAGGGCAGCTCGATATAGCGCCATGAGAAATAGGCGAAGATCAGCGAAAGCAGGGCTGCTCCCAGTGTGGCTGCCATGTGTGGATCGCCGATCGCCGCGGTGTGCGTGAAGGCCATCAGCGGCCAGTGCCACAGGTACCAGCTATAGGAAATCAGCCCGATACCGACCATTGGCCCGGCTCCGAGCAGGGCCCTGTTGACCCAGGCACTTGGCGTTGTGATCAGCGCGGCGGTGGCGAGAACCGGCACCAGGGTTAGCCATCCCGGCCAGATATCGCTCTTGCTGAGCAGGCAAAGCGAGGCGATCAGGGCGATCAGGGCAGTGACGCTGATTGCTTCGGCGGCGAGGCCTGCAGCCGGCTTGCCGCCGGTCGCCAGCCATACGCCAAGCATAACGCCGATGCCCAGCTCCCAGGCACGCGCTGGCAGCAGATAGAAGGCGCTTGCCGGAGCGGCCACGGAATAATGAATGCACAGCGCCAGCGAAGCCAGAACCATCATGCCAAGCAATGTCAGCACCATGCGGTCGTTGAAGCGCCTCAGCCCGATGAGAATGAACGGGAGCACCACATAGAACTGCTCCTCGACCCCGAGCGACCAGGTCATCAGCATCGGATCGAGCGCGGCATTGGGATTGAAATAGCTGATCGAGCTCTCGAAATGGATGTTCGACACCGCCAGCAGCGCGGCCAGCGAAGAACCGGCCACACCCCTGAATTCGACCGCGCTCAACAGGATTGAACCGATTGCCATCGTCATCAGAATCACGGCGATCAGCGCGGGCAGGATGCGCCTTGCCCGTCTCGCGTAAAATTCGGCAAAGCTGAATGAGCCAGTGCGCACGCCCTGGAAAATGATTGTGCCGATCAGAAAGCCGGAAATGACGAAGAATACATCGACCCCGGCAAAACCCCCGCCAAGCACTGGAATGCCGGCGTGATAGAGCACGACCGAGCTGACCGCGATCGCTCGCAGTCCGTCAATGTCTGGGCGGTAGCTTGGTGATCGCCCCGCCTGCGAAATCGCCTTGGACACGCACTTTCCCTCTGCAGCGCAGCCTGCCGCGCAATCCTAGGGATGGGCGATTGACATAGGGTAAATGCGGGGTTGCTAGGTCTAATCCAGCAAAGAGGCCCGGATCGAGCCGATATCCGATTGGGTAATGCCGAAATCGGAAAGGTAGTTCTCCAGAGACCCGCATTTTTCATCGATCGTGTCGAGGAACGCGTTGACATAGTTCGCCTTGGCACCGCTGAAGGCCGCGCGCGTATCTTCGTCCAGCTCGGCGAAATGGGCGAATTTCGGATTGGGCTTGCGCCGCAGCAGCGCTTTCTGGAGGTCGACAGCGCGCTCTGTCATGGTGAAATCGGCGATAATCGAGGCGCGCGGTACGCCGAGCGCGGCCAGGATCAGCGCCGCGCCGCCGCCGGTACGATCCTTGCCAGCGGTGCAATGGAACGCGAGAGGAACCTCGCTTGCCGCGAGACGGCGGAACATTTCGCCATAGGCTTCTGCCTGCTGGAACGGGAGATAGCGAAACCCCGCCTCCATCACCTGCATGGCATCTTCGGGCGTCGCGAGGCCGCTGGCGGCCATCTCGTGGATATTGCCGAACACTTCCTCATGCTCGCGGCTCCAGTAGTTCGTGTCGGACGCCAACGCCCAATGATTGGGCTCCTCGACCTGCTCGCCGCCGGAGCGAAAGTCGATCACCGTGCGGATACCGCGTGTCGCGAGGTGTTCATGATCCGCCGGAGTCAGCCGGTGCATTGTTCCCGAGCGATAGAGGTGTCGCCATTTGACCGTCCGGCCATCGCTGGTTTCATAGCCGCCCATGTCGCGGAAATTGACCCCGCCTTCCAGCGGCACCAGGCGCTCGGCAACGTCCTTGTCCATGTGGCGATTCTCCGTGGCGGTCTGTAGCTCGTGGGTGGTAGCTTAGCCGCGCACCAGCTCATAGTCCCCGGCGTCGTCGATCCGCGCAGTCCAGCCGGGATAGACGACGATGGTGGTGAAGCTCTCCTCGATGATCGCCGGCGCGGCGATCTGCTGGCCCGGTTGCAATTCCTCTCCGAGATAGACCGGCGTGTCTGCAAAGCCCTGGCCGAGATTGGCGCGGCGTTGCTTGGCAGGCTCGGGCGCGCTTGCCGTGGCGGTGTATCCCGCCTTGGCCTGGGGCGACGTCGTTACCACATGGGCGGCGAGGCGCACGCCGGAAATCTCCGGAGTCTCGTGGTCGCGGACATGGTTGTATTCGGCCATGTGCCGCTGGTTGAACAGTTCGATCGCCTTGTCGCGGAAGCTGTCGTCGACGAAGGACAAATCATGCAGCGTGCCATTCGCCTTGAAATCCAGCGATAGCGAGAAGTTCTGCCCGGGATAGCGCATGTTGAGCTGGTAATTGATCACCATGTCGTCGGGCTTGAACTGGGCGTCGGTGAAGAATTTTTCAGCGCGGGTGCAAATCTCACTCCATAGCGTGCGGATCTTGTCAAGATCAGCGACGTCCGCCGGGGTGATATAGCTGCGCTCCTCATCAATCGTCGGATTAGCGACCAGCGTGCCGAGCGCGGAAAATGTTGGCGAGGCCTTGGGAACAAGCACCTTGGTGATACCCAGATCCTCGGCCTGGATCGCGGCAAAGGCCGGGCCGTTGCCGCCATAGGCGAGCATGGTGAGGTCCTTGGGGTCGATGCCTTTGCCTGCGGTGGTGCGCCGCACGCCCTGGCTCATATTCGCATTGACCACGCGCCAGCAATCGAACGCAGCTTCCTCCGCTCCGTAGCCCAACTCCTCGCCAATCGCGGTGAAAGCCTCGTCGACGCCCTTGCGGGTGAGGCGGAAGCTACCGCCGGCAAAACCCTCGTCAGTCGACAGGATACCAAGCACGACCAGCGCGTCAGTAACGGTCGGCTCGGTGCCGCCCTTGCCGTAGCAGATCGGTCCAGGCTCCGCGCCTGCCGATTTCGGGCCAACCTCAAGCGCGCCGGCATTGACGTGGCAGATTGAGCCGCCGCCTGCGCCCAGCGTTTCGACCTTCACCATCGGCACGCCAATCAGATAGCGGTGATGCATGTTCCAGCCGGCTTCGGCAGGTGCCTGGCCGCCGATAACAACCGACATGTCGTAGGAGGTGCCGCCCATATCGACGCACAACAGGTCCGGGTGGCCCTTGGCGACGCCGACGTGGGCCGAGCCGATGACCCCGCCAGCCGGGCCCGATGCGAGCACCCGGATCGGCGCGCCGTCGATATATTCCTTGGTCATGACCCCGCCAGAGGCCTGCAGCACCATCAGCTGGTTGTTATAACCGCCCTCG
>JAQWKP010000183.1 GCA_029247785.1 Novosphingobium sp.
CGGTGTGCTGGACCAGGCGTCCGGCGGCTCCTGTCATGCTTGCCTGAGATGCGCCGCTGGCTTACAGGGCCACCGCGCGCCCCGTTAGCTCAGCTGGTAGAGCAACCGCCTTGTAAGCGGTAGGTCGTTCGTTCGAGTCGGACACGGGGCACCACCCATTCCACCAGGAATCGCTTGGCTACGTTTCTGTGCGATCTGGTGCCTCAGGGTGGCGGTCTTCCGGGACATTGACCGGCCAACTTCGATCGCTCTTGTTCCCTGAGACCATTTTGACACCGACGAACTGGTCGGTTCTGGGCCTCTGTCTTAAAGGCCCAAATACCTGTCACCAGTTGCAGATGCTGATTTGGGAGGGTTGCGCTCAGGCGAACCCGAGAAAGTCGCGCTGTTTCGCCCAGTCGATCGGAAGGTTGGTTGCGCGCAATAGCCGCCTTCCGGTGAGACCTGCAGGCTGCCGGCCGTCGATAATCGCCGAGACGATATCGGGCGGGTGGCACGGGTGCGAACATGTCTGGAAACTCCAGTCTCACGGAATATCTGATCGCCGTTCTCAACACCATTTGCGGTCGCTGGCTGCGCGAAGGCGAAGCGGTCGCCAATCCTGGTGTATTTCTGCCGCGGGCAACACCCAAGGCACAAGCAGCGCCCCCTTTCTCACCGGTTGTAGCCGATGAGCCTATGCGCGTTCGCGGCCTTAGCCTGTCCGCCGCCGGATTGCCGACTGCAGCTCTCGCCGATGAGATTCTGCTTGAAGGCGAGGGCAAAATTCGCGCCCTGTTCAGTACGGGAAATCCCGTCGCCGGGTGGCCGGATCAGCAGCGGACCGTGGACGCGATGGAAGATCTGGAGCTCCTCGTCCAGATCGATGTCAGGATGTCGGCGACGGCGCAAATGGCCGACTATGTAATTGCGCCCAAAGTGCAGCTTGAAGCGACCGGATGCTCGTTCATGATCGAGGCGATGGAATTGTATGCCACCGAGTTCGGTATGCCGGAGCCGTTCGGAATGTTCGCTCCTGCAGTGATCGACCCGCCAGCGGGTTCGGACCTGATCGAAGAGTGGGAGTTCTATTACGGCCTTGCCCAGCGCATGGGATTGGAGCTCGTCCTGCCTCCGGTCAACGGACAACTCGGGACCTTGCGCGCGCCAACCGAGCCCGTCGCCATCGACATGACGGAAAAGCCGACGACTGACGAGATGTTCGAGATGATTACGCGCGGCGCAAGGGTGCCGCTTTCCGAGGTGAAGAAGCACCCCAACGGCGCGGTATTTGCAGAGACGATAGTCGCAGTACCGAGCGATGCGGAATGCGTCGACCGGCTCGACGTTGGAAACGCGGCAATGATGGCTGAATTGAAGGAGGCGAGAAGCCGTCGGGAAGACCAGACGAGCGATTCTAACTATCCCTTCCAACTGATCAGCCGGAGGATGCCAAGCGCCTACAATTCCTCTGGTCATGATCTGCCGACGCTGGTTCGCAAGCGTGGCGGGAGATACAATCCAGCCTACATGCATCCATCCGATGTCGAGATCCTTGGGCTCAAGGATGAGGATCGCATCGTGATTTCTTCCATGACCGGCAGCACCGACGGCTTTATCAAGAGCGATCCAACGCTACGCCCTGGCCTGATTGCGATGGCACATGCCTTTGGCGGGGCATCTGCTGACAAGGACGCAAGGGTGTATGGAAGCAACACCGGCGCCTTGGTCAGCGTTGAAGATCGCTACGATCATTTGTCAGGAATTCCCCGAATGAGCGCTATTCCAGTCCAGGTGGCTGCTAGTGCAGCCTAGCGTCAGCGCCTATGTCAGATGAATGCGGTTTTGACTTAAGGAGTGCCTAAGGAATGAGTGTAGAATTCGGCGTTGGTGCCTGGTCAATGGAGAACCTCATAGCCGTTCCTCGGCCATGGAATGGCATGTATGGGAATGCCCTGCGGCAGGCTCAGTTGGCTGAGCAGCTGGGCTTCGACTCAATATGGTTTCCTGATCACCATTTCGTTTACAGCGGCTATCTGTCCGCTCAGTTCCCGATCTTTGCTGCCTGTGCAGCAGTGACGGAAAAGATAATGCTTTGCGGCGGCATAACCTTGTTGCCGATTCAGGGGGCTTCCCGCGTGGCCGAGGCCAGCGCTGCCGTGGATGCGATTGCCCCGGGCAGGCTGAGGTTGGCGCTTGCCCTGGGCTATGCCGGCCGGGAATACAGTTCGGCAGGCATCGACCGAAAGAAGCGAGGGCGGGTTTTCGAAAGCGAGCTGGAAGAGTTGCTTACCCGCTATGCGGACCGGGTTGGCGAGACTGAACTCTGGATCGGTGCTCACGCCGATGTCGCGATACGCCGGGCCGCCAGGTTCGGACTGTCGCTGTTCATTCAACAAATCTACGATCCAGCGGAATTGCTGCGCGTCAAGACCATGTGTGCTGAAGAGCGCGCGTCAAGTTTCAGATCTGACATCGTCTCCGAGACACGCAAGCAACGCGTCGCAATTCACAATGTTGTCTGGGCTCATCCGGACAAAAGCGCGGCCGATCAGGCCCGAGATCGCTGGCATGCAATGCTCGCTCACTATGGCACCCACATTATGAAAAAGGAGGCAGACATGCAGGCGACGGGTGTCTCGTTCGATCCCTCTCAGTCCTATCTCGTCGGATCCTCCCAGCAGATTGTCGATGGTCTCGCTCCCCTCATTACCGAAGCTGGAGCGGATGCCATCATTTTCCACATTCAGACCACCAGTGCGACGGCCGAGTTGGTCGACGAGCAAATGCAGACTTTGGCAACTGAAGTTATCCCTCATTTGAGAGATTTGAAATGAACGTAATTCGCACGTCTATTGCATTGACCAATGTCGAACCCAGACTGGCCGTTTGTGCGGCAAAGGCAGCAGAAGCCAATGGAATCCGGGCTCTGTGGCTCGGCAATCCCCGTAACAGCGGGCAAAATGCTGTCGACCCCTCCTTCACCACGGCAACCGCTGGCGCAGTCGCCGGTGTCACACAAGCGATCCGGATCGGATTGTTTCTAACTCTGGGTGAGACCGCATCGCCTCTGCGGTTGGCCGAAGACATCGGCGTGCTCGACAACCTTTCCGGCGGGCGGGTCGAATTGAGTTTCTCGGCATCGGCGCAAGGCAATGGGCTCGATCAGGCGGCACAGCTCATGGATGCATGGGATGGATGGCAGATTCCGGATGATGAAGTCGTCGCGATTGTTCCAAGTCCTATACAGCCGATAATTCCATGTCTTTTGGCAGGCGAAGCCAAACAAGGAGACCTTGCTCGATTTGGTTCGGCCGGCGTTCTCTCGATTGAGGGCGAACAGGAAAATAGTGAGCGTGCAGCCGCTTATCGCCACGTCATGATGAGAAAGCTGCCATTCTCGAACCTCAGTGCGGCGGGCTCGGAAGATAAGGCAATCCAGCAGATTCAAGAGCTGAGAAAAAGCGCCAGCGCCAACGGTTTCCGCGAAATCATGATCGAATTCGACGGACTGGACGAGGCTGAGTTCACCGATTTTGCGGCCTTCATTGGATCGGTGATTGATCCGGCGATGCGGTGTTCGGAATTGGATATCCCGGCGATTGTGAAAGACGCTTGGCAAATGGCGTAAGGTTGTTGGAGATTTCTGTCTCTATCGTTTCTGAGGGTTATGATTTCGCCCTCTCCAAAGTCTCAATTTAAGGGTGGCCTATGTCCGCATCCGATGCATTTCCGCTTCCTGAGACGGTTGAACACATCACCTCGGAATGGTTGACGCGGGCGTTTCGGACAAATGTGCCCGATGTCATCGTAGAGCACAGCGAAATC
>JAQWKP010000197.1 GCA_029247785.1 Novosphingobium sp.
CGCGTCGATGGTGTTCTGCTTCCGCCACCACTGTGCGACGATGCTGGGCTAACAGCGAAGTTGTGGGAACTCGGTGTGCCGATCGTGCAGATTGCTACTGGCGAGCCGCTACCTTACGCCCATTCCGTGACGATCGATGACAAGGCAGCGGCGCGTGACATGACAAGCCATCTCATCGCGCTGGGCCATCGCCGCATCGGCTTTGTCGAGGGCAATACCAACCAGACGGCCACCGCATTGCGTCGGGCCGGATACGAGGACGCCCTGGCTACGGCTGGCATTGCGGTGGAGCGCGCGCTGATCCTGCAGGGGGATTTCAGCTATCGCTCGGGTCTTGTCGCGGCCGAAGACTTGCTGGCGCTTGAACCCCGGCCCACGGCGATCTTTGCCAGCAATGACGATATGGCTGCGGCAGTCGTTGCCACCGCGCATCGCCGCGGGCTCGACGTGCCAGCCGACATCTCGATCTGCGGCTATGACGATACGGCCATGGCAACCACCATCTGGCCAGAGCTGACAACCATTCGACAGCCAGTCGCGGAAATGGCGCGCGCGGCGACCGAGATATTGGTCGAACATGTCAGGACGAAACCCGACGAGGAGACCGAGATCCGCCATCGGCAACTGGACTATGCGCTGATCCGCCGGGCGTCCGATTGTCCGCCGCGTAGCGCGTCGTCCAACGTGAGTGCTGCGCGGGGGGGCAGGAGAGACTGATGTTCGGAATAAAATTGCGCACCGCACTGGTCGTCGCAACGGCGCTGACCGCATTGCCGGTCAACGCCGATCACCATGCGGCGCAGCCTGCTGAGCCGACGCTCGAAGAACAATTCCAGGACCCGCCCAATTCCGCCCGACCGCGCGTGTGGTGGCACTGGATGAACGGCAATATCTCCAAGGACGGTATCGCCAAAGACCTTGCCTGGATGAAACGCGTCGGCATCGGCGGGCTGCAGAATTTCGACGTCAATCTGATGACTCCACAGGTCGTTGAAAAGCGGCTGGTCTATATGACGCCGGAATGGAAAGACGCATTCCGCTTTACCGCCGAGGAAACGGAACGGCTCGGTCTCGAACTCGCCATCGCCGCTTCGCCGGGCTGGTCGGAGACTGGAGGACCCTGGGTCAAGCCCGAGGACGGCCTCAAGAAGCTGGTGTGGACCGAGACCGAGGTCACGGGAGGCAAGCGCTTCACCGGCACGCTTGCCGCGCCGCCTGATACCACCGGTCCCTATCAGTCGATGACCCGCGAGCACGATCTGTTGAGCGGCGTATTTGGCGGCGAATCGCGGCCTGATCCTCAATACTATTCCGATATTGCCGTGCTGGCGTTCCCCCACCCGGCGGGCGAGCGCCCGGGCACACCCATCGCTCATGACGGCGAGGGCAACCGGTTGGATATTGCCGCCATGGGTGATGGCGATTATGCCAAGGGTGTCACTCTGGCGAAGGGAGAAGAGGGCAGCCGGCCGCTTCTGCGGCTCGACTATCCTGCGCCGGTCACCGCACGGTCGGTCACCCTCTATATGCCAGGTGCCGCAACGATGTTCACCGGAGCCAGTTTCAATCCTGTGCTTGAGGCCAGCAGCGACGGCAGGCAATGGCGGCAGATCGCTTCGATCCCGCTGGAGACCGCGCCCACAACGATCAGCTTTGCTCCGGAAACGGCCGCGCATTTCAGGATCGTGATGCAGGCGACCAAGCCGAAGGGCCTGACCATGAGCACGCCTGTCGAAGGGCTGGAGATGTCCAACTACGCCGAAGCGATGACCGCGATGGCGGCAAAGGCGGCAGTCACGATTGGCGAGTTCTCCCTCACAACCGAAGCGCGGGTTGATCGCTTTGCCGCCAAGGCCGGTTTTTCGATCGAGCAGGATTATTATGCGCTCGGCAATCCGGGCGACGGCGCGACCGGTATCGATCCCGCCACCGTGATCGACCTGACCCGACGGATGGCGGCAGATGGCAGCCTTGACTGGACCCCGCCTGAAGGCAAGTGGCGGGTGCTGCGGCTTGGCTTTTCCTTGCTCGGAACCACCAATCACCCCGCACCGCCCGAAGCCACGGGGCTTGAGGTCGACAAATTCGATGGCGATGCCGTGCGCCGCTATATCGAACACTATCTCGGAATGTACCGGGAGGCTGCGGGCGGGATTGGCGATAAGGGCGTCGACGCGATCCTGACCGATTCGATCGAAGTCGGCGCCGCCAATTGGACGCCCAAGATGATCGCGCAGTTCAGGCGACTGCGCGGCTATGATCCCACCCCCTGGCTCCCGGCTCTCACAGGCACCCTGATCGGCACCCGCGCCGAGAGCGACCGCTTCCTCTATGACTATCGCCGCACGCTTGCCGATCTGCTGGCCTCCGAACATTACGGCACCATCGCCAAGGTCGCGCATGAGAACGGGTTGATCGTTTATGGCGAGGCGCTGGAAGACCATCGCCCTTCGCTCGGCGATGATATGGCGATGCGTCGCCACGCCGATATTCCGATGTCGGCCTTGTGGACTCACAGCCGCGAAGAAGGGCCGAAACTGTCCTATCTCGCCGACATGAAGGGCGCGGCTTCGGTGGCTCATATCTATGGCCAGAATCTTGCTGCAGCTGAATCGATGACGGCCTTTATGGCGCCCTGGGCATTCGGACCCGCGGACCTCAAGCGCATCATCGATCTTGAATTCGTCAGCGGGATCAACCGTCCCGTGGTTCACACATCGGTGCATGTGCCAATCGAGGATCGCAAGCCTGGTCTGTCGCTGTTTATCTTCGGCCAGTATTTCAACCGCAATGAAGCCTGGGCCGAGTTGGCAAGGCCCTGGGTTGATTATATCTCGCGCAATTCCTTCCTGCTGCAGCAGGGCCGCAATGTTGCCGATGTCGGCTATTTCTATGGCGAGGAAGCGCCGCTGACCGGGCTTTATGGCGACGCAAGGGTTGCCGATGCGCCAAAGGTCAACGCATTCGACTTCGTCAATTTCGATGCGCTGGTGGGCGCATTGCAGAATGACGGCAGCGAACTCATCACGCCGGGCGGGGCGCGGTACAAGGCGCTTTATCTGGGCGGTTCATCGAGTCGGATGACAGTGGCGGCGCTGCGGCGGCTGGCCGAATTGGTCGAAGGGGGTGCGAGAGTGATCGGGACGGCGCCGGTTGCGACCCCGAGCCTTTCTGACGATGCTGACGAATTCGCCGCGCTTGTCGCCAAGCTCTGGCCGGGCACGGACATGGCGCGGGTCGGCATGGGCCGGGTGGTCGCGCTCGACGATGTTGAAGCGGGATTGCGAGCCATCGGTGTTGCACCGGATTTCCGTTTCACTGGCGGCGAGGAGGGCGCAGAAATTCCCTTTGTCCATCGCAAGCTGGACGACGGTGAGCATTATTTCCTGGTCAATCGCAAGAACCGTCCCGAGCGGATCGAGGCGCATTTTCGGGTGACCGGCAAAGCCCCGCGCTTGTGGCATGCCGAGACCGGCCAATCCGAGCCCGTCAGCTACCGCATCGAAAATGGCGAAACCATTGTGCCGCTCGATCTGGCGGCGGAGGCATCGGTCCATGTCCTGTTCCGCCAGTCGACCCAAGCCAAGACGCATAGCGTTGCGGAAGCCGATCCGGTGGCACTGGCAAGGCTGGACGGCGCATGGGATGTCGGTTTTCAGGAAGGTCGCGGCGCCCCTGCATCTGTGGTGATGGACGGGCTGGCTCCGCTCGACGAGCATGGCAAGCCAGGCGTCAAATATTTCTCCGGCATCGCCACCTATGCGAAGGTGTTTGCCTCGCCTCGCGGCTGGAAGCCGGGCGAGAAATTGCTGCTTGATCTGGGTGAAGTGCGCGAAATTGCCGAAGTTCTCGTCAATGGGCAGCCTGCCGGATACGCTTGGCACGCGCCCTACACGCTGGATATCGGTGCGGTGACGAAGACGGGCACGAACCGCATCGAAGTGCGCGTTGCCAATCTATGGGTCAATCGCCTGATCGGCGACGCTCAGGAAGGCGCGGAGAAACTGACCTGGACTGCCATGCCGACCTATAATTCCGATGCGCCCTTGCGGCGATCCGGCCTGATCGGCCCGGTGCGGCTACTCGGTGAGGGGGACTGAGGGGAGCCAAGGCGGCCAGACAGACCACACTTCCCAATCCTGCGCTTTCAGGCGATATTGCTTCGCCGGTCAGCGGCGTTTTGCCGTATTTGGCCGGGAAAGGCAGGAGGCCCCATGAACAAGCAAATATCGCTCTCGATCCTCGATTACCTTGGCGATCTTGACCTTGCCGTGGCGGAATTGGCCAACACCTGGCGGCCGGACGACCCCAAATATCGTGCCGATGTCTACCGCCAGATCATGATGAACCTGTCCTACGGGTACTTTCTCTATTTCCATGCCGACCCGGAACATCCCGATTGGGTGCCGATGTTCAATCCGGTGTTCATGCAGCAACCCAATCCGGATACGCTCTATGTCTATTCGCCGCTGCGCGGGGACCTGACCTATCGCGTTTCGGGCAAACGCGGGACGTGCCACAGCCTGATCTTTTCCACCCTGCATGGCGCCACTGGGGCGATGGGAACGATGGAGGAATTCCGCAACATCAACACATTCGACGCCAAGGATATGGATATCGGGCCGAATGACGAGGTCGAGATCATCTTCAGCGCCGAGCGGCCCGAAGGCTACACCGGAAACTGGTCGCCGATCCTGCCCGATACCGATACGATGATGGTTCGCTATGTCGCGCTCGACTGGGAGAATGAAGTCGATCCGCAGCTGGCGATCGAATGCCTCGACAAGGTCGGTCCCAAGCACCGCCTGACGCCGGATGAGATCATCGAGCGTATCCAGGCGCAGTCCAGGGTGCCGGCGAATATGGACAAGCTGTTCTTCTGGCAGCAGGACGATGTGAAGCAGAAGGTCGGGGTCAATAATTTCTACCCGCACACGCTGCGCGGAGTCGAATTCCAGTCATACTGGCCCGCAGCGTTTGAGTTTGAGCCCGGCGAAGCGTTGATCGTCGAGACCGAGCTGCCCGAAGAATATTCTTATTGGAACCTCCAGCTCAACGATCCCTTCTTCAACGCGGTCGATTATGTCTATCGCTTGAGCTGCACCAACTCGCACTACGCCAAGCTTAGCTCTGATGGAAAATTCCGCGCCGTGGTTGCGCTGGAAGACCCTGGCGTGCCCAATTGGCTGGATACCGCAGGCTATACCGAGGGCACGCTGTGGGGGCGTTGGTTCGATTGCTCCAGCTCGCCCACGCCGACGCTGAAGCGCGTGCCCTTTGCCGAAGTCCGCGATCATCTGCCAGCTGACACGCCGAGCGTGTCACCAGAGCAGCGTGACGAGGAATTGCGCGCGCGCACCCGTGCCTGCCAGATGCGGCGGCGGTGGTGAGGCATTTTAGGCTAGTCGGCTGCGAGGCCCTGCTGATTGAGCTGGCCCCGCATGGCAGCCATGCACTCCCGCGCCTGATCCGATGGTGATTGGCCCTCGGCGACGCGGCGCAGGCTAGGTGCTTCTATGCCCCAGGGAATGTCGGTCGGGATGCGGGTGAGAATATCTTGTAGCGGAAATTCGCCAAGCCCGGGATAGAGCCGCTCGCCCATCACTTCGGCCATGATTTCGTCCTCCGGAATGTGCAGCGGACCGTCGTTGATCTGGGCATAGCGGATCAGGCCGGGAGGGATCGCGTCGAGGTCGCCTGGGCTGCCCCCGGTGCGCATCAGGTGATAGGTATCGAACAGATAGCCTGCATCGCTGCCCGAAGCGCGGATCAGCTCGATCCCATCGGCAATGGTGCGGGTCTGGCCGACATTGACCGGTTCCAGAACTACGCCGAGCCCGTATTCACGCGCGGTCTCGGC
>JAQWKP010000201.1 GCA_029247785.1 Novosphingobium sp.
CGCATTCCCGAAGCGATCGAACAAGTCGCACTTCTGCCTGGCGCCGAAGTGGCAGACAAATGGATCATCGACGCCAGACGCTTTTCAGATACGCAAAGTGCGCTCGACCTGATCGAGACCGCCGCCATGCTTGAGCCGAGCAAGCTGAAGGACAGCGATGGCAAACAGATTGATCAGCCCAGCCCGATTGCCGCCCCGGTCAAGGCGGAGGAGCTGAAAAAGAAGAACTAGGGCCGAAGCCCTAGTTTCTCAGCAATTCCGGTAACTTACCCGACATGCCGCGCGCTTCGTCCATGAAGAATCGCTTGAGCAGCGGCAGGCGCTGAACCGCGCCCATTCCAAGCCGACGCGCGGCACTTGGCAGCTTGCCCGGAATACCAAACAGCCGGGTCAGGCTGTCGGTCGCGGTCATCACCATCAGGGCATCGAGGCTGCGCCACTTCTCATAGCGAGCAAGCAACTGGGCATCGCCCGGCTCGAGCCCGAGCCGCATGCCTTCGGCCAGCACCTCGACCAAGGCGCCGACATCGCGCAGGCCGAGATTAAGACCCTGCCCGGCGATCGGATGCATGCCATGCGCAGCATCGCCGATCAGTGCCAGCCGTTCGTCGACCAGCTTGCCCGAATGGTGGAAGCGTAGCGGAAAGGACATGCGGGGTGCGGCCAGTTCGATCGCACCGAAAATCCCGTGCATGTTCTTTCCTGCCTCGTGCAAGAACGTCGCATCAGACAGCTTCGTCACGCCTGCAGCATCGCGCTCAGAAATAGTCCAGACCAGCGCGCTGCGGTGGCGACCATCGGGCGTATCGAGCAGCGGCAGCAGCGCGAACGGCCCATCGGGATAGAATATCTCCCAGGCGACACCGTCATGAGGCTCTTCGTGATGGAGTGCGGTGACAATTGCGCGGTGGCTGTAATCCCAGCTCGCCAGGGCAAATCCGGCTTCCTCGCGGGTCGGCGACTGCCTCCCCTCGGCACCAACCAGCAGGCTACCGGTCAGCACCTGTCCGTCATCGAGCTCAACCTCAACACCATAGGACCCGCGCTCACGCCGAACCGCTTCGGTGCCGGTGTGCCAGGCGACTGCTGCCTCGCCCCGTGCCGCCTCGAACAGCGCAAGCCGAATATCGCGATTGGCAAACATCCGGCCAAGCGAGCCTTCCTCCGGCTTGGGGCGGAAATCGATACGCCCCGGTTTCATTCCATCGGTGACGGCGATCGCCTCGATCGCGCAGCCGAGCGGTTCGAGGATATCAGCGAGCCCGATATTGGCAAACAGGTTCCAGCTCGCGGTCGAGATCGCCGAGGCGCGGCCATCCACGCCCTGCGCCGTCAGCTCCTCAGGGCGCGCGCGATCTACGACATAACTGGTGACCCCGGCCCGTGCGGCGGCAAGCGCAAGGCTCATACCGACGAGCCCGCCGCCTAATATAACGAGGTCTCGCCGCTCGGGTTGGGACTTGTCGTTCATTGCGTGCAACTATCATCCGGTCCGCCGTCGATGTCGAGGCAGCGCCCGTCGAATTCGCTTTCGGGCACATTCAGCCCAAGCAGCGATGCCAGTGTCGGTGCGATATCGACGGTCTCGATCGGGGCTGGCTGTTCGAGCCCGGCGAGCCCCTCGCGCCAGAACAGGATTGGTACGCGCCGGTCATAATCCCACACGCTGCCATGGGTCGCCACCAGTCCCAGCCTCACCGGCAGCGCCAGCACGCCGCGTTTCAGCACCGCAACCAGATCGCCCGACCTGCTCTCGTCATAAGAAGCGCGGGCGCGATCCAGCAGCGTCCAGTCCTGCGGCGATCCAACCGGCATCGGCGCCGCGGCCAGTTCGTCGCCATGGAACACGGCGGCAATCTGGGGATGCGCTTTCAGCGTGGCGAGCAGTGCCATAGCGACCGTCTTGCGCTGCTCGGCATTCAGCTCAGCCGAAAGATAGATATCGCCATTGACGCCGCCCAGGAGCAGCGGCCCCTTCGATACGGTAACGCCGGTCTCATTGCCAATGCGCTGTCCCAACGCCTCGATCGACAAATCGGGGTCGACTCGTTCGGCGATCGGATAAGCCTGCTGCGCGAGCCTTTCAGGCGCGTCGATGCCGCCATGGTCAGCAGTGAGGACCGCGACGAAATCGATGCCGCGTTGATCGAGCGACCCAAACAACTGGCCGAGCATGTCGTCGACCTGCGCCAGCTGGATGCAAATTTCGACGCCCTGATGGCCATAGGCATGGCCGATGATATCCGTTCCGGACAGGCCGATTGACAGCACATCGGGCACATCGTCACGGCCAAGCTGGAATTCGTCCACCAGCGACAGAGCGAGAGCGGCGGTAGCGCGGTCAAGCAGCGGAGAGACCTGGAAGGCCCGAAGGTCGCCCGCTGGACGAGCGAATCTCCCCGTTCCGACACTGCCTTTGCCGATCGCGACGGCACGATCGCGCGCGGCGCAAAATGCTGGCAGTTCGAAGCCCGGGCTACCCTCCTCGATCCTCTCGGCAATCTTGAGATTCATTTCTAGCGCCGATTTGCCCAAAGCAGTGCCGGCAAATGTCCCGAAACCCTTCTTGGCCCACCAATAGGCCGCGTCGACGTTCCGACCACCCATCATCATCGCCGCGCGGTCCTTGCCGGAAACCGCGACATTGCGACTTGCCGGATTGGCTGATTTGAGCCGCTCACCGAGAGTCTGGACCTTGAGATGAACCGCTGAAACGACGGGCTTTCGCGAGGTGCTGGCCGGGTCTGTCTCGTCCTCAGCGCAATAGACGCGCTTGTCGCCCCGCGTGATCTTCGGATCGAACCACCAATTGGCGATAACGCCGTTACGGGCCGGTCGCGCGCCAGTCAGGATTGTCGAATGACCTGGGCAGGTCTCGGTCGCGGCATGCGACTGGTAGCCCGAAGGGAACACCGCACCCTCGCCAAGCCGGGCGAGGCCTTTGGTGAAGAAGCGGCGATATTGGGCAAAGAGGTCCGCCGAGAACTGATCGACAGCAATGGCAACGACCAAAGTGGGAGGCCCCTTCGCCTCAGGCAGTTGGGGTTCCTCCGCCAGCGTTGGCGGGGCTGTAACCAGGCCGACTACAACAGCGAATGCGAGGGAGAAAATAGGGAAACGCATGTCGGGTTCCTCGGGGGTTTGCTTGAAAACCATCGGCAGAAGCTGCACATGCGGCGATGGCCGGTCAGCCGTGAGCTTGCAAGTCCTGTGACCTAGATCGGGAGCCATGTCGATAAATCGAGCCTATCGCCAGCTTTTTGCGGTGTTGTGGCACTGGCTTGCGCTGTTTGCGCTGGCTGGGCAGGTCCAGGCCGCTCCCACCAAGATCGCCGCTGAGTTGCTCGCCGAAAGGCCGGGTGCGCCCGGCGAGACCATCACCCTGGCGATCCATATGCGGCCCGGTGCTGGTTGGCACGGTTATTGGCTCAATCCAGGCGATGCCGGTCTGGGGATGGAGCTGGACTGGGAGCTTCCCAAGGGAGCCGAACCGGGTGAGCCGAAGTATCCCGTCCCCGAAACGCTGCTGATCTCAGGGCTGATGAATCATGTCTATCATGGCAATTATGCCGTACTCATTCCGCTGACCTTGCCCAAGAACTCCCAGCCGGGCGAGGTGCTGCCGATTGCCGTAGCAGCGAAATGGCTCGCCTGTACCGACGAGATCTGCGTGCCCGAACAGGCGCGGCTGACCGCGCGAGTTACAGTAGGTGAAGCAACCGCAAGTCGCAGATTTGATGATTGGCGCTCGCGCCTGCCCGCCCCGCTTGGCGCACAGGCGCAATTCGCATTCGAGGGCGGAACGATGCGGCTCGCCATTCCGCTGCCCGCAGAGATGGCGCTGGCGGCTCCGCATGTGTTTGCCGCCGAAGACGGGGTGGTCGACTACGCCGCGCCGCAGCGCTTCAGCCGCGAAGGCGACCTGCTGATCGTTGCCATGCGCCGGCCCAATTTCGAACCGCGCGAACCGCCTCAGTTGTCGGGCGTACTCCGGCTCAATGCCGCTGGTGACGGTCTCTCCTTCTCGGCCGTGCCGGGCGATGTGCCGGTGGGCGGCGAGGCGCTGACAAATAGCGCGCCACTGGTATCGACAAGCCTGCCGCTGTTGTTGCTCGGCGCGCTGATCGGCGGGCTGCTGCTCAACATCATGCCCTGCGTTTTCCCAATCCTCAGCCTCAAGGCGCTGAGCCTTGCCCGCTCCGGAGAAAGCGCAAGCCAGGCGCGCTCGGAAGGGTTGGCCTATACGGCGGGCGTGATCGTCGCAACATTGGCGCTGGGAGGCCTGCTGCTGGCGCTGCGCGCCGCTGGCGAGGAAGTGGGCTGGGCGTTCCAGTTGCAGGAGCCGGGCGTTGTCGCCGCGCTGCTGCTGCTGGCGGTTGCGATCACCGCCAATTTCCTCGGACTGTTCGAATTCGCCGTTCCCGGCTTTTCCGAAGCAGGCTCGCCGCGTGGAGCCTTCGCCACTGGCCTGCTCGCTGCTTTCGTGGCGACGCCGTGCACCGGCCCGTTCATGGCTGCGGCGATGGGCGCGGCGCTGCTGCTGCCGGTGCTGCCGGCACTCGTGCTGTTTGCCGCGCTCGGGCTGGGCATCGCCCTGCCCTTCCTCGCCATCGCATTGATCCCGGCGCTGCGGGCCCGCATGCCCAAACCGGGACCCTGGATGAACAGCTTCCGCCGCTGGATGGCACTGCCGATGGGGCTGACGGCGCTGGCGCTGGCATGGCTGGCGAGCCGTGTCGGCGGCATGGAATTCGCCGTGGCTGCATCTGCGCTTGCTGCAGGGCTGGTCCTGCTGCTGTCCGTGGCGGGACGCGGCCAGCGAGCGGGAAGATCAGTTTTCGCCATAAGCGCATTGGGCCTTGCCGCGATTGCCCTGACCGGTGTGTTCCTCCTTCCGCGCACCATCATGACTCCGACCAACAGCGCGCCAAGCATCCTTGCGACGCAGCCGTTCAGCGAAGCAGCGCTGGCCGAGGCGCGGGCCTCAGGCAAGCCGGTATTCGCCTGGTTCACCGCCGACTGGTGCATCACCTGCAAGGTCAA
>JAQWKP010000204.1 GCA_029247785.1 Novosphingobium sp.
CCCGGCCAAGGAATTGAGCGCACCGTCCAGCCCAAGCCCGGCCTGCGCCAGCTCGGCGGCGATCTTCACTGCATCCCCATCGGCTGCATCGGGCGCAAGCGTGACGACATAGAGCAGATTAAACATCGTTCACCTCCGCCATATCGCGCAGAAAAGTCCGCTTGCGGCTGATCGCGAGATTATCGACCCATGCCCACCAGCGGGTCTTTTCCTCGCTACCGGTGATCGGAACATCCTGATCGGGATCGGCCCGAGCCGCGCCCAGCCGCATCGCCCACCATGCCCCGACGTCGGGCACCGACCACATGAAATGCAGCTTAAGCGAGCGGTCGGGTAGCTCGATCGCCGGCGATGTCCAGGCGCCTTCCAGTACCATCCCCCGCTCGCGAGCCATCGGGACATATTGCGCGAGATAGGCGTCGCGCAGCTGCGCAGCGTCCGGCTGCGCCACCTCAATCTCGTCCAAAATGAAGATCTTCTCAGACATTGGAAGCCCCGCGCTGGACGATCACATCCTGGCCGTCGAGCGACCTGGTCGAACGGGCGATTCGATCGAGCATACGATAGGAAAATTCGACCTGGCCGGTATAGTCGATCGGGCGGCAGGCGATGTCCAGAGCGGCTTCGGCTATCTCCTCGATCCTTTCGCTGATCGCCATGTCCGGCGTCAGGCCAAGATCGAGCGCGAGCAGGCCGGGCGTGAGTACCGCGCCCACCGGCCCAAGCACATTGACCGCGATTTTATCGGAATGAAGCTCGGCAGCCAGACCTTGCGAGAAGCGATGCACGGCCGTCTTAAGAGCGCCATACAGCGTCTCACTGCCACGCGCCGCCATGTAGTCCGCATAAGGCAGCGTCGGCGGATTGACGACCGAGGAGCCGATGTTGAGGATCCGCCCCTCACCCTGCCGTTTCATATGCGGGATCGCGAGGTGACACAGGTGCCAAGTGGCGAGGAAATAGGTGTCAGTCTGGGCCCGTGCCACATCGAGCGGCATCACATCGGTCGGCTGATAATTCGCGGTCCCGGCATTGTTGATCAGGATATCGATCCGCCCGAACTGGTCGATGGTTTCAGCAATGAGCGCCTCGCGAGTCTCCGCAAGTTCCATATCGACATGCATCGCCGCTGCCTTGCCGCCACGGCTGACAATGCGCTCTGCAGTCGAGGTTGCGCAGCCCCTGTCGTCACTCGCTTCCAATGTCCGCGCCGCAGCGATTACCGTGGCCCCAGCCGACCCCAGCCGTTCGGCAATGGCACAGCCAATGCCCCGGCTTGCCCCGGTGACGATTGCAATGCTGCCTTCCAGTGGTCCGCTTGCCGCCATCTGATCCCCTTTCCAACCCGTCCTCACATCGTGAGGACGATCTTGCCCCTCACACCGCCCGCTTTCATCCGCTCCAGCGCCTCGCTTGCCCGATCCAGCGGAAATGTCTCCAGCGGCGGCGCCTTGACCAGTCCCTGCGACATCATGCCAAGAACCTCGGCAAGTTCATCGCCGATCCGGTCGAATTCCATGATCGAGAATATTTTCTCGAAGCCACGAGCGCTGGCCCGCTGCGCATCGCCCTCAATATCGCCATCACCGACCAGCGTGGCGATGCTGATCAGCCGCCCGCCCGGGCTCAACGCGTCAAGTGCATCAGGCAGAGTGCCGCCACTGACGCAATCCACAACCGCTTTGACACCGTCCGGCATCCACGCCCGCACCGCCTCAACGATCCCACCTTGCGCATGATCGAGCACCAGATCGGCTCCCAGCGAGCGAACGAAGTCGCAATTTCTTGCGCTGCAGCTACCCGCGACCTTCAGCCCGCGCGCCTTGGCGAACTGTACGGAATAGCTGCCAACACCGCCCGACGCGCCATGGATCAGCACCGCATCACCCGATGCCAGTGCCGCCTTGCTCGCACGGAACAGCGCCTGGAGTCCGGTCAGCGCCGCAGTCGGGATGGCTGCAGCGTCGGCCAGCGCAACATCGTCTGGAACAAGGCTTGCGGCATTGTCGAGCACGCGGAAATATTCGGCGAAGGTTCCATTATGGCCGTTCTCGCGCCGGTCTGAGAAGGCCACGACCCGGTCCCCCGGACGAAATGCCGTGACCTGATCGCCGACCTGACTGACAGTTCCGGCGCCGTCGTAGCCCGGTGTCCAGGCATCCCCGTAATCGCCGTAGAATTGCTGCAGATTGCCTTCGCATTCCTTCCAGTCGACCGGATTGACCCCGGCGGCAGCGACTTCGATGATGATGTCGCGCGGTCCGCATGGGGGTATCGGCACATCGGCGATCCGCAATGTGTCCGGCGTGTCGAAACCGTTCATGATCGCCGCGCGCATTGCCTGCTTCCTCTCGCCGTCTCGCTAGCTTGCACAGCACAATCTCGATCCGGCGCGCCCGGTCAATGGAATTTTGCGCACCGGTGAGGACAACAGGTCCAGCGACAACGCAGCCAACCCTCAATCTTCCAGATAGGACGGATCGCTCCTGTCGCGCTTGCCCACGCCGCTCTTGTCGCCATCGCAATACTCCGGCACCGGATCAGTGCGCGCCCAATCCAGCACGCAGTGTCGGCGAGCAATACGCCATTCGCCGCCGCGCTGCTCCATCCGGTCAATATAGCGAACCGCGCAGACATAATCGCGCTCCGGACCTTTGTCATCGGCGGCAATGCGGTGGGTAGCGAGCGTGTAGAATTCACAAGCGGCGCTATCGCCATCAACCTTGATCAGCCGGTTGCCGGTGAAATGCGTGGTCGCAGCAAAACCGGAGAGCATCTGCTCGGCCATTGTGATGAATTCATCGACACCGCCCGTCCAGAAACTGAATTCCAGCACCGCGTCCGCATGGAAGCAATCGCGATACAGCTCGAAATCGCAGCGGTCGGCCGAGCGGCAATAGCGCGCCTGAACATCGCGGATTTCGGATTCGGCGAGCACCTGATCGAGAGTCTTGGTCATGATCGAATCCCTTTTTTACAGCCCATGACAAAGTGAACCATTGCCCAACGCCACGCAATCGGGCCATGAATGTGCCAACAAGAATAGGATTATTGCAAGGAGAGAGCGCATGGAAGGCATGGACGAAGTGGTGGATTTCGTTGTCGTCGGCAGCGGCGGCGGATCAATGTGCGCCGGACTGGTGATGCGCAATGCCGGAAAGAGCGTGGTGATCCTGGAAAAGACCGACATGGTCGGCGGATCGACCGCAAGGGCCGGCGGGGTGATGTGGATACCGGCCAACCGCTTCATGGCCGAAGACGGGGTCAAGGACGACCTCGAGCAGGGCGAGGCCTATCTCAACGCGGTTGTCGAGGCCCAGCCAGGCGATTCGCCCGGCACCAGCCGCGAAAAACGACGGGCCTATATTGTCGAGGCCAATGCCATGATCGATTTCCTGATGCGTCAGGGCGTTCCCTTTGAGCGCGCGCCGCTGTGGCCGGACTATTATGATGACCGCGATGGCGGCACGCCGGGCCGCACGGTCCATGCCAAGCTGTTCAACGTCAAAGAGTTGGGCGATTGGCAAAAGAAGCTGCGGGCCAACAAGTTCCTGCTTCCCGCACCGATCTTCGAAGCAACCAGGCTGCCGCTGATCAAGGTCTCATGGTCGTCGCGCATGGTGGCGCTGAAAGTCGGTCTCCGGGGCATGCTGGCCAAGCTCACCGGAAAACACTGGGTCACTGCTGGCGCCGCGCTGCAAGGGCGAATGCTGGGAGCTGCGCTCAAGGCCGGGATCGAGCCGCGTCTCAATTCGCCGGTCAATGAAGTGATCATGGAAGACGGCAGGGCCGTCGGCGTGCTGACCGAGAAGGACGGCAAGCCCTGGCGGATCGGTGCGCGCAATGGCGTGCTGCTCAATGCTGGCGGTTTCGCGCGCAACCAGGAGATGCGTGACAAATATATTCCAAACACCAAGTCTGAATGGTCGCACACCGCGCCTGGCGACACCGGCGACATGCACCGCGAGATGATGCGGATCGGCGCGGCGATGGGCCAGATGGAAGAAATCGTCGGCAACCAGATGATGCTACCTCCCGGTCAGGAGGAAGCAGCAGGCGCGCAGATGGAGCTGGCCAAGCCCCACGCCTTTCTCGTCGACCAGTCAGGCGTGCGCTATATGAGCGAAGGCGGCTCCTATATGCTGTTCTGCCAGGGCATGCTTGAGCGACATGAAACGGTTCCGGCAGTCCCGAGTTGGATGATCATGGATAGCCAGTTCATGAGGCGCTACATGCTGGCCGGATCCATGCCGGGCAGCGCCAAGCCGCCGCTGTGGCTGGAAAGCGGCTTTCTGCGCACCGGCAAAACAATCGAGGAGCTGGCCATGGCCTGCGAAATCCCACCCGATACTCTCAAAGCGACGGTCGAAAAGTTCAACACCTCGGCCCGCAACGGCGTCGACGAGGAATTCGGTCGTGGCAGGAACCGCTATGACAAGTGGCTCGGCGATCACACCAACAAGCCTAACGATGCGCTGGGCACGGTCGAAGAAGGTCCGTTCTTCGCTGTCGAGATCTATCCCGGCGATGTCGGCACTTTCGGCGGCGTCATCACCGACGAGCACGCGCGAGTGCGTCATGAGGACGGCTCCGTAATCGAAGGCCTTTACGCCACCGGCACCACCACCGCTTCGGTCATGGGCCGCACCTATCCCGGCGCGGGCTGTTCGATCGGCCCGAGCTTCGCCTTCGGCTTCATTGCTGCAAAACACGCGGCGGGGCTTGGTAATTCGGGAATCTAAGACGTCATGCTCAAGGTACTGCATTTCATCAAGCGCAAGCCGCACCTCACCCATGAGCAGTTCAGGGACCATTTCGAACGGTCTCACGCGGCGATGGCGTTGAAGTTTTGTGGCCATTTGTTCTCGGATTACCGCCGCAATTATACGCCAACAGTCTGGACCGGGGGCGATTCCCGCGATCCTGACAGCGGCTATAGCGAGCGCGAATGGGAGTGGGACCTGATCTCCGAATGGATCCTGCCCAGCGAGGAAGCCCTGCAGGAAATTTACCGGATCATGCAGTCCCCGGACATTGACGAGCTGTTCCACGCCGATGAGGACCGCTTCATCGACCGCACAGCGACCGTCACCGTCCATTGCGACGTTCGCGATGTCGGCACGGACTTCAATCCCAAGGGCACCGTTTTCGACACGCCAAGCGGCGAGCCTTCGTGGGACTGAAAGTCGCGATCATCGGCGCAGGATTCGGCAAATATGCCGTCGCTCCGATATTCGAAAAGCTCGGGATGGAAACCACGGTCGTCACCCCGCGCGATGAGGCGGCGGTGGCAGACGCGCTGGCCTCCGATGCCGACCTGGTCTCGGTCCACTCACCGCCTTTCTTGCATCGCCAGCATGTAATGACTGCACTGGAGCACGGTAAGCACGTGTTGTGCGACAAGCCCTTCGGTCTCAATGGCGCCGAGGCGCGGGCCATGCGAGACAAGGCGAAGGAGGCCGGCGTGCTCCATTTCGCCAATCTCGAAATGCGCAACAAGCCGGTCCGCGCCCGTATTCTCGAACTGGTACGCAGCGGCGCGATCGGCGAGCCAAGACATCTCAGCTGGACCTTCCTCAGCAATGGTTTTCGCGGCGGCACCCATGGCTGGGTCCATGAGGCCGACAAAGGCGGCGGCTGGATCAACGCCTATGGCTCGCATCTAATCGACTTCATGCGCTGTCTGTTCGAGAGCGAAATCGTTGATTGCGGCGGGGTTTCCCGTCTCGAATGGACCACCCGCAACGATCGCGATGGGGTGGAACGGCGAGCCACAGCCGAGGACGGCTATTCCGCCTGGTTCGTCATGGCCAATGGCTGCACTGTCAGCCACGACACCGGCTATTGCGCCCCTGTGCCGATGCCCAGCCGGGTCATCGTCACCGGCAGCGAGGGCTCGATCGAAGTGATCAACGATGTCCGACTGGCGTTGCGCAGCGCCGTGAATATCGACGGACTCGATGCCGCCGAGCGAATCCGCAGGGGCTTGCTGGCAGGCGACGGCGGCTGCCTCTTCCTCGACTTCGAGGCGGACGACGCGGGCCTGACCGAGTGCTCCGACGGCATCGACAACGACGGCGACGGCGGCATTGACGGCAACGGCGCCCTCGACGAGGACGACGAGTGGGTCGCCGACGAGCCCGACTGCCACAGCGCCCTGGACATCTCCGAGGCGGACGATGTGGGCTGTGAGAACGGCCTGGACGACGACGGTGACGGCTACGCCGACACCCTCGACCCCGACTGCATCACCGGCCCCGGCTACGAGGCGGGCTTCAGCAGCGGTCGCTGCAACGACGGTCTGGACAACGACGGCGACACCCTGGTGGACGCG
>JAQWKP010000226.1 GCA_029247785.1 Novosphingobium sp.
GAATATGATGCGGGTCGGCCGGACGTGATGTTCGTGATCCAGCGCATCCTCGAAACCGAGGGCAAGCTGACCTTGCTCGACCAGAACCGTGTGATTCGCCCGAATCCGTACTTCCGTCTGTTCTCGACTGCCAACACGGTGGGGCTGGGCGACACTTCGGGGCTCTATCACGGCACCCAGGCGATCAATCAGGGACAGATGGACCGCTGGAATATCGTTGCGGGCCTCAACTACCTGCCTGAGGACACCGAGAATGCAATCGTCCTCTCCAAGGTTCCGGGGTTTGATGAGAAGAGCATCGCCGACATGGTCAAAGTCGCCGATCTGACGCGGCAAGGCTTCATCAATGGTGACATCTCGACGGTGATGAGCCCGCGTACGGTGATCACCTGGGCGCAGAATACGGAGATATTCAAGGACCCGGGCTTCGCCTTCCGCCTGTCCTTCCTCAACAAATGCGATGAGACCGAGCGGATGTTGGTAGCGGAATATTACCAGCGTGTGTTCGGAACGGATTTGCCGGAAAGTGTTGTGTCGAAGGGGTAGGAATCCAATTCCTCCCCGCTACGGAGAGGATTTACTCGTCCGGATAAATCGCCCGCACGAAATACAGCCCCTCCGGCGGCGCATTGAGGCCTAGCTTGGCGCGATCGCGTGCTTCCAACGCTTCCGCAACTTGCCTTTCATCCCAACGCCCCATTCCGACCAGCGACAGGCAACCGACCATCGATCGCACCTGGTGGTGCAGGAAACTGCGCGCACCGGCCTCGACCAGCACCGTTTCACCCTCGCGCCGTACATCGAGCCGGTCGAGCGTCTTGACCGGGTCTCTCGCCTGGCAATGGGCCGAGCGGAAGGTGGTGAAATCATGCCGCCCGACCAGCGCTTGCGCTGCGCGGTGCATCGCTTCGGCATCGAGCGGCTGCGTCACCTGCCATGCCCGACCACGCTCCAACGTCAGCGGTGCGCGGCGATTGGAGATGCGGTAGCGGTAGCTTCTGCCGAGGCAAGAAAAGCGGGCGTGCCAGTCTTTGGGCTTGGTCTCGCATGCGATCACCGCGATAGGATCGGGCCGCAATTTCGCGTTCATCGCTTCCATCAACCGAAACGGCGCGAGGTCCTTATCAACATCGACATGGACTCGCATGGCGAGTGCATGAACCCCGGAATCGGTGCGGCCTGCAGCGTGTAGTGTGACGGTCTCTCCGGTGATGGCCTGAACCGCCTCTTCCACCGCCTGCTGCACGCTCGGCCCATGCGCCTGGCGTTGCAGCCCCATGAACGGGGTGCCGTCAAATTCCAGCGTGAACGCGAAGCGGGTCATGGAGTGGGGCGATACAGCAGCACTGCAATGCTGCAAACGGGCTTGGCGGTATCCTTCTGCAGTGGCAGCATGCGACTTCGATCAGGAGAGACACTGCACTATGACTGATACGGTCGAACACAAGCCTGAATTCCTCGCTCTGGTTGATCCCGAGCTGCGGAAAGCTGCGAAAATGATGCGCGAGATGACCGCAGACTTCACGCCGATGACACGCGAGAAGCTCCAGCAGCGCCGGGAAATGACTTACAGCGGCATGGAGCGGCCCAGCTTCGATGTCGCTTGCGAAGAAGTGCGCGTCGAACGCTTCAGTGCGCCATCGGTCCCAGGCGACATCGGCATCTTTGTCGTCAATGCCAAGCCGGGCGAGGCGGGCCCAGGTATCCTGCATATCCATGGCGGCGGCTTCACATCCAGCACCGCGCAAAATAGCCTGCCCTCAGTGCAGGAATTAGCTTTAGAACTCGATGTTCCTATCATCACAGTCGACTATCGCCTCGCGCCAGAGACGATCTGGAGCGGCTCGCTGGAGGACAATTATTCGGTCCTGCTTTGGATGGTGGCCAATGCGCGCAATATCGGAGTCGATCCGGCGCGTATCGCGGTGACAGGCGAAAGCGCCGGCGGAGGGCACGCGGCGCTGCTGACCCTGGCGTCGCGCGATCGGGGCGAGGTCTCGCTGTGCTATCAGGCGCTGGTCTATCCGATGCTGGACGACCGAACCGGCACGTCGCGAAGCTTGCCCGAGCATATCGGCTATTTTGGCTGGAACGGCGAGGCGAACCGCTTTGGTTGGGAGAGCTTTCTCGGTATGGCGCCGGGCGGAGACGATGTGCCCGTCGCGGCGGTCCCGGCTCGGCGCGACGATCTGGCCGGCTTGCCGCCTGCATGGATCGGCGTTGGCGGCCTCG
>JAQWKP010000236.1 GCA_029247785.1 Novosphingobium sp.
GTCAGCAGGTATGTTCGGGACGGGCTTCTCCCTGCGACTCGCCCGCGCCGAAGCAAAGGCGGCTGGCGGCTCGCTGAAACGCGATGGTAACCAATTGTGCCTAACATTGCCCGCCTTGACCCCGCGATCGGCAGACCTCAATCAGGCCTGACGCGCAGCGGGGTAATCCGGGCAGGAAGATCGTCCGAGCGAGCAATCATCGTTGAGGACGCATTCAGGGGCCAGGCATGAACAATCCCGATCCGCCAAATGCCCGGACGCCGGCTGCATTCGACAAGGACTTCGGCCAGAAATTCATCATCACCGTGGACACGGAGGAAGAATTTGACTGGGACGCGCCGATCAGGCGAGAAGGATATGGACTGGAGACAATACCGGCCCTGGGAAAGTTCCAGCAATTCTGCGAAGATTCCGGCATTATACCAATCTACCTGATCGACCATACCATCGCCACGTCTCCCGTCGCTGCAGAAGTGTTGGGGCAAGCCGCGACAGACGGCCGCGCGGAAATTGGAGTGCATCTTCACCCTTGGGTCAATCCGCCCTTTGAT
Source organism: Novosphingobium sp. (assembly GCA_029247785.1). GTDB lineage: Bacteria > Pseudomonadota > Alphaproteobacteria > Sphingomonadales > Sphingomonadaceae > Novosphingobium. The sequence continues at coordinate 552 of JAQWKP010000236.1, forward strand.
GAAGCCGTGAGCGAAGAGAACAGCTTCGCCGGGAACCTTTCCTCCGATCTCGAAAGCGAGAAATTCCGGCAACTGCATGACGCAATATCGACGAATTTCGGAAGCGCGCCCCTCATCTACCGCGCCGGTCGATATGGCGTCGGCCCCAACACGGCAAAAATCCTGAAGGCCAACAATATTGCGATAGACACATCGGTCCGGACCCACTTTGACTACAGCCATGGCGGCGGCCCCAATTTCTCAAGACATCCGCTGCACCCTTATTGGATCGATCCCGAAAACAGCCTGCTGGAATTGCCGCTTACAACGATATTCTGGGGGCCGCTGCGCCAGCTTGGCCCATCACTCTATCCGCGACTGCAACGACTGCCGACTGTTCGCGGCGCGCTGGCAAAATCAAGAATGCTCGAGCGCATCCCGCTGACTCCGGAAGGCATCAGCACTGATGAAGCGCTACGCGGTATCGACATTGCACTGGACGAGGGGCTGCCGGTGCTGGTCTTTTCCTTCCACAGCCCTTCGCTGGCAGTGGGCAGTACGCCCTATGTGCGTTCAGGCGAGGATCTGGAGGCATTCTACGATTGGTGGCGCACGATCCTGGCCTACCTTGCCAAGCGGGGCGTACCACCAACCAGCATCAGCGACATTATGGCAGCAGTCTCGCTTGCCTAGCGGCGCTGCGCAAGCTAACGCGCGCTCTGCTTGGCGAGGCATGATCAGTTTTGCCAGGTACGGCGAAAAGCTGGACTGGTTAAGGGCCTGTAGCTCAGTGGTTAGAGCTGGCCGCTCATAACGGCTAGGCCGCAGGTTCGAATCCTGCCGGGCCCACCAGCTTCGCCGCAGGAGGTCCGGCGATTTGCCGCAAGTAGGGTCGGGGAGTGGCGCAGCCCGGTAGCGCATCTGCTTTGGGAGCAGAGGGTCGCAGGTTCGAATCCTGTCTCCCCGACCAACTTTGCGACCACCGGCGCCTGTACGCAGGAGCCACGATCCAGCATCTCCGTTTTTCGGCCTACTATACGACGGGCAAAAGGCCGACTAACTGATTACGCATTTTCAGGACCAGATTCTAACGAGCCATTGCATTGGACTTTGAAGGGGACGCATGATGTGTCGCCTACTCTGAATTCCAGCGCATAACGAGAATTCAGAGAATCAGTGGAAATGGAAGGCTTGGCCGTGGTTGATGATGAAGACAGGAGCGCATTGGCTCACACGATCGAGCCTGAAGACGGCCTACTGTTCGGCTGCCTGCTAGATGGACTAGGCGGCGCACAGCTGTGCAACTGGCAAGAGATTGAAAACCTGCCACCAGAAGGGTCCCGACTTTGGATTCACCTCGACAACGCTTCCAATCGCGCAGAACGCTGGCTTAGGAAACATTCCGGCATTCCTGAGGCCGTGGTCTCAGCATTGCTTGCAAAAGAGTCGCGTCCGCGCAGCATGCGGGTCGGCGAGGGATTGCTCGCGATCATGCGGGGTATCAACCTCAATCCCGGCGCAGATCCGGAAGATATGGTGGCGATCCGCATGTGGGTCGAAAAGGACTGGCTCATCACTGTCCGTCACGAAAGGCTGATGACACCGCGCGACGTTCTTTCCGATCTGATCGCGGACCGGCGCGGAGCCGAGTCAATTCCGGCACTGTTCGTGGCCCTTTCGGAACGACTCTCGCTGCGCATGAACGATATGATCATCAAGCTGGAGGATAGGCTTGGTGAGCTGGAAGAACGGGTCGAAACAGAAACACCCAGCGCGTTGCGCTCGAAACTGGCCAAATTGCGGCAAGAATGCGTTTCCCTGCGCCGCTACCTCTCGCCGCAGCGTGAAGCCCTTGCCAATCTGCAATATGACATGCCCGACTGGCTGGGCGATACAGAGCGCATGGGCCTGCGCGAAACGACTGACCGGACTATGCGCTATCTCGAAGACCTCGATGCCGCCCGGGACAGGACCATGGTCGTGCTTGACGAACTCGCCAACAAGATGGCCGAGCGCATGAATGAAACTATGTATTCCCTCTCGATCGTCGCGGCAATTTTCCTGCCGCTAGGCTTCATCACCGGGCTGCTAGGGATAAATGTCGGCGGTATGCCGGGCGTTGATAGCGAAATGGCGTTCTGGATCACTTGCGGATTGATTGGTGTGCTAGTGGTTATCGAAGTGCTCATTCTCAGGCGCCTCAAGTGGATCTAGACGCGTCTGTCGACCGGTCCATGGACGGCAAGGTCGCACTGGTGACCGGCGGCGGACAGGGTCTCGGCTACGACATCGCCCATGCCTTTGCAGATCAGGGCGCAAGGTTGGTCCTAACTGGGCGGGTTCAGGAAAAGCTCGATACCAGGGCCGCTGGACTCCGCGAAGCGGGGGCCGAGGTGCTCGCCCTGGCCGGGGACGTGCGGTTTCGCGCCACGGCCGATGATGCAGTGGCCAAAACACTCGACGCATTCGGGCGGATCGACGTGCTGGTGAACAACGCCCAGACCCTAAGCATGCCTGTCCCACTGATCGAGCAGGACGATACGCTGATGGAAGGGATCATCCAGTCCGGCCTGTTCGGGACGATCTATTTCATGCAGGCCGCATATCCTGCGCTCTGCCGACAAGGCGGCGCGGTGATCAATCTCGGATCGGGTCAGGGCATTGTCGGCGGCTGGGGCACCGCTTCTTACGCTGCGGCCAAGGAAGGCATTAGGGCAGTCTCCAAAGTCGCCGCCCGCGAATGGGGCGAGAACGGTATTAAAGTGAACACAATCTGCCCCGGCGCGTGGGGCGAGAGCATGGACATATGGTTCGAGGACAAGCCCGAGGAACTGGAAGCAATGCTCGCGCAATCACCGCTGGGGCGGTTCGCGGACGGCTACAAGGATGTCGGCGGTCTTGCCGTATTCCTGGCCGGTCCGGATTGCTTCATGACCGGACAGACCTTCCATATCGATGGCGGCCAGTTGATGCCGTGAGGTGATTCGACCGCATTTGATCTCGCTTCAATCAAGCGCAGTAATGAAATAGCTCAAGCGACCATTTTCCTACAGGACGTGCTGCTGTCACAGTGCACCGCTGCGAAAATCTGCGGTCTGATGCAGATTGAACCTTTGTCAGGCAAAATTTGATTCGGAAAAGTGTCAACTTCGCAAAATTGACGTAACTTATTGTCTTAAATTATGGTTTGTTAGAGAAAGCAGGGCGACAGGGTGTAAACTTCGTCAACTTCCAGCCACTAAGGTTAGACGTTCGGCGCAGCGCGCTAGGCCGAGGGGCGATCACCCTTGAACGTGATACGGCGCAATTTGCGCGGACCGGTGAAATCGGCGAGGCCGCGATGCTGGACCACCCGCTCTTCCCACACCGCAATCGTGCCCAGCCGCCAGGGCCGACGGACATGATATTCGGGCGTGTTGATGTGTGCGAACAACATCTGCAGCAGGCTTTCGCTCTCACTCGCGCTCATGCCGATGATGCTTTCGGTATAATTGGCGTTGACGAACAGCATCTTGCGGCCGGTAACGGCATCCCGGATCACCGCCGGATGAACAGCGGAGGGCGATTCCCGCAGAAACGGCAACCGCGTCGTGCCGTGCTGCACTTGAACGTCTTCGAGCAGGCGCTGGTGAAATGACGACAGATCGTCCCAGGCTGCATACATGCTCGCAAACATCGTATCGCCGCCAACCTCAGGTAGCTCAAATGGTGTCAGCATGGCGGCCTGAGGCGGGTTCTCCAGCGCCGTGCCGTCGGTGTGGAACACATTGATCCTCACGTCCTTCATCGGAACGATATCGGAATCGATGAACGGCGTTTCCGGAGCATCATCATTGTCAACGGAAAGCGGATAGCCATCCTCCGGTTCTCCGAACAATCGGCTGAAACTGTTGAATTCACCAGGGGTCACGACATGGTCGAAGTCGAAGAAAAGCACGCCATGATCGTGCAGCGCCTGGTTCAACCGTTTAGCCACCTGCGGGTCGCTCTCATCAATGCCGACGCCATGGACGAGAGCGCCAGCAGGAACCGCGACTTTCTCGAAGCGGATATCCGCAATCGTTTCCACATTGGTCATTCTGCATTCTCCTTTATGCAGGCCTCCACCGTGGTGCCATCGAAAAATTGCGGGTTCACTCCAGCAAAGAATTCATGCGGAAATTCGAACATGAACCGACGGAAATCATCCCGGCTCAGCTGGTCGTGCTCGACCAGCTCCCATGCTTCGGGAAGGATACCACGAACATCGGGCACATCCCAATGACCCATATCTGATCCGAGCAGGGCCCTCAGCCGCACGCCGCCTGGATTGTTCTGGGTGTTGTATGCCCATGCAGCCGAAGGATCGTCTGCCTCGCAGCCGAAATAGAAGCGCTTGACGAACAACTCCTCGACATCTGCGACCGACTCGATCTCGCAGGCAGCAAAATCGTCTGGCGGTTCCTTGGTGCCGAGCTGGAGCATGATGCCATGAGGCAGATCCTGGAGCTTCTGGCGGATCGCCTCGTCGCCATGTTCTTCCAGCAGGCTTAGGAATTCAGGCGCAGTTTCCTGCGCCGCATCGAGCAGTCCCCGGACCGCCTTCTTATTACGCTTCTCCCAGCGATGCACGAGCTCCGAGTAGAGCGTACAGGCCCAACCCACGCCGCATTCGAGGAACTGGAATTTCAGCGATGGGAAGCGCCGTGTCACTCCGCCAAGAAACAACGATCGGCACAGCACTTCTGCGGCGTCGGCAAAGCAACCGGTTTGATTGAAAATGTAATTGGTCGGCGAGCGGCGCCAGCCGACCGCCGCGTTAGTGCCATGCGACACTAGCGGCACTTTCAGTTCGGTGCAGCGCTGCCAGAACGGATCGTAGTTATGCTCACTGTCGATCCCGAGCGAATCGATCCGGAACACCGATTTGTACAATTCGGGATGTTCGCGGTGGATAGA
>JAQWKP010000041.1 GCA_029247785.1 Novosphingobium sp.
CTCGCCGGACGGGCTTACTTGACCCAGTCCAGCCCCATGTCTTCATAGAGGTCGCGCGCGGCTTCGGCCCAGCCTTCCTCGACTTTGACATGGAGGAACAGGTGGACCTTCTGGCCCAGCAGCTCTGTCAGCTCCAGCCGCGCTGCCTCGCCGATCGCCTTGATCCTGCTGCCGCCCTTGCCCAGCACGATTGGCTTCTGACTGGCATGGGCGATAACGATCTGCTGGCGGATCTCGACCGAGCCATCCTTGCGCTGAGTATAGCTTTCGGGCCGCACCGCGCTGTCATAGGGCAATTCCTGATGCAGCTGGCTGTAGAGCTGCTCGCGAGTGATCTCGCAGGCGAGCAGGCGCTCGCTGGCATCGGAGACCTGATCCTCGGGATAGAGCCACGGGCCTTCGGGCATGAGCGCGGCAAGATGCGCCTTGAGCTCGTCCACGCCGTCTCCGGTCAGTGCGGAGATGAAGAATACTTCTGCAAAATTGACTTTCTTGCCCAGCTCATGGGCCAGAGCCAGCAGCGCTTCCTTGGGGCTGGCATCGACCTTGTTGAGCGCCAGCAATTTGCGTTCGGGCCGGTCCTTTAGCGATTCGAGCAATGGCTCCAACTCGTGGCGGCGCTGCTTGACCGCATCGACCACCAGCACGATGGCGTCGGCTTCCTGTGCGCCCTCCCATGCGGCGGCAACCATCGCCCTGTCTAGCCTGCGCCGCGGCGCGAATATGCCGGGCGTGTCGGCAAGGATGATCTGGGTCTCGCCGGTCAGGGCAACACCGAGCAACCTGGCGCGGGTCGTCTGCGCCTTGGACGAGGTTATCGCTACTTTCTGGCCGACCAGCGCGTTGACCAGGGTCGATTTCCCGGCATTGGGCGCGCCGATCACGGCGACCAGACCGCATGTTCGGCTCATCCGAATTTCCTCATGAATTCTACTGCCGCTTCGGTTTCCGCTTCCTGCTTGCTGGAGGCGGTAGCGCGTGCATCGCCGACATCCTTGATCGCAACTTCAACGGTGAAGCGGGCGGCATGGTCGGGGCCAGAGCGATCGACCAGACGGTATTCGGGCATCTTGCGCCCGTTGCCCGCTGCCCATTCCTGCAGTGCGGACTTGGGATGCTTGGAGGTACCGGTCTTGCCATCCATCGCATCAGACCAGAGCTTACGGACCATGTCTCGCGCGGCGGCGGGACCTTGCTCAACGAAACAGGCGGCGATTAGCGCCTCCATGACGTCACCAAGGATATTGTCGCTGTCGCGCCCGCCATCGTCGCGGGCCTGTTTGGAGAGGTGGACGTGCTCGCCAAGGTCGATGGTGCGGGCGATCTCGGCGCAGGTATTGCCGCTGACCAGGGCATTGAGCCGCTGCGACAGTCTGCCCTCGGCTGCGCTGCTACGTTCGAACAGCCATTCGGCGATGGCCAGACCGAGCACTCGGTCACCGAGAAATTCAAGCCGCTCGTAGTTGCGCTCTTCGCCGGTGCTGCCGTGGGTCAGTGCCTCGAGCCAAAGTGCTTCATCTCCGGGAGGACTACCGGTGATCGCAGTGACGAAGTCGCGCGCGTTGGGCGACAGCATATCAGAAGGTGCCCCCGATCCTGTCCCAGCGCGCGGCGCTGAACCAGGTCCATGGTTTGATCCAGCTCGCGGAACCGTCGGTAGAGAACATCACGATCGTCGCTTTGCCGACGATGTTGTCCTGCGGAACGATGCCGATGCCACCGCCGTGAATCGCGGGGAAACGGCTATCCTGTGAATTGTCGCGGTTGTCGCCCATCATGAACATATGGCCGTCGGGAACGATGACGGGTTCGGTATTGTCGGCGTCGACCCCGTGGTAATTGCTGCGGTTCGAAGGGCCGAAATCGAGCACCTCGTAACTGCGACCGCTCGGCAGCGTTTCGCGGAAACGCGGATAGCGGCAGATCAGCGTGCCATCGTCAAGGTTTGCCTGATAGCTCTCGCGAGCGCATCGGGTGTTCGGCGATACGTGCACGACGAAATCGTCAATGCGTTGCTTGGGAATCGCCTTGCCATTGAGGAACAGCTGGCCGTTTTTCATCTGCACCTGATCGCCCGGCAGTCCGATCACGCGTTTGATGTAGTCGATATCGTTATCTGGCGGTGCCTTGAAGATGACGACATCGCCGCGCTCAGGCTGGTCGGCAAAGATGCGGCCCGGGATAAGCGGAACGCTAAGTGGCAGCGAATATTTCGAAAAACCGAAAGGCCATTTTGCCGCGAGCAAATAGTCGCCATTGAGCAGCCGAGGCAGCATGGATTCGCTGGGTATGTTGAACGGCGAGAAGATGAAGCTACGGAAAATCACCACGAGCAGCAGCAGCTTCAGCAGGAAAAGCATGAAGCTTTCCTGTTTTTCCTCCTTGACCGGCGGTTCGACGGCGGGCTTGGTATCGGCAGTTTTGGTATCTGTCATTGCGCGGCTCTCATGTGTGGCGGGGCACCGCGCGTCAAGCCTGTTGCGCTGGACGGGATAGCAGCTTGGCCCTCGCGCTCACCGCATGCATAAGGGCGCTGAACCAGCCTGGGGTGGGTATGAACGAGTCGGTCGAGCGCGTCTGGGATCAAATGAAGGCTCTGCCCAAGCTCCGGCTGACCGAATTGTTTGCGGCGGATCCAGACCGCCAGGCCAAGCATTCGTTTCGGCTGGATTTGGGCGAAGGCGGTATGTTGTTCGACTGGTCCAAGACGCATCTCGATGATGCGCATCTTTGCGAATTCTCTGCCCTTGCCGAGGCGGCGGGTTTCACGCGAAGGCGCGAGGCCTTGCTTTCGGGCGAGATCGTCAATCCAACGGAAGGCCGGGCTGCAGAACATACCGCCGAGCGCGGGCTTGGCCGTGACGAAAGCGTCGACAGTGCAAGCGTGCTCCATGCAAGAATGGCTGCGCTGACAGATGCCATTCACCGGGGCGCTCTGGGCGATATGAAGCACCTCATCCACATCGGCATCGGCGGATCGGCGCTGGGACCGGCGCTGGCGGTGAGCGCTTTGGCGCGCGATGGAGCAATGATTGACGTTATGTCGTCTCCAATATCGACGGTTGCGCACTGGAAGCGGCGATCTCGGCTTGCGATCCGGCAACGACATTGATCGCCGTCGCTTCCAAGACCTTCACCACCACCGAGACCATGACCAATGCCCAGGGCGCGCTGGAGTGGCTGCGCGAGAGCGGTATTGAGGATCCATATGGCCGGGTGGTGGCGCTCACAGCTACGCCGGACGCGGCGGTTGAATGGGGGGTCGACGAGACCCGTATCCTGCCATTCTCCGAAAATGTCGGGGGGCGATACTCGCTGTGGTCCTCGATCGGCTTTCCCGTAGCCGTGGCGCTGGGCTGGCCCGATTTTGCTGAGATGCTCGATGGCGCGGCGGCGATGGACCGCCATTTTGCCGAGACCGATGGCGTGGCCAATCTTCCGCTGCGCGCTGCTTTTGCCGACCAGTATTATGCGCGGCTGCGCGGCTGCCAGACCCGCGCTACCTTCGCCTATGACGAGCGGCTGGCGCTGCTGCCCGCTTACCTTCAGCAGCTCGAAATGGAATCGAACGGAAAGTCAGTAACCTCGGACGGCGAAGCGGTTGCCGGACCGACCGCGCCGATCACCTGGGGCGGTGTCGGCAGCGATGCGCAGCATGCGGTATTCCAGCTGCTGCACCAGGGGAGCCATCTGGTTCCGGTCGACTTCATCGCCGCGATCGCGCCGGGTCATGAGCTCGATCCGACCCATCACCGGATTCTGCTATCAAACTGCTTCGCGCAGGGCGCTGCGCTGATGGCAGGCCGCCAAAGCGATGATCCGGCGCGCAATTATGTTGGAGATCGACCCTCGACCACGATCCTGCTGGGCGAGTTGACGCCAGCCTCCTTCGGTGCGCTGATCGCCTTCCATGAACACAGAACATTCGCCAACGCCGTGCTGATGGGAATCAATCCGTTCGACCAGTTCGGGGTCGAGCTTGGCAAGGAAATCGCCAGGCAGATCGAACAGGGCGATGCGAGCGTCGACCCCAGCACCGAGGCGCTGCTGAGGGCTGCCGGGCTGAGCGAATAAGTCTCGCCTACTTGAACCATCGGCAAGTCTGACCTAGCCACACCAGCCTGTGGGCGGGGCAATATCGGAAATGGCGATCGAACAAGCCGAAGGCATAACCGAAACCAGCAAGTCGCTTGCCGATATGGCCAACGACGAACGCTACGAACGGCTAGTCACGCGTCGCAACCGATTTGCCTGGGTGCTCACAACTTGCATGCTGGCGATCTATTTCGGTTATATCCTTTTGATTGCCTTTCGCCGCGACATTCTCGCTCAGCCGATTGGGGAAGGCGTCACCACACTCGGCATCCCGGTCGGCCTCGGCGTGATCCTCTCGGGTATCGCGCTGACCGGCATCTACGTGATCAGGGCCAACCGGGTCTATGACCCCGAGCTTGAGGCTTTGCGCCGTGAGTACGACGCATGAACGCATTTCCCGTCACGCGCTTGGCATTGGTCCTGATCTTTTGCCTGTTCCCGGCCGTGTTGCTGGCAGATGCGCTTACCGGCGAGGCTGAGCAGCAAGCGACCAACTGGCCGGCGATCATCATGTTCGCCCTGTTTGTAGCCGCGACCTTGTGGGTCACACGCTTGGCCGCCAAGCGCGTGCGTTCGGCTTCCGATTTCTATGCGGCGGGCGGCGGGATAACCGGTTTCCAGAACGGGCTGGCGATCGCCGGAGACTATATGTCTGCGGCCAGCTTCCTCGGCATTTCCGCGCAGATCTTCGCGTCTGGCTATGATGGGCTGATCTATTCGACCGGCTTTCTGGTCGGTTGGCCGATCATCCTGTTCCTGCTGGCCGAGCGGCTCAGGAACCTCGGGCGTTATACTTTTGCCGATGTCGCCAGTTTCCGCTTTGCACAGCCGCCGGTGCGCGTGTTTGCCGCATTCAGCACGCTGGCAGTGGTCACATTTTATCTCATCGCCCAGATGGTCGGAGCCGGGCAACTGATCAAACTGCTGTTCGGTCTCGACTATGCCTATGCTGTCGTCATCGTCGGTGTGCTGATGACCTGTTACGTGTTGTTCGGCGGGATGATTGCCACCACCTGGGTGCAGATCATCAAGGCGGTGCTACTTCTGGGATGCGCCAGCTTCATGGCGTTTGCAGTACTCGCAGGCTTTGGATTCTCTCCAGAGGCGATGTTCGCGGCCGCGGTCGAGGTAAAAGGCGATCTGGCGCTAGCCGAGGGTGCTGCTCCGGCCGATGCCGCCAGCCAGGGACTGTCGATCATGGGGCCGGGCGGGTTCATCAAGGACCCGATTTCGGCGATATCCTTCGGGCTTGCGCTGATGTTCGGAACGGCGGGCCTGCCGCATATATTGATGCGGTTCTTCACCGTTCCTGATGCCAAGGAAGCGCGCAAATCGGTGCTCTGGGCGACCGGCTGGATCGGTTATTTCTATATCCTGACATTCGTCATCGGCTTTGGCGCGATCACCATGGTCGCGACCGACAGCTCGTTTCTCGCTGCGGATGGCTCCTTGCGGGGTGGCAGCAATATGGCGGCGATCCACTTGGCCTCGGCAATCGGCGGCGATTTCTTCCTCGGTTTTGTTAGTGCGGTTGCCTTCGCAACGATCCTGGCGGTCGTGGCTGGACTGACCCTGTCGGGTGCATCGGCGGTCTCGCATGACCTATACGCTTCGGTCTTTAAACGCGGAGAGGCTGATCCGGAGACCGAGCTCAAGGTCTCGCGCCGGACCGTGCCGGTGCTTGCGGGCCTTGCGATCGTGCTGGGCATCGCTTTCGAGAAGCAGAATGTCGCGTTCATGGTCAGCCTGGCGTTTTCCATCGCGGCCTCCGGGAATTTTCCGGTGCTTCTGATGTCGGTGCTGTGGAAGAATTGCACGACCAGGGGTGTGGTTGCTGGCGGGACTATCGGCGTAGTGACCGCGCTGGTGCTCACCATCCTCTCGCCCGCGATCTGGGTTAGCGTGATCGGTAATGAGACGGCGGTTTTCCCGTATAGCTCACCGGCGATCTTCTCCATGCCACTGGCCTTCCTGACAATCTGGCTGGTCTCGATCACCGACCGCAGCGGGCGCGCCGCCACGGATCGTGCTGGCTACCCGGCGCAGAAGTTTCAGGCCGAAACCGGGATTGGCGCGGTGGGGGCGTCGGGGCACTGACGCGGACCGTGCCGCGGCCCCCGTTTACACTGATCCGCAAAAGCGATTGGCAATTCGGCCGCCCTGGGCCCATATCGCGCATCCGAAACAGGAGCTGGGCGCATGTCCGAATTCGACTATGATCTGTTCACCATTGGAGCCGGTTCCGGCGGCGTAAGGGCCTCGCGGATCGCTGCTGCCCATGGCGCGAAAGTTGCCGTGGCCGAGGAACACCGGATTGGTGGGACCTGCGTCATTCGCGGCTGCGTTCCCAAGAAGCTGCTCGTCTATGGTTCGCATTTTGCCCACGACCTCAATGATGCTGCCAATTTCGGCTGGACGATCGAAGGCGCGCGCTTCGATTGGGTGACGATGCGCGATCACGTGCTGGCCGATGTCGACCGGCTCGAGATCGCCTATACCAACACGCTGGAAGGCCACGGCGTCGAGCGGTTCCTTGAGCGGGCGACCGTAACCGGGCCGAACTCTGTGCGGCTCGCGAGCGGGCGAGAATTAACCGCAAAATACATTCTCGTTTCGACCGGTGCCTGGCCGGTGATGCCCGATATCGACGGCTCCGAGCACTGCATCACTTCCAATGAAGTATTTCACCTGCCCGAATTGCCCAAGCGCGTGCTGATCCAGGGCGCGGGCTATATCGCCGTGGAATTCGCCGGCATTTTCTCATCGCTTGGCGCGCAAGTCACAGTGGTCAACCGGAGCGACGTGATCCTGAGGGGTTATGACGAGAGCCTGCGCGACCGGCTGCTGCAAGCGACATTGTCCAAGGGCATCGAATATCGCTTCATGAGCCCCATCGAGAAGGTTGTGAAGCAGCCCGATGGCGTGCTTGAAGTGACGACCAAGGGCCATGAGCCGATCCACGTTGATGTCGTGCTGATCGCCACGGGCAGGCAGGCGAACACGGCAGGGCTGGGCCTCGAAAATGCGGGCATCGAATTGGGCTCCCAGGGCGAAATACAGGTCGACGAGTACAGCAAGTCATCCTGCGACAGCATCTATGCGGTGGGCGACGTCACCAACCGCGTGCAGCTAACGCCCGTGGCGATCCGCGAAGGGCAGGCCTTTGCCGATACGGTGTTTGGCGGAACGCCCACAACGATCGACTACGGCACAATTCCCAGCGCGGTATTCTCGCAGCCGCCGATCGCTGCTGTTGGCCTGACAGAGGCGGAGGCTCGCCAACAATGCGCTGAAGTGCGCATCTACTCCTCGGATTTCCGGCCGATGCGCAACACCTTCTCAGACCATATCGAGCGCGGCCTATACAAGATGATTGTCGACGATGAGACCGGGAAGATCCTTGGCCTGCACATGATCGGGCCAGACGCGCCTGAGATCCTTCAGGCGGCTGCGATTGCGGTCAAGGCGGGTCTGACCAAGGCCGATTTCGACGCGACCGTCGCGCTGCATCCGTCAATGGCGGAGGAACTTGTGCTGATGCGGTGATGGTTTTGCCACAGATTCGCGCGGATAACCTTGCTTGGCTGAGTTTAATCGAGCGATTAAACCATTGACGGAACGGGTCTGACCATGGCTTAGGCTGGGTCTGCAAACCAGTTTCGCGAAGGACCGCCCACCCATGTCAGCCAATATCGCCGAAATGGAGAACCGCCGTGCCGCCGCTAGGGTCGGTGGAGGCCAGCGTCGCATCGATGCGCAGCACGCCAAGGGCAAGCTGACGGCTCGCGAACGTCTGGATATCCTGCTCGATGAAGGTAGCTTCGAAGAACTCGACACTTATGTCGAACACAATTGTGTCGATTTCGGCATGCAGGAACAGAAAATTCCTGGCGATGGCGTTGTCACCGGATCGGGCACGATAAATGGCAGGCTCGTCTATGTCTTCGCGCAGGACTTCACCGTGTTTGGCGGCGCGGTGTCCGAACGCCACGCGCAGAAGATCTGCAAGGTGATGGACCAGGCGATGAAGGTCAGCGCACCACTCATCGGGATCAACGATTCAGGCGGGGCCCGCATCCAGGAAGGAGTGGCATCGCTCGCCGGATATGCCGATATCTTCCAGCGCAATGTGCTGGCCTCAGGCGTAATCCCGCAGCTCAGCCTGATCATGGGGCCATGCGCGGGCGGGGCGGTCTATTCACCGGCGATGACCGACTTCATCTTCATGGTGAAGGACAGCTCCTACATGTTCGTTACCGGCCCGGACGTGGTCAAGACGGTCACCAATGAGATCGTCACGCAGGAAGAGTTGGGCGGCGCGATTACCCACACCACCAAGACCTCGGTCGCCGATCTCGCGCTGGAAAACGATATCGAAGCGCTGCTGAGCACGCGCGAATTCTTCGACTACTTACCCTCATCCAATCGCGATGAAGTGCCCGCGCGGCCATGCGCCGATCCGTTTGACCGGCTGGAGGACAGCCTCGACACGATCATCCCGCCCAGTGCGAACCAGCCCTATGACATGAAGGAAGTCATTACCAAGGCGCTGGACGAGGGCGAATTCTTCGAGATTCAGCCGGGCCATGCTGGCAATATCATCTGTGGCATGGGACGCGTCGAGGGCAAGAGTGTCGGCATCGTCGCCAACCAGCCGATGGTGCTCGCAGGCGTGCTTGATATTGATAGCTCGAAGAAGGCGGCGCGATTTGTGCGATTCTGCGACGCTTTCAACATCCCGATCATTACTTTCGTCGACGTGCCGGGCTTCCTGCCAGGCACCGACCAGGAGCATAATGGCATCATCAAGCACGGCGCCAAGCTGCTGTTCGCCTTTGCCGAAGCGACCGTGCCCAAGATCACGATCATCACCCGCAAGGCCTATGGCGGCGCCTATGACGTCATGAGCTCGAAGCATTTGCGCGGCGACTTCAACTACGCCTGGCCGACTGCCTAAATCGCGGTGATGGGCGCGAAGGGGGCGGTCGAGATCATTTTCCGCAAGGACATGGACGACCCCGAGGCGATTGCCGCCCGGACAAAGGAATATGAGGACGCCTTCGCCAATCCATTTGTCGCGGCCAGCCGTGGCTATATCGATGAGGTGATATACCCGCACTCCACTCGTCGCCGCATCGCCATGGGCCTGCGCAAGCTCCGCAACAAGCAGCTCGAGAATCCGTGGAAAAAGCATGACAATATCCCGCTCTGAACTGAGAAGGAGCGTGGTCTATGATGATCTGACATCGTCTAGCAGGTCATATGCTGAGCCTGACACTGTTAGCGCGGTAATCGAGACGGCTGCAGAAGATGATTTGGTGGAAATTATTTGTAATAGCAATGGATTGAAAGAAATTCAGATCGGCGATCTTGCGTCGCTGCAATACGAAGTCGATCTGGCATCGGAGACTTTTGCATCTTGGTCCCCTGGATTGAAAACGAAGGTTGCTGAGGCGTTAACTGATCTTGCAGATTGGGAAGCCAAGCTGCGAAGATCAGGGGGAGTCTGGGATGCCCGACTTTTGGCGGATCCAAATCTCAGTCTAGAAGATCTATAAGGATGAATTGATGGAAGACATTTACATCGTCAGCGGCGTGCGCACGGCTGTCGGGGATTTTGGCGGGTCGCTGAAGACGTTCATGCCTGCCGATCTTGGTAGTCAGGTTGCCAGTGAGGCGATCAGCCGCGCCGGGATTACGCCTGAGGATGTCGAGCATGTCGTCATTGGACAGGTCATGCCAACCAGCGCGCGTGACGAGATGCTCAGCCGGGTGATCGCGCTCAATGCCGGGGTGCCCGCAGCGGTTCCGGCGCTGACGCTTAACCGGCTATGCGGCTCGGGCGTGCAGGCAATTGTTTCGGCGGCGCAAATGATGAAGCTGGGCGAAGCGGGCATCACGCTCGCGGGCGGAGCGGAATCGATGTCGAACGTTCCCTATCACGACCACGGTGTCCGCTGGGGCAAGAAGATGGGCGACAACACGCAGGAAGACGCGCTCACCGTCGGGCTGACGGACGCAATCGGCGATTACCACATGGGCATCACCGCCGAGAATGTCGCTGAGCGACACCAGGTGACGCGTGAGGATATGGATTCGCTGTCGGTCACCAGCCATCAGCGTGCCAGTTCGGCGATCGCCGAAGGCCGTTTCAAGGACCAAATCCATCCGATCGAGATCAAGTCTCGCAGGGGTGTGAAAATCTTCGACACGGACGAACACCCGCGCGCTGACACCAGCATGGAATCGCTTGGCGCAATGCGACCGGCCTTCAAGAAGGGTGGCAGCGTCACTGCGGGTAATGCCAGCGGAATCAATGACGGCGCTGCTGCCGTCGTGCTGGCGACCTGCAGCGAGGTCGAAAAGCGCGGACTCAAGCCGATGGCGCGGATCCTCGCCTGGGGTCATGCCGGGGTTGAGCCTGAATATATGGGCGAAGGCCCGATCAAGGCCGCGCCGATTGCGTTGGAGCGCGCCGGGCTTTCGCTCGACCAGATTGACGTGATTGAATCGAACGAGGCATTTGCGGCACAGGCCGCTGCTGTCGCCAAGGTGCTGGGATTCGATCCAGACAAGGTCAATCCGAATGGCTCGGGCGTGTCGCTTGGTCACCCGGTGGGTGCAACAGGCTGCATCATGACGATCAAGGCGGCCTATGAGCTCCAGCGCACCGGTGGCCGATATGGTCTTGTCACCATGTGCATCGGCGGCGGGCAGGGCATCGCCATGGTGATCGAGAGGGTCGAATCATGAAACTGGGACGGATGAACCACATTGGCGTCGCCACGCCCGATCTCGACTCTTCGATAGCCTTCTATCGCGACGTCATGGGGGCAACCGACATCACCGAGCCATTCGTGCTCGAAAGCCAGAAAGTGCGGGTCTGCTTCGTCAACACGCCCGGTGACGGCGGATCGGCAGGTACGCAGGTTGAATTGCTACAGCCCACCGAAGCGGATTCGGCGGTCGGCAAGTGGCTGGAAAAGAACCCCATGGGTGGCCAGCATCATGTCTGCTATGAGGTTCCCGAAATCCACGAAGCCAAGCAATGGTTCGAAAGTCTGGGCAAGAGGGTGCTGGGCGAGCCGCGTATCGGTGCGCATGGCACGCTGATTTTCTTCGTTCACCCGAAGGACATGGGCGGCCAGCTGACCGAGATCATGGAATCGCCGAAAGAGGCGCATTGAGTTGAATGATCCTCTCCCATCGGGAGAGGCGTTTGAGGTGGATTAAATGGCAAAGTTGGAAGACTGGCAGGCTGCAGCCGATAAGGAGGTCAAAGGCAGGGACCTGACATGGGACACGCCCGAAGGCCTCGCTATCAAGCCGCTCTATACGGCGGATGACGCCGGGGATCCTGGCCTGCCAGGCTTTGCGCCATTCACACGGGGGCCGCGCGCCTCGATGTATGCGGGGCGCCCCTGGACCATCCGCCAATATGCCGGCTTTTCGACCGCCGAGGAATCCAACGCGTTCTATCGTCGCAATCTGGCGGCGGGCCAGAAGGGCCTGTCGGTCGCTTTCGATCTGGCTACCCATCGCGGCTATGACAGCGATCACCCGCGCGTGGTCGGCGATGTTGGTATGGCCGGCGTTGCCATCGATTCTGTCGAGGACATGAAGATCCTGTTCGACGGTATTCCGCTCGATCAGATGTCGGTGTCGATGACGATGAATGGTGCGGTGCTGCCGATTATGGCCTTTTTCATCGTTGCTGGCCAGGAGCAGGGCGTACCCACCGAACAGCTCGACGGGACCATCCAGAACGACATTCTCAAAGAGTTCATGGTCCGAAACACCTATATCTATCCGCCCGAACCCTCGATGCGGATTGTTTCAGATATTATCGCATATAGCTCGGCCAACATGCCGAAATTCAACTCTATTTCGATATCAGGTTATCACATGCATGAGGCCGGGGCGACGGCGGTGCAGGAGCTTGCCTTCACCATTGCCGACGGCAAGGAATATGTGAAGCGCGCCATGGCCGCAGGGCAGAATATCGATGCCTTCGCAGGCCGGCTTTCGTTCTTTTTCGGGATCGGCATGAACTTCTTCATGGAAGTCGCCAAGCTGCGCGCCGCGCGCACTTTGTGGTGGCGGGTGATGGACGGGCTTGGCGCTCAGAAGGACCGCTCCAAGATGCTGCGGACCCATTGCCAGACCTCGGGCGTGTCGCTGCAGGAACAGGATCCCTACAACAACGTCATCCGCACCACGATCGAGGCGATGGCGGCGACTTTGGGTGGCACCCAGTCGCTCCACACCAATGCGCTGGACGAGGCGATTGCTCTGCCGACCGATTTCTCCGCGCGGATCGCCCGCAACACCCAGATCGTGCTGGCCGAGGAGAGCGGGATCACAAAGGTCGTCGATCCGCTCGGCGGTTCCTATTACATTGAGGCTTTGACCGAGCAATTGGTCGACGAGGCCTGGGCGCTGATCGAGGAAGTTGACGGGCTGGGCGGCATGACAAAGGCGGTCGAAAGCGGCATGCCCAAACAGCGCATTGAGGAAGCTGCTGCGGCCAAGCAGGCAAGAGTCGACCAGGGCGAAGACGTGATCGTCGGCGTCAACAAATATCGTCTCGACCAGGAAGAACAGCTCGACACTCTGGAAGTCGACAATCACGCGGTGCGCGAGGCGCAGATTGCCCGAATCCGCCGGACTCGTGAGACCCGCGATGAGACCGGCTGCCGCGCTGCGCTCGGGGCCCTGACCGAGGGTGCCAAGGGCGGCGGCAACGTGCTGGAGCTCGCCGTCGAAGCAGCGCGGGAGCGTGCGACACTGGGCGAGATTTCCGATGCGTTGGAACTTGCCTTCGGTCGCTACGATACGATGCCGCGCCCGGTCACCGGCATTTACGGAAAAGCCTATGCCGACGATTCGCGTTACCTCCAGGTGATCGAAGGCGTCGAAGCGGTTGCGCGCCGGCTTGATCGCAAACCGCGCTTGCTGGTGGCTAAAATGGGTCAGGACGGCCATGATCGCGGCGCCAATGTCATAGCATCGGCCTTCACCGACATGGGCTTCGAAGTGACCAGCGGCCCGCTATTTCAGACGCCCGAGGAAGCCTGCGCGCTGGCGCTGGAACATGGCGTCGATGCGATCGGCGCAAGCTCGCTCGCGGCGGGTCACAAGACGCTGATTCCCGAGCTGATCACGCATTTGAAGGCTGCCGGCAGGGCAGACATAAAGGTTGTCGCAGGCGGCGTCATCCCGCCGCAGGACTATGATTTTCTCAAAAACGCCGGGGTGCAGGGGATTTACGGGCCCGGTTCGAATGTGGTCGAATGTGCGGCGGACATGCTGCGCCTATTGGGCCACAACATGCCGCCGGTTGGCGGTGAGCTGGAAGCGGCCCAATAGGCAAGGTGCCGCGTGAAACCGAGGGGGAAGATATGACGCATAAGCTGGAAACTCAGACCGTCCATGCCGGGACCGCGCCTGATCCCACGACCAATGCGCGGATCACGCCGATCTACCAGACCGCATCCTATGTGTTCGACGATGCCGGCCATGCTGCGCGATTGTTCGGGCTGCAGGAATTCGGCAATATCTACACCCGGATCATGAACCCCACCAATGAGGCGCTGGAGGGCAAGATCACGGCGCTGGAAGGCGGGGTCGGCGCGCTCGCAGTGGCTTCTGGCCATGCCGCTCAGCTCATTGCATTCTACACATTGATGGAACCGGGCTGTAACATCGTCGCCGCGAAGAAATTGTATGGCGGCTCGCTGAATCAGATTGGAAATGCGATCAACAAGTTCGGCTGGGAGGGCCGTTTGGTCGATGCCGACGATCCCGCCAATGTCGCCGGGGCTATCGATGAAATGACTCGCTGTGTCTTCATCGAAAGTCTCGCAAATCCGGGCGGCGTGGTTCAGGACATCGCCGCACTCGCCAAAGTTGCGCATGACGCAGGCATTCCGTTGATCGTGGACAACACTATGGCGTCGCCAACCTTGTGTCGTCCAATCGAGCACGGTGCGGATATCGTAATTCATTCGACCACCAAGTTCCTCAATGGTCATGGCAATTCGATTGGTGGAGTGATTGTCGATTCAGGCAAGTTCGACTGGTCGGCTTCCGACAAGTTCCCCAGCCTGACACAGCCGAACCCATCCTATCACGGGGTTGTTCTTGCAGACGCGCTGGCTCCGATCGGACCGATTTCCTTCATCGTTGGTTGTCGGGTGCTTGGTTTGCGAGATCTGGGTCCCGCCATGGCGCCGTTCAACGCATTCCTTGCGCTTACCGGCATGGAGACGTTGGCCTTGCGGATGGAGCGCCACTGCGAAAATGCCCTCGCGCTTGCCACATGGCTCAAAGTCCATCCGAAAGTCGATTGGGTCTCCTATGCGGCACTCGAAGGTGATCCCTACAATGCGCTGTGTGCGCAATATCTCGGTGGCAAGGGCGGGGCCGTGTTCACATTCGGAGTGAAGGGCGGACACGAAGCGGGCGTCAAGCTGGTGGAATCGGTTGAGGTGTTCAGCCACCTTGCCAATATCGGTGATACACGCTCGCTCATTATCCACCCGGCATCGACCACGCACAGCCAGTCTTCCGAGGAAGAACTTGTCGAGGCGGGCGCAGGTCCGGATGTGGTGCGCGTCTCTGTCGGTATCGAGCATATCGACGACATCATTGCCGACATGGCGCAGGCGCTGGACCAGATCTGAGGATGGAGCCAATTCGCCCAGAAGCCCGATCCGATTGGTCCCGCGAGGAGATCGCCGCGCTGTTCGACCTGCCGTTCACCGAGCTGGTGTTTCGCGCGGCCGAAGTTCATCGCGCGCATCATGCGGCGGACGAGGTGCAGCTGGCGACGCTGCTCTCGATCAAGACCGGCGGATGCCCGGAGGATTGCGGCTATTGCTCGCAATCGGTCCATGCCGATAGCGGTGTCGAAGCGACCAAGATGATGGATGTGCGCGAGGTGCTGCAGTCTGCGGCGCGCGCCAGGGATGGCGGCTCGCAAAGGTTCTGCATGGGTGCAGCCTGGCGCAACCCTAAGGACCGCGACATGCCGGCGATTGTCGAGATCGTGAAAGGCGTGCGGCAGATGGGCATGGAAACCTGCATGACACTCGGCATGTTGTCGCCCAAGCAGGCCGATATGCTCGCCGAGGCCGGGCTTGATTATTACAACCACAACATCGACACCTCGCCAGAATATTACGAGCGCGCCGTCACCACTCGCACGATGGATGATCGGCTGGAAACGCTGGACAATGTCCGTTTCGCAGGGATCAATGTCTGTTCGGGCGGGATCGTCGGCATGGGCGAGACGGGGGCTGACCGGGTCGGCTTCATCCACACGCTGGCGACGCTGGAGCAGCATCCTGAAAGCGTGCCGGTCAATGCGCTGGTTCCGGTCAAGGGAACGGTGCTAGGCGACATGCTCGCCGATACGCCGATGGCCAAGATCGACGATATCGAATTCGTGCGCACCGTCGCGGTGGCGCGGATCACTATGCCGTTGAGCATGGTGCGATTATCAGCCGGGCGCGAGAGCATGAGCGAAGCAACCCAGGCGCTGTGCTTCCTGGCCGGGGCGAACAGCATCTTCACCGGCGACAAACTCCTCACCGCGCCCAATGCCGGCGATGATGAGGACGCGGTGATGTTCGACAAGCTCGGTCTCAAGCCGCTTTCCGGCGAGGATCCCCTTCGACAGGCTCAGGGCCGTGCCGGTGCAACGCGGGAGGCAGCGGAATGATGTTGCTAGCGCTCTTGATGGCGGCCGCGCCTGCCGACGATACGCCGTGGCAATGCGAGGACCCCGGCCCTCAGCAGGAAATGAACTACTGCGCGCATCAGGATTACCTCAAGGCCGACGAAGCGATGAACGTGCAGTGGAAGACAACCGCCGCCGTCATGAAAGAGCATGATGCGGAAGGGTCGAACTACAGCTGGGACGACCGCCCCGGCTATTTCGCCACCCTGCTCAAGGCCCAGCGAGCCTGGCTAAAATTCCGCGACGCACAATGCACTAGTGAGGGCTACATTTTTCGCGGCGGCTCGATGGAACCGTTCATGGTCGCCACCTGCAAGACCGCGCTGACCAAGGAGCGAACCGAGCAGCTCCGGGAATTGGTCGAGGTCGAGTAATTGAAATGTTCCTCTCCAATTTGAGGGAGAGGGGCCGGAACGAAGGGTTAGTTAGTGTTCAAAAAAATCCTCATCGCCAACCGAGGTGAAATCGCCTGCCGTGTCATCAAGACGGCGCGGCGGATGGGTATTGCTACGGTAGCAGTCTATTCCGATGCCGATGCGCGCGCGCCATTTGTGCGCATGGCGGATGAGGCGGTGCATATTGGCCCGCCGCCTGCCGCCGAAAGCTATCTGATTGCAGACAAGATCATCGCTGCGGCCAAGCAGACCGGCGCAGAAGCAGTGCATCCCGGCTATGGCTTCTTGTCGGAACGCACCAGCTTTGCCGAGGCGCTCGCCAAGGAAGGCATCGAGTTTATCGGGCCGCTGGTAGGCGCGATTGCGGCGATGGGCGACAAGATCGAATCGAAGAAGCTGGCGATGGCGGCGGGCGTCAATGTCGTGCCCGGTTTCGTTGGCGAGATCGAGGATACCGAACACGCCGTGAAGATATCCGCCGAGATCGGTTATCCGGTGATGATGAAGGCTTCGGCTGGCGGTGGCGGCAAGGGCATGCGCCTCGCCTATGACGAAAAGGACGTGCGCGAAGGCTTCGAAGCAACCAAGCGCGAGGGGCTGAACAGCTTCGGCGATGACCGCGTGTTCATAGAGAAATTTATTCTCAACCCGCGCCATATCGAGATCCAGATCCTCGGCGACAAGCATGGCAATATTCTCTACCTCAATGAGCGCGAGTGTTCGATCCAGCGCCGCCACCAGAAGGTTGTTGAGGAAGCGCCGTCGCCCTTCGTCACGCCCGAGATGCGCAAGGCGATGGGCGAGCAATGCGTCGCCCTGTCCCGCGCGGTCGACTACCACAGTGCCGGCACAGTCGAGCTGATCGTCTCCGGCGCAGACCCGACCGGTGAGAGCTTCTACTTTCTTGAAATGAACACACGCCTGCAGGTCGAGCATCCCGTTACCGAGGCGATCACCGGCATCGATCTGGTCGAACAGATGATCCGCGTTGCCGCCGGGGAAAAGCTCAAGCTCAAGCAGAAGGACGTCAAAATCGACGGCTGGTCGATCGAGAACCGGGTTTATGCGGAAGACCCCTATCGCGGCTTCCTGCCGTCAACCGGCCGTCTGGTTCGCTATAATCCGCCGGTTAAGGGCTGGACCGATGACGGTGCCGAGAACGGCCGGCGCGGGATCGATGGCGTGCGTGTAGATGATGGCGTCTATGAAGGCGGCGAAGTCTCGATGTTCTATGACCCGATGATCGCCAAGCTGGTGACATGGGGCGAAACACGCGACGAGGCCGCTGACAAGCAGATCGCCGCGCTTGATGCATTCGAACTTGACGGGCTTGGTCACAATGTGGATTTCGTCTCGGCCATCATGCAGCATCCGCGCTTCCGCTCGGGCGAGCTGACGACCGGGTTTATCGCCGAGGAATATCCCGAGGGCTTTCGGGGCGCGCCTGCGTCTGATGATCTCAAGGCCAAGCTTGCCGCGATTGCGGGCTTCGTCGCCGCCGCGCGGTCGGACCGGGCGCGCCGGGTCGACGGCCAGCTTGCCGATGCGCTCGATCCGCCTGCGGATTGGAGCGTGACCATCGACAAGACGGCTTTTGCGGTATCGCTCACCGAGGATGATGTGAAGGTCGATGGCAAGTCGATCGATCTGGCGATGGAATATACGCCGGGCGACACGCTGGTTGAGGCGGAGGCCGATGGCGAGGTGATCGGCGTCAAACTGCAGATCACGCGCACGGGTCTTGTCATGACCACGCGCGGTGCGATTCACAGGGTCGATACGCTGCCGGCTCAAATCGCGCCGCTGACCGAGCACATGATCGAGAAGATTCCGCCCGATTTGTCGCGCTTCCTGATCTGTCCGATGCCGGGCCTGCTGGTCACGCTCAATGTTGGCGAGGGCGATGCTATAGAGATCGGCCAGCCCCTCGCAGTAATCGAGGCCATGAAGATGGAAAACATCCTGCGCGCGGAGAAGGCCGGTACGGTCAAGGCCTTGAATGCCGTGGAGGGGGACAGCCTCGCGGTCGATGCGGTGATTCTGGAGCTGGAATAACGTGCATCTCGACCATGATCCGGCAGAAACGCCTGCAGATTTGGTCGATTTTTCTGACTTTTTGCGAGTCGACATACGTATCGGAACTGTCGTGGAAGCGCAGCACTATGAAGGTGCGCGCGTGCCAAGCATCAAGCTTCGCATCGATTTCGGGCCCGGGGTTGGGCTGAAGAAAAGCTGCGCCCAGATTGCCGCGCTCTATGACCCAACCGACCTGGTTGGACGCCAGGTGGCTGCCGTCGTCAACTTCCCACCGCGCCAGATCGGCAAGGCAATTTCCGAAGTGCTCACCCTGGGCTTTTCCGATGAACAGGGCCAGGTCGTGTTGTTCTCGCCTGACAATCGGGTGCCGGACGGTTCACGCCTGTTTTGATACCGGGATATTTCCGTGGAGTCACAATGCCCGACGAGGCGAGGATGTAGGTGAGGGGGGAAGAGATATGGCGGATAGCGAGAGTGGCTGGAATGACGTCGATGCGCTGATTGACGATAGGCTCGTCCAGCCCGACAAAGCGCTGAGCGGTTGTCTTGAGCGAAGCCGCTCGGCCGGACTGCCTGACATCTCCGTCTCGCCGTCGCAGGGTAAATTCCTTCAGATGCTGGTCACGGTGAGCGGCGCGAGGCGCGTTCTCGAAATCGGCACTTTGGGCGGGTTTTGGACGATATTTATGGCGCGGGGCGTGCCTGCGGATGGCATGGTCGTCAGCCTTGAAGCTAATCCGGATTATGTCGCTGTTGCGCGGGAGAATATCGCGGCTGCCGGGCAGGCCGATAAGGTAGAGGTGATCGAGGGGCGGGCGTTGGAGAATTTGCCGGGGCTTGAAGAGCCTTTCGACTTTCACTTCATCGATGCCGACAAGGTCAGCAATTGCGATTATGTCGACCATGCGGTGCGTCTATCGTCACCCGGAGCGTTGATTGTCGTCGATAATGTCGTGCGGGCAGGGGCAATCCTCGCTCCCAAGGCTGACGATGTCATGAGCATTGGTACGCGCAGGCTCTATGATCATGTCTCGGGGCACCCAATGCTGGACGCCACTGCGATACAGACGGTAGGGGCAAAGGGCTGGGACGGGATGCTTGTGGCGCGCGTGCTGCAGCCATCATGAGCTTTTCAGGAGTCCTCGCTTCCGCCCAGCCAATCGAGCATGGGTTTCGCATCACTGTTCCGCCCGAATGGCATCAGGGACGCACGGCCTATGGCGGGTTTTCATCGGCGTTGGCATTATCGGCGGCGATGCGGGTTACGGACGGCCTGCCATCTCTGCGGTCTGCGCAGGTGAGCATGATCGCCCCTGTCGTCGGCGAAGTTGAGGTGCGGGCGCACCTGCTCCGCAGCGGCAAGAATGCGAGCTGGGTTTCCGCCGAGATCACCGGCGATAAGGGCATCTGTTTCACCGCGACATTCGTGTTCATGGGGCCGGTGGAAAGCGCATTGCATGTCAATGACCAGCCGTTGCCCGATGACCTGATTGCACCAGATGACGCGGTTCCCTTGTCAAAGGAACGCGGTGTCGTATTCCTGCGTCACCAGTTCGACGTGCGTTTCGCCTTGCCCAGAAGTGCGCTGAAACAGCCAGAAATCTGTTGGTGGGTGCGTCTTTGTCAGCGCGAGGAGCTCGATCCGATGGTCGAGCTGCTCCTGTGCGCCGATTCCCTGCCTGCCGGTGTCATGCCGCTGCTCCCACCCACCGTGCCGATCAGTACGATGCAGTGGCAGGCCAATGTGCTTTGCCCGCAGCCGGCGACACGCGACGGCTGGTGGCTGCTGCGCACTCTTGGCGATTATGCGGAGAACGGCTGTTCCAGCCAGCGCATGGGCATGTGGAACGCCAGGGGCGAGGCGATGCTGACGGGCATCCAGTCTGTCGCGCTGTTCGGCTGATTCACCCGGCCAGCTGTTCGTCGAGGAACTTTGCGACGTCGGCCAGATCCACATCCTTGGCGAGAAAAGCCTGACCTATGCCCTTCATCAAAACGAAGGGCAGGGTGCCGGCATCCATCTTTTTGTCGTGCAGCATATGCTGCACGAGGCCGTGCCCGTCGCAGTCAAGCCCAAGCCCGGATAGCTCTGAGCGCAAGCCAGCGGCGGCGAGATGCCTCGCGACATGGTCTGCGCTGGCTCTGGGCATAATCGAGCGCCGCGCCGAATAACGCGCCGCCAGCACCATGCCCACGGCCACTGCCTCGCCATGCAGCAAGTCTGCCGAATAGCCGGTTTCTGCCTCAATCGCATGGCCGAATGTGTGCCCCAGGTTGAGCAACGCCCGCGTGCCGGTTGTCTCACGCTCATCCTCGGCGACGATCCTGGCCTTGGCGGCGACGCTGTGCGCCACGGCATATTCACGTTTCGCCGAATCGCCAGCGAGCATCTGCGCGCCATTCGCATCGCACCAGGCGAAGAAGTCGGCGTCGCCGATCAAGCCGTATTTCACCACTTCGGCATAGCCGGCGAGCAGTTCGCGCGCCGGCAGCGTGTCGAGCACTGCAAGGTCGGCGAGCACCAGCGCGGGCTGGTGGAAAGCGCCGACCAGGTTCTTGCCCGCTGGCGTATTGATCGCGGTCTTGCCGCCGACGCTGGAATCGACCTGGGAGAGCAGGGTGGTCGGCAGCTGGATGAAGTGGCAGCCCCGTTTGAGGATTGCAGCAGCAAAGCCGGTGAGGTCGCCGATCACGCCGCCACCCAGCGCCAGAATATGGTCGCCGCGCTCGACGCCAAGGTCGAGCAGCCAATCGACGATGGCGGATAGTTCGGCCCAGCTCTTTGTCTGTTCGCCAGGTGGCAGGATCCGCCAATGTGGTTCGTGGCCGTTGCTACGTAGCGAGGCTTCGATCACTTCACCCCAGGCCTTGTGGACGGTCTGGTCGGTCACGACAGGCACGCCCGGCTTGCGCAGCAGCCCGCGGCAATTGGGCACGAGTTCGGCCAGCAGCCCGGCTTCGACTCGCACCTCATAGGGCCGTCCGCTCACATCGACGGGGATCACAGCCATTGGTCAATTCCCCGCAACACCTTATCGATTGTCTCGTTATGTGGGCCCTTGCCGCTCATCACGTGGATCGGGGCTTGCGAATAGTCCCCATGCCGCTCAGCGCGAAGGCGGGCGAGGATTTCACGCGGATCGCCCTGATTCAGCAGAGGGCGATTATCCTTGCGTGATGTCCGCTCGACCAGCGTGTCGATATCGCTGTCGAGCCAGACCGCGATCGCCTTGTCCAGAATCAGCTTGCGGGTGCCTTCATTGCAGAATGCTCCGCCACCTGTTGCAATTACCTTGCATCCCCTATCTTCCTCGATCAGCCGGGCAATCACGCGTCTTTCGCCGTCGCGGAAATAATCCTCGCCAAAGCTGTCGAATATCTCGGGAATGGTCATATGTGCCGATTCCTCGATCGCGTCATCTGCATCGACGAAGGGGCAATGGAGCGCCGTTGCCAGTCGCCTGCCGACGCTGGACTTGCCAACACCCATCATGCCGACAAGCACGATCGGTTTTTCAATCCGGCGAGAGAGTGCTTTTGTGTCCATTATCCCGGGTCGCTTGTTGGTAACGTCCATTGCAGGGCAGCCTATAGTTGGGCTAGGTCGCAGCGCAAGCACCGGTGAAAGGACGTAAGTGGCGGTTGTGGGACGCTGGAACTGGCTGTTGGCTGGGCTCGCTATGATCATCCTCCTCGTTATTGCCTATGCATGGGTTGATGGCGGGCGTGAACCCGTGCGTGAATTGTCCGAGCCTGTTCCACTGCCGGAGATACCCGCATGAGGACCGTTCTGCTACTTGCTGGGGCCGCGCTGGCGCTCACTTCGGTTTGGGCTGTTGCACAAAGTGGGCCCGAATCGCTGCTCCCGCCTGGCTTTGATAATCCCCCACCTGCTCCGGCTCCTGCGCCAACCGTTTCTCGGCCGGCGTCATCCGGCTCGGTGCCGCGCAGCACGTCTGGTCCGGTTGTGCAGCCTGTCCCACAAGCTGGCGGAGTATCGGTGCCTTCAGCTGAGAGTGCTGCGCAAAAGGCGGCCCTGCTGGCCCGCCTGCCGACACTGGAAGAGCTCGAGGACATGACTCCTGACGAGTTCGAGGAAATTCTCGACCTAAAACCCAAATTCGATATCCCTCCAGCGGCTCGCCGCTCGATGGAACAGGTTGGAATTATAAGCACTGACGAAGGCGGGTTTGGGGGCGATTCGCTTGTCGGGGTGCGAAGCTCGCTGGTGCGAGCGGCGCTGTCGAAGAATCGGGGCAGGCTGGTTTCGCGATGGGGCCATATTCTGCTTCGTCGGGCGCTGACTTCGCGGCTTGATGCACCGGAGGGCATGGAGCCGGTCGATTTCGTGGCTCTGCGTGTGGGCTTGCTGCTGCGCATGGGTGAGGCCGACGCGGCGCGCGCGCTTGTGCAGGATGTCGATACTGGAAATTTCAGCCTGGCGCTGACCAATCTTGCGCTCGATACCTATATTGCCAATGCGGATTTTACCGGGATTTGCCCGACCATGGCGACTCGCGGCAGTCTGCGTGACGACCCGCAATGGGAAGCGGCGCAATCGATCTGCCTTGCTTATCGGGGTAGTGGGGAAGCGGCCATGCAGCGGCTGGACAAGGCCCTGGATAATCGCAAGCTGGCTCGTGTCGATTTGTTGCTCGCGCAAAAATACGCAGGCGCGGCGGGCAGGGTGCGTCGGGCTGTCACGATCGAGTGGGACAAAGTCAAGGATATGACTCCCTGGCGCTACGGTCTTGCCACTGCCGTCGGCATGGAAGTGCCGGACCAACTGCTGGCAGGCGCGGGCAGCTATTATGACAAGACGACATCGCTTGCCCCTGCGGCGAGCCTGGCAAGGCGCGCTGATGCCGCCGATAGAACGGCGGGTCTGGGCATTCTCTCAAGCTCGGCGATGATCGATCTTTACAGCCAGATTTACAGCGATCCGGAAGTTTCGGGGCAAAGTGCAGATCGCGCGGTGTTGTTGCGCGATGCCTACATCGCCGCCGATCCACAGGATCGGTTTGCAGCTGTCGAAGAGCTGTGGGGGGATGGAGACCGGCTTGAGCGATATTCCCGCCAGGTTTTAACTGCGTTTGCAGCGGCAAGGCTACCGGTTGATTCTGGCTCGCAGGACCAGGCTTTCGGGCTGATCACCTCGATGCTGGCGGCTGGGCTTGACCAGAATGCCATGCGCTGGGCCGAAGCAGTTCCTGCGGGGAGCGATGCTTGGGCGTTGCTGGTGCTGGCCGCGCCACGCCGCTCTTCTCCGGTTCCAGCAGATTCGCTCGATGGCTTTATTGACGATGATGTCAGCAATGAATTGCGCAAGTCGGCCTACCTGATTGCCGGCCTAGCGGGACTAGGCCGGATCGATACGGAGAGCATCGCGCAATTTTCGGGCCGCCTCGAACTGGATTTGGCGAGCCAAACTCGCTGGATGCAGCTGATCAATGCCGCTGCTGACAGCAATCAGCCGGGACTAGTGGTGTTGTTGGTTGGTCTCGGCATGCAAGGTGGGGACTGGAACGCGATGAGCCCGCGGTTTCTATACACGATCGTCTCGGCGCTGAGGCGGACGGGTATGGAGGCTGAAGCGCGGATGATCGCCGCCGAAGCAGTCGCACGAAGCTGACGGGCCATGGTGCAGCAAATTTCCGGTGCTGCACGATCGGGGGTCGATAACGGCGATGCCGCAATCGACCGATTTCTTGCCATGCTTTCTGCCGAGCGGGGCGCCGCTGGCAACACTATCGCTGCCTATCGCGGCGACCTCAATTCGGCCAGTGAGCACATTGGCGATCTGCTGCATGCGGGGCAGAAGCAGCTGAGTTCATTGGGGAAAGTGTGGTCCGGATTGGCGGCATCCAGCTTGGCGCGCAAATGCTCGGCGTTGCGCCAATTCTATCAGTTCCTGGTCGAAGAGGGATTGCGTGACGATGATCCGTCGCCGGCCTTGCCCAGGCCTCGCAGCAGCCGGGTGCTGCCGCGACTGCTGTCGCATGATGAAGTTGAAGCCCTGCTGGTTCAGGCCGAAGATGAGGCAGCGGGCGACCGTGCAGCGGGCGTTCGGATGTTGGTCCTGCTGGAACTGCTCTACGGATCGGGGCTGCGGGCGAGTGAACTGGTTTCCCTGCCGATTGCTGCGGTGCCTCGCGATGCGCCATTCCTAACGATCACCGGCAAGGGTGGACAGCAGCGGATGGTCCCGGTGAGCGGCAGGGCGCAAGCCGCCTTGTCACACTGGCTGTCGCATCGCCCGACTGGATCGGCAAGACTGTTCCCTTCGCGAGGTAAGGACGGCCACCTCACTCGGGTCCGCCTGTTCCAGCTCTTGAGGGATCTTGCGGGCAGAGCGGGAATTGCGCCTGAGAAGGTTTCACCGCATGTCTTGCGCCATGCCTTTGCGACGCATCTGCTTGAAGGTGGCGCGGATTTGCGCGTGCTTCAGACATTGCTTGGCCATGCCGACATCGCCACGACTCAGATATATACGCATGTTGATAGCGCTCGTCTGGTGGCGCTGGTGAATGCGAGGCATCCCCTGGCTCGGTCATCCCAGAGTCAGGCTGGCGATGATAGTCCCGGTCGCGGCGGATAGCGATCAGTCCGCTGCTGAAAAACTTTCTGGTGAAGAAAAGGAAAAGCTACCATGCCGATATCACAGAGCCGCCGGACCAGGTTGTTGAACGTGCCAACACTTGCGGTGCTGGCGGTCGGCGCGTTTGGATATGCCGCGGCTCCCGTGGACGGCAAACGAAGGGCAACCATTCCAAGCACGGTTCAGGCGATCAGCTCGCAGGACAAAGCGGAAGGTGCCAAGGCCCATCCGCAGTTGCTGTCTGAATTCGGCGGCGCGCAGTCAGGACCGCAAGCCGCCTATGTCGAGGGCGTGGGCAAGACCATTGCCTTGCAATCTGGTCTCAGCAATGCGCGGGATGATTTCACCGTCAGCTTGCTCAATTCATCGGTCAACAACGCTTTCGCGATTCCGGGTGGATATGTCTACGTGACGCGCCAGTTAACTGCGCTGATGAACAGCGAAGCCGAACTGGCCGGCGTGCTTGGTCATGAAGTCGGCCACGTCGCCGCCCGCCACTCTGCCAGCCGCAAGAAGGCTTCTACGCGCAATCAGCTTCTCGGCATGCTGGGTTCGATCCTTTCGGGCGTGTTGCTGGGCGACAATGCTTTCGGGAGGTTGGGGCAGCAGATTTTCTCACAAGGATCGCAGCTTCTCACGCTGAAATACTCCCGATCGCAGGAAGTCCAGGCCGACAATCTTGGCGTCGAATATCTACGAGGCGCCGGCTATGACCCGCGAGCAATGTCGACAGTGCTGAACAGCCTGGCACAGCAGAATGCGTTGGATGCACAGCTGCGCGGCACGAGCAACCAAGTGCCGCAATGGGCTTCGACTCATCCCGATCCTGCTTCGCGTGTGCGTGGTGCGCTCAGCCGGGCCGGGGCGGGCGCCAGTGGCAGGACGAATCGCAACACATTCTTGAGCAGAATCGACGGGCTGACCTATGGCGATGACCCGAAGCAGGGCGTCGTTGATGGTCGTGATTTCGTCCATCCAGCATTGAAGCTCGCCTTCCAGGCTCCCAACGGGTTTTACATGGTCAATGGCACCAGGTCGGTTTCGATCAATGGCCAGTCGGGAAAGGCGGAATTTGCCGGGGCGACCTATAGTGGTAATCTCGAAAGCTATGTTCGCAGCATATTTACGAAGGTCGGCGGCGACCAGCAGAAGCTCTCGCCTGACAAGGTCACATCGGCGAGGATCAACGGCATTCCTGCGGCCTATGGCATCGTCAGGACTAAGGGTAGCAGTGGCCAGATCGACGTCATCGTGTTCGCCTATGAGTTTGCAAAGGATCGCGCCTATCACTTCACCACGATTGCAAAGGCGGGGAGTGGCTCGACCTTCAGCCCGATGTTCAATTCGATGCGGCGGATCTCGATTACCGAAGCCGGGCAGGTCAAACCGCGCAAACTTGACGTTGTCACTGTAAAATCTGGCGACACCATCGAATCGCTGGCTGCGCGAATGGCGTATGATGAAGCGCTGCTGGAGCGTTTCCTGGTGCTCAATGGCCTGGAATTGAATGCGCGGCTGGTTGCGGGTCAGAAAGTAAAGATCGTGACCTACTGAGCGCTAAGCGCAGGGCAGACAAAGAAAAGGGCGGCAGGTTTCCCTGCCGCCCTGATCTTTGTTCGCGTAAGCGATGGCGTCTTACGGGTTGGCCATCGTCGACGAAGTCGTGTTGAAGGTCGAGGTGAGCTGATCGCCCAGACCCTGCATCGCGGAGATCGCGGCAACGGCGATCAGAGCAGCGATAAGGCTGTATTCAATGGCGGTGGCGCCCTCTTCGTTGCGCAGCATTTTCTTGATGAACTTCATTTTCAGTCTCCTGGTTTACAGTCTTCAATACCCGGCCCGATTTGCACTTGCTCGTCGGACAACTGGATGACTAATCCATATGTCTTGACAAAGGTCTAACGCGACCTTGCGATTGCTTCTTCGGACTGGCTTGAGACATTCGTCCACATGTTGCTGGTTTCTTCAGCAACACCGGCGACGGCTGAAACAAGTCCGATGATGATCATCGCGCAGATAATACCGTACTCGACGGCCGAGGTTCCCCGACAATCATTGAGTATCTGTGTGCAGATGCGTTTCATCTCTATCGACTTCCTACTTTTCGGCATATGCAGCGATTTTTCGGGCCATTTTCTTACTAATTCATTAAACCGGACCATTAATGTGGCAAATTTCTCGACAGCTTTACTCGTGGTTGCGGTCGCGTTGCTCGACGAATCTGGCCAGGTCCTCCTGCAAAAGCGGCGTGAGAAGAGCGTTCACGGCGGCCTATGGGAATTTCCAGGAGGCAAGATAGAGCACGGGGAATTGGCGCAATTGGCGGCATCGCGCGAAATATCCGAGGAGCTTGGATTGATGATCGATCCGGAAGACCTCGATCCACTGAGTTTCGCCAGCGGTCCGGGCGGCGGTTCACAGCACGGCGGCCAACTTGTCATACTTCTTTACACTTGCAGCCGTTGGACCGGCACACCGACATGCCAGGGCGGCGAATTGATCGCATGGTATCGGGCGGACCAGCTCGCCGGGCTCGCCATGCCGCCACTTGATTATCCACTCGCCGCCAAGCTGGCTGAGAAGTTGATTGCAGCTTAAGTTTCACATCCGTGGATAGGACACTTGCCATAGGCGCTTGCCAAAGGCTGGTTGCCTTTCTATGTGCCGCTCTCTCGCGCGCCCGTAGCTCAGCTGGATAGAGTACCTGGCTACGAACCAGGGGGTCGGAGGTTCGAATCCTTCCGGGCGCGCCATTTTCCTTTTGCCCTCAAGCGCAGGCGGTCCCGTTGGCGGATTTGCTTTGCGCCTCGTTCTTGTTGCAGTAGGCAGCAGGCGAAGTGACGGAGCAAGACAAGACCATGAGCGACTTCGACGAAGGCGAGCACGAACAGACCGGCGTGCCTGCCAAACCACCGGTACCCGACGACGTTCAGGATGCTATTCGCACGCTGATCCGCTGGGCTGGCGATGACCCAACTCGCGAAGGGCTGATTGATACGCCCAAGCGCGTGGCGCGGGCCTGGCGTGAATACTGTATCGGCTACAAAGAAGAACCGGCGGCACACCTTTCGCGCATTTTTGAGGAAGTGGGCGGCTATGACGAGGTCGTGCTGCTCAAGGACATACCCTTCCAGTCTCATTGCGAGCACCATATGGCACCGATCATCGGCAAGGCGGCGATCGCCTATCTGCCAAAGGATCATGTCGTTGGCATATCCAAGCTTGCCCGCGTGCTGCACGGCTTTGCTCGCCGCCTGCAGATCCAGGAACGACTGACCGCTGAAGTGGCGCAATGTATCTGGGACAACCTCAAGCCGCGCGGTGTTGCCGTGGTGATTGATGCCAGCCACAGCTGCATGACAGCGCGCGGAGTGCGTACGCCTGGAGTTGGCATGGTCACCAGCCGGATGATGGGTGCATTCCTGGAAGACGACCGTAGTCGCGAGGAAGTGCTCAGCCTGATGGGCTATTGATAAGGCGTCTCAGAGTCTGACGGGCAATGTCAGACGCCGCGCGTCACCGGTATCAGCCCGCCGGTAATAGCCCGTGAGGCGGGTGAGGCGAGAAACATGATGACATCGGCAATTGCCGAAGGACGAACCCAGTCCGAGAAATCGGCGTCGGGCATATCCTTGCGGTTGGTCGGCGTGTCGATAATGCTTGGCAGGATCGCGTTGACTGTCAGGCTCGATCCGGCGAGTTCTTCAGCAAGCGCCTCGGTCAGGCGGTGGATGCCTGATTTGGATGCGGCATAGGCCCCCATGCCCATCCCGGCTTTCACCGCCGCGCCTGCGCCGATATTGATGATACGCCCCTCGCTTGCGTTCTTAAGTTCGGGCAGCGCCAGCTTGGTGATCGTTGCGGCCGTCATCAGGTTCATCGATTGCATCCGGGCCCAACTGTCTATGCTCCCGTCTTCCAGTGTCTCCCAGGTGAAGCCGCCGGCGATATTGACAAGCGCGTCAATGCCGCCGTGGGCGGCGACTACCCGATCGAGAGCGACCCGTGTTGCGGCCTGATCGGTCAGGTCTACGCTGCCGACATCGAGCGCTCCAGCAAGCTCGCTAGCGGGACTTGGCGCAAAATCGACGCGCGCGACCTTGTCGCCCTGGTCCGCAAACGCCTTGGCAACGGTCTGGCCGAGCGCGCCGAAGCCGCCGGTGACGATAACTGAACGGGCCATCGTGATCTCCTTCGCGCCTGTCCGTATCCTGCGTCTGCCGAGCGGGCAAGCCACATGAGGGCGGGAGGCCTGGAATGCGGAGTGCGTTGAATCGGCGTTGTCCTGCAGCTAGGCCAATCAAAACCGCGTTCTCGTCAGGGGCGCGCACCTGAACCACAGGGAACAAGGGAAATCAGAGGATGACTGAAACTGCTATGCAAGCCGGGCCGCTTCAGGTCACCGCCACCTCGGTCGATCCGGATTATTATGAGCCCTATATCGAGATCGATGAGGAGCGCGGCGATCCTGTGCCACATCGATATGTCCATGGCGGCTTCAAGGACACAGAAGCGCGGTTCTCGTTCTACTTCCCTCCCGAAGATCATTATGAAGGGCGGTTCTTCCACAACACCTATCCGATGGCGATTTCAGCGGATATCGGCCCGTTTCCAATCGAGTTCGAAGTGGCGATGGGTGACCTCGGCTTTACGCTCGATAGCGGCGCTTATTACGTCCAGACGAACAATGGCGGTCTGTTCCGGGTGGCCGGGGCCGACCCGGCTATCGCGGCCTATCGCGTCAATGCGGCGGCAGCCAAGTTTTCCCGAAGGGTCGCCGCCGACATCTTCGGCGAGCATCGGACCTATGGCTATCTGTTCGGTGGAAGCGGCGGGGCCTATCAAACGCAAGGGGCGGCGGAGAACACCAGCGGCGTGTGGGAGGGCTTCGTTCCCTTCGTACCTGGCTGCGACCAGGCGATCCCCAGCATGTTCACGGTGCGCATGCATGCCTTGCGGGTGCTGCGCCAGCGTAACAGGCTGCCTGGTATCGCCGACGCTGTGGCGCCAGGCGGAAGTGGTGATCCCTATGCCGATCTGAACGAGGAAGAGGCTGCGGCCATGCGCGAAGTGTCGCTGATGGGCTTCCCACCGCGCAGCTGGTACGATCAGGCGGCGATGAACAGCGGCTATTTCGCGAATATCTCCGGCATGATTCCACAGATCGATCCGACTTACCTAGAGGACTTCTGGGGCAAGCCGGGATATCTCGGGACCGACCCGTCATCGAAAATTGCAGAAGCGCGCTTTCGCCATGAAACGCGGGTCACTTCGGTGGAGGGAGGACCGCCGTTCCTGCTCGAGCTTGCCGAAGCGCCCGATCAGGATTGCGCTGATGCGCATCTTACCGTGCTGAGTGGCGCAGCAAAGGGCGCGAGCCTGCCGGTCAAGACTGTTGACGGCAAGACTTGCGAGCTGATCATGACCGCTGATCCGGCCGTGGCCGCCGCAGTCACTGCCGGGGACCTTGTGTGCATCGATAATGGTTGGACGTTGGCGCTGCAGACCTATCATCGCCACCAGGTTCCGCCTGCGGGCCACTACTACGGTTGGGACCAGTTCATTGGTGAAGACGGTACGCCGCTCTATCCCCAGCGCGACGTGCTGATCGGCCCGGTCGGGACGGTCAATGCGGCGGGTTCCATGCTTGAGGGTCGCTTCGACGGCAAGATGCTGATGCTGGCCGTGCTGCTCGATGTCGACGCTTTTGCGTGGCAGACCGACTGGTATCGGCGAAAGACAGCCGATGTGCTTGGTTCGGCACTGGAAGACAAATTCGGGGTCTATTTCGTCGACAATGCCCATCATGAAAATCCGATGAGGGCGATCCAGCGCGGTCATGCGGTCAGCTTTGGCGGCGCGTTGCAACAGGCCCTGCGTGACCTTGCGCGCTGGGTCGAGAAGGGGGAGCGACCGTCCGAAACAAGCTACCGCGTCGAGGATACGCAGGTGCTGGTGCCCGACAGTGCAGGCGAGCGAAAGGGCATTCAGGCGGTGATCGCGCTTACGGCGGATGGTGGCGATCGCGCCGACATCGTCTCGGGCGAGACGGTGAGTTTCGTCGCCACCATCGAAGTGCCGCCCGGTGCTGGAAAGCTTGTTTCGGCGGAATGGGATTTCGAAGGTGCGGGCGACTATCCGGTCCAGGCCGAGATTGGCGAGCCTGCCGAAAAACTCACGATCACCGCGACCCACCGCTACGGCACGCCGGGCACACGCTTTCCAGCCTTGCGCGTTGCATCACAGCGCGAGGGTGATCCGGACACGCCGTACGGCAGGGTCCAGAACATTGCCCTGGTACGAGTGTTGGCGAGCTGAGAAGATTCTCAGAGCTCGCCGAGCATGTGCTCTGCCGAGCTTACCTTATATTCGCCGGCAGCTTCTACGAACAGCTGTTCGACGGTGCCGTCGTTCACCACCATGGACCAGCGCGAGCCGCGCTGGCCGAGGCCGAAGCCGCTGCCGTCCATGGTGAGGTCGAGCGCCTGGGCGAGATCGCCATTGCCATCGCCGAGCATAGTGACGTCCTCGCCGCCATCGGCGCGGTTCCATGCGCCCATGACGAAGGCGTCATTGACAGCGGTGCAGGCAATCTCATCAATGCCCTTGGCTTTGAGCTCGCTGGCCTTCTGCACATAGCTCGGCAGGTGCTTGGCCGAACAGGTCGGGGTGAACGCACCAGGCACTGAAAACAGTGCAACCTTCTTGCCAGCGAAAAATTCGCCAGCCTGCACGGCCTCTGGGCCTGCTTCGGTTGCTTTCATCAATTTGACGTCCGGGAGTTTGTTACCAACGGCGATGGTCATGGGGGCATCCTTTCCTGAATGTGAGTCGCTTCACCGGCTGATATAGGCTGCTGTTGCCATCCGGCAACGTGTGCTCATGGTAAATTTCGCTTCACCGCCAATGTTGAAGAACGAGTAAAGGCCTCGCGCGAAGCTCTCTATCGCGGGAATCAGCCTGCGGGGAGACTGTTTCATGATCAAATTTGGGAGACCGGCGCCAGCCTTGGCCCGGCGCCGACGGGTTGGGAGGCAGTTGCACGCACTGCTGGCTCTATCAGCGGTATTTGCGTCATCGATGCCAGCGCAGGCGGCGCCATCGCGAGGCGGGGCCGAGAAATTGCTTCTGCTTGACATCATGTTGATGGTCACCGGACTACGCTGCCGGACGAGCAGCGATAATTTCTGGTCGGACTATGGTCGCTTCACGACCAAGCATATGGGCACGCTGAACGGTGCTCATCACGATCTGCACTCGGACCTTTCCCGGCGTATTGGCTCAAGAGGTGCGAAGAAGAAACTAGATCAGATGACGGTGAGCATGGCCAATCGATATGGACGTGGCCATCCGTGGCTCGATTGCGGGCAGTTGAAGATGGTCACCGGCAATCTCTCGCGGATCGATAGCCGCGAGACGCTGATCGAAGCGGCAGACCAACTATCCTCGAATCGTGCGATCGAACGATTTGCGCTGGCGGAGCGCTAGGAAGAAATTCGCCATCATATAAAGAAATCTTTATATTTGCTTCCAGACCGGTGAAGCGCTAAGCAGCGCCCTGCTTGCGCGCCGGGTTTTGTTCGGTTTGGTTCCTGTCTCGGTGCGCGCCGACACCGTTTTCAGGAGAATTCGCACCGTGGCTACAGCTGCCGAAATCACCCAGGACTATGCCATCGCCGATATCGGCCTGGCCGAATATGGCCGCGCAGAGATCGCCATTGCCGAAACCGAAATGCCAGGCCTGATGGCGCTGCGTGAGGAATTTGGCGAGTCAAAGCCGCTGAGCGGCGCGCGTATCACTGGTTCGCTGCACATGACGATTCAGACTGCGGTGCTGATCGAAACGCTGGTCGAACTCGGCGCGGAGGTGCGCTGGGCAACCTGCAACATCTTTTCGACCCAGGATCATGCCGCTGCCGCCATCGCGGCCACTGGCGTCCCGATTTATGCGATCAAGGGAGAGAGCCTCGCCGACTATTGGGACTATGTCGGCAAGATATTCGATTGGGGCGATGACCAGACTGCCAACATGATCCTCGACGATGGCGGCGATGCCACCATGTTCGCGCTGTGGGGTGCCAGGCTCGAGGCGGGCGACGCCATGGATGACCCGGCCAATACCGAGGAAATCGAGTTCCAGCGCGCGCTCAAGGCCTTCACCAAGGCGAGGCCGGGCTATCTCTCGCGCTCCGTGATCGCCATCAAAGGCGTTTCCGAGGAGACCACCACCGGGGT
>JAQWKP010000278.1 GCA_029247785.1 Novosphingobium sp.
CGCGAACCTATGGCATCAGGACACGCTCTATATATGCCGACGCGCGGGGAACAACTTGCCAACGTCTGGTTCTGCCTTGGCGATGTCCCGCAGGATTGCGCGCTGGAGCTGGTGCACGGATCGCACCTTGGCCCGCTGTACAACGCGACAAAATCGTATCCCGACGAGGGCGATATCCCGCTATTCGACCGCGCCGACATTCCGCCACTGCCAGATGTCGATGCGCAGCGCGAGACGTGGGATTTCGTGTCCTGGGCGACGGGCCCGCGCGATCTGGTGATCTTTCACCCCTCCATCCTGCATGGCGGCGGCGGAAACAGCGATTACGTCAGCCGCGAGACCGTCACGCTGCGTTTTTTCGGCGAGGATGTGGTGGTCGGCGGTCTGGATGACGGCGGGGGCTATCGCTGTTCGGCGGATAAGGAGGATCCGGACTATCATCCGGTGATGGCGATGTATCGCCAGCCGCCGGGTCAGCCGTTTCGGCACGCCGACTTCCCACAACTGTGAAGTTTCGGGCGCGCGCAAAGATCGGCAACACGAGTCCCCGCGAAGGCGGGGACATCAGGCCGGCTGCCACTCTTCCTCACAACCTGCCTGCGCCCCCCGCTTTCGCGGGGATGACAGAAATAATGTGGCGAAGTTCCGTCCCACCCACATCAGGGCTTCATGCCAGTGAACAAGGCCGTGCCTCGGTCGCCGCATAGTCGTGTCGCCGGTCTCAATTGCTGCTGTTGAGAGGTTCGCAATAATCATAGGTGCTGCTGCTGACCACTTTGCCACTCATGCGGTTGGCGTCCTGAAGCCAGCAGTTCCCCTGCCTGTCCATGTCGAACGACTTGCAGCCGGTCCGCTTGCCGCAGGCGATCGCGCATGATCGGGCCGTCTGGTTCTGCAGGGTTGCGATGTTTCTTCCGGGCAGCGTCGTTCCCAGGACACAGACAAAGCCATCCGGGCCGCGGTTTGTTGTCACCGCGCTGCTATTGGTGCGCGGTGTAGTGCGGGTGGTGGTGCGCTGAGCTGTGTCGGTGGTGGTGCGTGCGCGGAGGAACCGGTAGCTGCCGTGCCAGCTGCCATAGCTCGAACTCGAAACGCCATTGCGGCTGGTAGACTGATAGGCTGACTGGCCGCCTATCATGATAAAGGTGACCTGACCCCCGCCGCTGCCGATAACGCCGGCATGAACCGCCGCGCGGCAAATCTTCGAATCGTCGGTATAGGTGTCATTTCCCCAGACCGAACCACTCGTCGTTTCGCTGCTGCCGCAAGCACAGGTGATGGTCTTTCCGCTGTTCCGATAATCGGTAGCATTGGCAGGACAGGCACCGAAATGGGAAGCGGTTTGCCTGGCCGGTGAGCCGCTGCTGGCTCTGCCGCCCGATGAAGACCGGACGGGTGGCGCCCAGGGGGCAAACTTGTAGCTGCCCTGCCAGCTGCCGTAGTCGGAGCTGGAAACGCCGTTATGCGTGCCACCGCCGGTGCCTTTGTAGGACGATCGTCCGGGCAGGATGTTGAAGATCACCTGGCCGCCGCCAGCACTGATCACTCCGGCCTGGACGGCCGCCCGGCAGATCGCCGATTCGTCGGTATAGACATAGGTGCCCCAGACGTTGCCGGAACCGGACGCGGCGGTGCTGCAAGAGCAGGTGTAGCTGCCGCCCGATCCGCGATAGCCGGTCGCGTTGGTGGGACAATTGCCGATGTTCTCCGGAGAATTCGAGCTGGCCTGCGCATTAGCATGGCCGCTGCCCGAGCCGGTAGGACGCTCGTAGTAATTATAGGTACTGCTGTCGGACAGGCTAACATCCGAGCGGTTGGCGTCCTGGAGCCAGCAATTTCCGCTCTTGTCCATGTCGAACGACTTGCAGCTGGAATTGGCATTGCAAGCAGCCGCGCAGGACTGGGGCGATTGGTTCTGCAGTGTCGTGATGTTGCGTCCCGGAATGCTCTTGTTGGGAAAATGCAGATACCCCGTCGAAGCTTGTGCCAGGATCTCTGAGGAGATGTAGAACACGGAAATACACGCAATCAAGAAGAATCCTATGATACTCAGTAGCTTGCGACCTATAAATCTTGACATGAGCGGTGCCCCGTTGTTTTCAGGATTATCCAACTGTAGCCGTATTTCACGCGATTCTACGCAATCCCGGCATCTGCAAGATGGGTAATGATCGGGTCCGGGGCAGGCATTGCGTTAGATCAACCTGTGGGCACTAAAGCCTGCCTCCGCCGGTCAATCTTCGCAAACCCGCCATTTTCCTACATGCATCAACCTTGCTACATTCGCATCGGCTCCGTCCATCGTCGATCAACCCTACCCCGCTCCGGGCATAGCTCGCGCGCAGCCAAATACACCCTTCAGCGCATGTGTTTCATCAACCAAACCTCTAACGACTCGGCAGATACGATCCGCCTACTTCCCTCTCGCCGCGTCGAATGCCGCCGCCGCGTCGAAGGCTTCGAGCACCTGGGCGACCATCCCGCGCTCGAACCCCGCGCGGTGGCTGGGGTCAGTGACGATCACCGCACGGTTGGCCCTAATCGCCTCGATCACCATGTCGGCGGCGTCCGTGGCCGGGCGGCTGACTGCGTGGCCCTGCTCGCCGGCGCCATCGGGTAAGGTAACTTCGCCGCGCTGCGGTCCGCCGTAGCGGGACGGTCGGTAGAGTGGGCTATCGGTTATGCGGCTTTCGACCGCGCTGGGGCACAAGACCGATGCGCCGACGCCATGTTTTTCAAGGTCTGTGCGCAGGCTGAGAATGAAGCCGATGATCCCCGCCTTGGCCGCGCAATAAGGCGCATGCTGGCCGATGAAGGGCGCGAGCAGGCCGGCGATCGAGGCGGTTGCGACGATATGGCCCCCGCCGCGCTTAATCATGTCCGGCACAAAGGCCTGGGTGCAATGGACCACGCCGTAAAGGCTGATATCGATCACCCAGTCGACATCGGCGTCGCTCATATCGGTGAGGTCTTCGAACATGGTGACGCCGGCATTGGCGACCAGCAGGTCAACCGGGCCGAGTTGGTTTTCTGCCTTGCTTTTCATCGCCGCCACAGACGCGCGGTCGGAAACGTCGCAGGCCACAGCAATGGCGCGCCCGCCTTCCGCTTCGATCTCGGCAACGACGGCGCGGGCGTTGTCTTCCATGATATCGGCAATCGCCACCGCAGCGCCTTCGCGAGCGAAGGCCCTGGCGATCCCCCGCCCGATTCCATTCGCACCGCCAGTAACGAGTGCAACCTTGCCTGAGAATTCCATTGCTTGCTCCTGCTTGCGCTATTGAGCGAAGGTGACGGCTGGCAACCTGGGGGACAACCGGGAAAAGGTGGTCGGGAAAACATTGGCGCTGCATCAAAAAAGCCCGTCGCAACCCGAAGGATGCGACGGGCTGGTCTTTCCTCCCCAGGAAAGAACTGCGTCAGGGTTTGCCGGCGGCGGTTCCCAGCCGGTGATAGAGATGCGCGTATTTCGACGTATCGGGGCTTTCCTCGTGGTTCTGGATCCAGAAACGCACGGCTTCCTTGAGAAGCGCGAAGTCTTCATTCGAAAAGGTGACTTTTGAGCGGATCGGTGCTGCCATCTTGATGGTTCTCCTTCAGCTGCGGGCCGGTCAGGCCGCGAACTGGTTCATGGTGTTGTCCTTGCCGCCCGCCTTGAGCGCCGCTTCGCCGGCGAAATATTCCTTGTGGTCGTCTCCCAGATCGGAGCCGGCCATGTTCTGGTGTTTCACGCAAGCGATCGACTGGCGGATCTCGGCGCGCTGGACGTTGGCAACATAGCCCAGCATTCCAAGATCGCCAAAATATTCGCGCGCGAGATTGTCGGTCGACAGCGCGGCGGTGTGATAGGTCGGCAAAGTGATGAGGTGATGGAAGATGCCGGCACGCTTCGCAGAGTCTCGTTGGAACGTGCGGATGAACTCATCGGCTTCGTCGGCCAGCTCGGTGCCGTCATAATCGATGCTCATCAGGCGGTCGCGCTCATAGCCAGACACGTCGAGACCATCCTTCTCCCAGCGATCATAGACTTGCTGGCGGAAGTTCAGCGTCCAGTTGAAACTGGGCGAATTATTATAGCACAGCTTGGCGTTGGGAACGACTTCGCGAACCTTGTCGACCATGCCGGCGATCTGCTCGATATGCGGCTTTTCGGTCTCGATCCAGAGCAGGTCAGCGCCGCTTTGCAGGCTGGCGATGCAATCGAGCACGCAGCGCTCCTCGCCGGTGCCGGGACGGAACTGGTAAAGGTTGCTTGGAAGCCGCTTGGGGCGCATCAGCTT
Organism: Novosphingobium sp.; assembly: GCA_029247785.1. Lineage (GTDB taxonomy): Bacteria > Pseudomonadota > Alphaproteobacteria > Sphingomonadales > Sphingomonadaceae > Novosphingobium. Next base: position 4,281 of record JAQWKP010000278.1, read on the forward strand.
GCCGTCGCGGTTGATCAACACGTCGCCCGGGGCGCCTGCACCTTCGACCTCTTCGCAATCGAGGAAGGCGTTATACTGGTCGCCAAGGTCGCCCGGCTCATGGGTGACGGCGATCTGCTTGGTCAAGCCGGCGCCAAGCGAATCAGTGCGGGCAACGATGATGCCGTCCTCGACGCCAAGCTCCATGAACGCGTAACGAATCGCGCGGATCTTCTGGAGGAAGTCTTCGTGCGGCACGGTGACCTTGCCGTCCTGGTGGCCGCATTGCTTTTCGTCGGAGACCTGGTTTTCGATCTGGAGCGCGCAGGCACCAGCCTCGATCATCTTCTTGGCGAGCAGGTAGGTTGCCTCGGGATTGCCGAAACCGGCATCGATATC
>JAQWKP010000284.1 GCA_029247785.1 Novosphingobium sp.
TGCGGTCGCCGATGGCAGAGCGGTCGCTTCTGCCGATGTCGGGTGCGTATAAGCGACATAGCCAGCATAAGGGCTGGGATCGTCCTTGATCGCCTCATACACACTGCTTGAGATACAGTCGTTCTGGCCAACGCCGACAGGACCGTTTGAAATCCGGAATGTGGGAATGGAGAGGTCGGCAATTCCGCTCACGTGGCGGGCACCGAAGCACTGGGGTAATTCGGGCAATATCTCGGGCGGGCTTCCGGTAAGCTGTTGCATCTTTTGCGGCAAGGTCATCGCGGCGATAAGCATCCGCGCGCGCTCTGCCGCGACAGCTTCTTTCTGTGCATCATCGGGTGCCGATGACTGGCGTTTGACAATGTCCGGGGTCATCCAGGAATTTGCCTCAGCAACTGCACTCTTTGCCGATGCAGGCGTTCCGGCCAGCAGCACCAATGATGTTCCTGCAACTGCTCCGAGAAATACGCTTTTCAATCTTTGCACCGGTGAATCTCCTGGTTTCCGACCTGTCGCGGCGATCCGGCGCTTAACGCGCAAAGCTGGTAAGCGGCGTCGACATTGCACCATCGAGGCGGATGGTCTGGCCATTGAGGAAGGGCGTTCTGAGCATCGCCTCGACCAGCGACGCGTATTCTTCGGCGTTGCCGAAGCGCTTCGGGAACGCGACATTGGCGATCAGCGCGTTCTTGATCGCATCGGGCGCGCCGGCAAGGCGCGGTGTCCAGATCGGGCCGGGGGCGATAGAATTGGCGCGAACGCCAATTTCGGCCAGATCGCGAGCCATGGCCGTTGTCATCCCGGCGATACCGGCCTTGCTCGCCGAATATGCTGCCTGTCGGGCCTGGCCATCCCAGGCAGCGGTCGAGGCGGTGTTGATGATCAGCCCGCGCTGGCCGTCCTCGTCTGGTTCGTTCGCGGCAAATGCCGCCGCACTGAGGCGCGAGACATTGAACGGGCCGAACAGGTGCAATTCGACCATGTCGCGAAACACCTGCATATCATGCGGCACGCCCTCGGCGGTTGCCGTCGCCGGCGCATCGATTGCAACGCCAGCAGCGTTGACGTTGACGCAGAAGCGGCCGCGCTCCTGCGCCGCCTCGATTGCGCGACATATCGCCGCCTCGTCGGTATGGTCCCCGGCGACCCCGACCGCATTGCCTCCGATTTCGCGGGCGAAGTTCTCGACGCGTGCGGAATCGGGTTCGAACACCACGACCGCAAAGCCGAGCTCTGCAAGGCGGCGCGCTGTTGCACCGCCAAGCCCGCCCGCACCGCCGCTGACCAGCGCCGAACAGCCTCCGAACGTGCTGCTCAAGGTTTAAATCCCGCCGCCGGAGTGAACGTCACTTGCAGTTCGGACAGGCCGCGGATGATGAAAATTGGCTCAAAGTCAAACTGGCGCTGGCTGGCAGGACCATGTTTGCTCTCGTCAAGGCCGATGTGTGCGGTCTGCTCAAGGAACTTCTCGATGATGATGCGCACTTCCGCACGCGCCAGTGGAGCACCGGCACAGACATGCTTGCCCCTGCCGAAAGCAACATGCTCCTTGATCTTCGGACGATTGAGCTGGAATTCACCGGGGTTTTCCCAGCGGCCCGGATCGCGGTTGCCGCCCGACAGGCCCATCAGCACCTTCGTGCCCGCCTTCACCGGCAAGTCACCGATTTTCGTGTCGCGGCGGGCAAGGCGCGAAAGCTGTTTTGTCGATCCTTCCAGCCGCAGCATTTCTTCCAGCATCGCCGGGATCAGCGAGGGATCCGCGCGCAGCTGGTCCTGCAAGCCCGGCACGTCGATGATGTAGCGCATCGAATTGCCCAGCAGCTTGGCGCTGGTATCCTGCCCCGCGCCGAACATGAACACGCCCAGCGTCATCAGGTCCATCATCGATGGCCGGGTGCCGTCGTGGTATTCCGCTCCGGCCAATTCGGTCAGGATATCATCGCGCGGGTTTTCCTGACGTTCGGTGATGTAGCGATAGAAATACCCGGTCATCGCCACCATCGGGTGCGTTTCGCCTTCATGCGTGTTGAGACTGGCGTCGAGGTTGCCCGGTGCCGGAGACGCGTCGATCAGCTGCATGAAGGTGTCCCGGTCTTCGGCCGGCACGCCGAGCAGATCGGAAATGACCAGCGTGACAAATGGCGTCGCGATTTCGCTAATCAGGTCGCAGCGACCTTTGGCGACCACGTCGTGGACCATACGCTCCGCAAGCGCGGTCATGTATTCCTCATTCGCCTTGAGGCGCGACGGGGTGAACAGCCGGTTCATCAGCGATCGCAGTTTGGTGTGCGGTTCATCGTCGAGCATCACCACCTGATCGCCGCCGAGGAATTTCGCCCGGTGCGCCTCGATCTGGTCGGTAATGTCTGAACCAATCGGTTCGAACGGCAGCGGTGCAGCAGCACCGGCAAGGCCAACGATGGCTGAAAAATCGTGATGGTTATTGAGAATCTCGATGGTCTCGTCGAAGCCGGTGACGATCAGGTAGTCTCGGTTTTCCGGTTGCCAGACCGGACCGTGCGCGCGGACCGCCTCGAAGAATGGATAAGGATCCCTGGCGATATCCGGGTCAGTGAAATAGTCACGATTCTCAAGCGCGGTCATATGCAAACTCCTTGCAGGCTGGCGGCAGGTCCCGTTCCGAAAGCCCCCGTCAAAAGACTACCTTTGCCAGCGACGATTTTTATGCGATACAGTAACGCATAATATCTGAGGCGGTGATTCGTCAAGGCTCCTAGTGATGGACAGGTCAGGTTCGTTCCACGTGTGTATCATTGGCCGCAACGAATAAATGGCCGGTCAGAAAATATATGGGAGAATCCAATGCATACCAGGTTTCCCAAATTCTGTGCGATAGCGGCTGCGACCCTTGCGCTGGGATTGCTGCCTGTTCAAGCGTCAGCCGAAGACGACCCGGATGCCAATTCAGAGAAGACCGATACCGGTTCGATCGAGGTGCCCGCATTTGTCTACCCGCCGTCCTCGCTTTCAAGCGACGAACAGAAGCGCGCATACGAGAAATCACTGGCGACTCCTGGTGATGGAACAATCTCCATGGCACCCAGCCTGCAAGTCGCCGCAATGATGCGCGCGCATGTGAACGCTCAGTTCGAAAGGACGATACCGTGGGTCAAGGATCGCTATCCCGTCGAGATTGTGAATGAAACGATTGCCGGCGTCGAGGTTATTCGTGTTCGGCCCAAGAGCGGCATTTCCAAGGCCAACCGCAAGCGCATCCTGCTCAACCTGCATGGCGGTGCCTTCATGGTCGGATGGCCGTCCGTCGCATTGCTGGATGCCATCCCGGTCGCTGCACTCAGCGGGATCGAAGTCGTCACGATACATTATCGTCTCTATCCAGAAGCAACGCACCCCGCCGCGCTTGAAGACCTGAGCGCCGTGTATCGTGAGATACTCAAGAAGTACGATCCTGAAAGTGTCGGCATTTTCGGTGGCTCGGCTGGCGGTGTCATCACTTTGCAGTCGATCCCGTGGTTCAAGGCCAAGGGTCTTCCGCCGCCCGGAGCGATCGCGCCGCTCGCCGCCGGATTCCAGACTGCGGTCGGAGATTCGGCGATCTGGAATTTTAGCGGCGGTTTTTCAAAACCTGGAACCACGCTCGTTTCGACTGGGGGCTATTTCGGTGACCGCAGCCGCACTGAATGGGTGCCCGAAACCTCTCCGGAAACATTGTCCGATTATCCGCCGACGCTGTGGGTGGCAGGCACGCGTGCGCCGGAATTGAGCGGTGCGGCAAGCGGACATGCCAGACTGCTCAAGCAGGGCGTGGAATCGCATCTCTACATTATCGAGGGCGGCTGGCATTCCAGTTACAGCACCGCGCCGGAAACCCCCGAATCGCAGGACGCCATGCAGTACATTGCGCATTGGCTCGACAAACAGCTCGGGCGATAAACATTGTCCACGTTCAAGGCGCAACTTGAGGCTTCATACGCGCAGCGTCTGACATCGGCGGAGTTCGATCTGAACGGCGCGCTTCGCGACGTTCTGGAGGGTGTCGGACTTGCCCTGGAGGATGCCGGTGGGACGGTTACCTGCACCGGTGCCGACCCGGTTGTAAAAAGTCCGCTGCGCATCGGCGGCGGCGCATCAATCGGTTTGCTGGCAAAGTCTGTTGCGGCTGCGGCGATGCATCGTTGGCGGGGGGGCGAAGGGCAGGACATCTCGCTCGACCTGCGTAAGGCTCCGCACCGGCTCAGCCCGTTTTACGATGGCAAATGGGAGAGGCTCGGGCGCTATCCGGTGCTACCGACGCTTGAAGTCGGTAACGCGATGAGCGCCATTTTCTATCGCACCAGGGACGCGCGCTGGGTCATGCCACAGGCCATGTATGCCAACTTGCGTATGAGAGCGCAGGATCTGCTGGGAGTGCCGCTGACCTACAGCGCCGTATCCGAAGCCATTGGTAAATGGGACGCTTTCGAACTGGAACAGACGTCTGCTGAACATGGGGTGGTCATGCCCGTCGTGCGAAGCCTGCCCGAAATGTTGCAGGAACAACAGTTCACCGATGTACTTGCCGACATGCCGCTGATCGAGGTGACGCGTATCGGGGATGCTGCAAAGGAGCCATTGCCAGCCTTGGGCGAACAGCCGTTTTCGGGGTTGCGCGCGCTTGGTATGGGCCACGTTATCGCCGGTGCCGGGCTGGGACGGTCGCTCGCGCTTCACGGTGCAGACGTGCTGAATCTTTGGCGTCCCGGAGAAGGCGAAAACGATCCGATCTATGCCACCGCCAATGTTGGCATGCGCTCTGCCTGGCTCAATCCGCGCGCTGACCGACCGATACTGAGCGAACTGCTGAGCAATGCGGACATATTCTTTCACAATCGCCGCCTCGCCTTCATGCGGGAAATCGCCTTGACGCCTGAAGACGCTGCGCGCGAGCGACCAGGTATTGTTTATGTTTCAATCACGTTGCACGGCGACAAAGGACCGTGGGCGGATCGCCCTGGCTTTGACCAAAGCGCTGGTTCGGTCGCGGGCATTATGTCGCTGGAGGGCAGCGAGGAGCAGCCGCAGCTTCCGCCCGTCGTCGTGGTCAACGATTACCTGACGTCATGGCTCGCGCAAGTCGGCGTAGTCGCGGCGCTCAGGCGCAGGGCGGAAGAAGGCGGATCCTACCATGTCCATGTTTCACTGACTCGCGTCGCGCTTTGGCTGGTTTCGCTCGGCATCTTCGACAAGGAATGGGCGCACCAAACTGCCGGGTCGACCGACATGCACCGCTATCTCGATCCGGACACGTTCAGGGCGAAAACCCCGCTGGGCGATTACCAGGGCGTAACCGATCAGGTGAGTATGTCGCTCACACCGGGCAAATATCGACAGGTGCTGGTACCCAGAGGTGCCAGCAGGCTTGAGTGGGACTGAACAGTTCCCATCATCGTCATTCGGCGGCGGTGATTTCGGCCAGGATTTTGTATGTCGTTCCGAAATTTGAAAGCAGGTTAGTGAGCACCTTGCGCGCGTTGGTAAAATGACTCGCGTTGAATCCGCCGGCGAAGGCCATGCCGCGAGCGACGGTCTCGAAAATTGTCGCCAGTTCTTGAGGCGTCACATCGACCAGCTCGATCCTTTCTTGGGCCAGGACATCGACGAAGATGTTAGATTCGATCCGGTTCAGTTCCTGTCCAAACTCGGCGATCTGCTGGTGCAGAGACTTGCGGTGATTTGCCAGCGCCAGGAATTCTAGGTGCAGAACGGCATTTTCAGTGTCGCAGCTCAGTTGGAACATCCGCGGCAACCGGTCCTTGCCATCCGCGATTTCTCTCAGCGATGCGAGGTGGCGTTCGGCGACCCGCTGAAACAATGTTTCAAACAACTCATCCATCGTCCTGAAGTAATAATGCACCAGTTGCGGCTTGAGGCCGGCATGGCTCGAAAGTTTGCGCGATGTCACCGCCGCATATCCCTCTGTCTTCATGAGGTGCTCGGCCGCTTGCAGGAGGATTTCCCGACTTTCCGAATCCTCTTTGCCGATCCGCCGGTTTACCATCGGCACTTCCAGTCATCGCGCAATGCCTTGCCTCCGTTAAAATCCGTTTAGGCGCATAGCTACTTGGCAGCGAAGGAGTTGCAAACCCCCTGTGCGTTGACGGTGCCGCCGCTAAGCATCTGGCACGCTCCGCATCCATTACCTTCACTGCTGAAAAAGGCGCACTTGCCGCATTGGCGCCGGGAATCTTTTGATTTTTCAAAATAGCCGATGGCCCTCCGGCGGTTGCGTTGCGACATGCTAGGCGGCCCGTCGCAGCGTGTCTCCCCGAGGGCGGCCACCGGCCAGGCGAGTGGAGCGAGA
>JAQWKP010000045.1 GCA_029247785.1 Novosphingobium sp.
CCGCCAAAACCGCCGCCCACCACCACCACGTGCGGCCAATCAGCAGGAGGCGGGCTGGCCGGCCTATCGAACAAGATACTGCGTTCGAGCCAATCCGTGATCTGCCCGTCAGCCGCGACTGCACCTGCGCCCCACAGTCCAAGAAGTAGGAGAAGCAGGGCCGCATGGAAGAAGATGTCGGGATGGAGGCCCATCGCCGCCATTGCTCCCACGGTTATAGCAAGCAACAGTGCGGCCAGCGGCACGAGCAAGCCGAGAACAAGCATCGCCGCAAGCAACAAGGCAAGCGGAGCTGGGATCTGGGCGAATTGCGTCGATGGCAGCCAGGTCGCAAGCCATACCGGCGGCTCTACCCAGCCCATCGCCACGATTATTGATGCTGCCAACCACAGGCGAACAACCAACAACCAGATCGGCGCCATGTGCGCGGTCAGCCATCGTGTAAATCCGGCAATCGGCCGCGCCAACGGCAGTGCACTTCGCGCAATACCCGCCGCGACCGCCCGGTCCAGCGAGATTGCACCAACGCCGTGCCAGACGTACCAGCCGAGCAGCGCGATAAGGAACAGGTTGGTCGTTATCGGCAGGTAGACGATCTGCGAAACCACCAGTAGCGCCGCCATGGCAAAGGCGGCAGGCCGTGTCAGCAGACCAAGCACGAGCAACACCGGCCCTGCAAGCTCGATGGTTACGCCAACAAGAGCCGCCGTCTCCGGGCTCATCCAGCTCACCGGATATTCGTATTTCGCCAGCGCGAGTGCCGTGTCCCAATTTCCAAATTTGACGAGGCCCGAGCGCAGGAAATATTGCGCCACAAAAAGGCGGATCAGCAGATCGGCCAAAGGCCGCGCCGTAGCGATCGCAGCGCGATAGGTCTTGACCCAGACCCGCAGGGACACCCGAATGAGAGGCGAAAGCGACCGCCTCGATCGCACAGCATTGTTCCCTGTCATTGAGCCGCCCTCCCTGCAGCAGAATTCGCCTTGGGATCGGCCAAAGTTACAGATCGCGCAGCGTCCGCCCTCTCTCGCCCTTGCCATGCGGCCCTTCGGCTCCTAGCGCCGCTTGCGTCCGATCAATCCGGAGTCGATCATGGTCCCACGCTACGCCCGCCCTGCAATGACAGCCATTTGGGAGCCCGAGGCGCGCTATCGCATCTGGTTCGAGATAGAGGCCCATGCGGCCGTCAGAATGGGCGAGCTGGGTGTTGTGCCGCAGAGCGCAGGCAAGGCGCTGTGGGACTGGTGGGCGACCAATCCCACTATCGATGTGGCAGCGATCGATGCGATCGAGGCAGTCACCAAGCACGATGTCATCGCCTTTCTGACGTGGGTGGCCGAACAGGTCGGCGAGGAAGCCCGCTTCATGCACCAGGGCATGACCAGCTCTGACGTGCTCGACACGACCCTGGCCGTGCAACTCGCGCGCGCCTCAGACATATTGCTGGAGGATGTCGACGCCCTGCTTGCCGCGATCCAGGCCCGCGCCATCGAGCACAAATATACCCCGACCATCGGCCGCAGCCACGGCATCCATGCCGAGCCGACCACGTTTGGCCTCAAGCTCGCCCAGGCCCATGCCGAATTTGCCCGTAGCAAGACCCGGCTTGAGGCAGCGCGCGCCGAAATCGCCACCTGCGCCATTTCCGGTGCGGTCGGCACTTTTGCCAATGTCGACCCTTCGGTCGAGGAATATGTTGCAGCCAAGATGGGCCTGACTTGCGAGCCGATCTCCACCCAGGTTATCCCGCGCGACCGCCATGCGATGTATTTCGCGACGCTTGCGGTGATTGCCAGTTCGATCGAGCGCGTCGCGGTTGAGGTTCGCCATCTCCAGCGTACCGAAGTGCTGGAAGCGGAAGAGTATTTCTCGCCGGGCCAGAAGGGCTCTTCGGCAATGCCGCACAAGCGCAATCCGATCCTGACCGAAAACCTCACCGGCCAGGCCCGGATGATCCGCGCCTTTGCTATGCCGGCGCTGGAAAATGTTGCGCTGTGGCATGAGCGCGACATCTCCCACTCCTCGGTCGAACGTTTCATCGGCCCGGATGCAACGATCACTCTGGATTTCGCACTCGCGCGGCTGACCGGGGTGGTCGACAAGCTGCTGGTCTATCCCGAACGGATGCAGAAGAATCTCGACCGGATGGGCGGCCTCGTCCATTCGCAGCGCGTGTTGCTGGCGCTGACCCAGGCCGGTCTGAGCCGCGAGGATTCCTATCGCCTGGTCCAGCGCAATGCGATGAAGGTCTGGGATTCGGACGGGCAGCTCTCATTGCTGGAATTGCTCAAGGCCGATGAAGAAGTCACTGCCGCCCTGCCGCCTCAGGCAATCGAGGAGAATTTCGACCTCGGCTACCATTTCAACGAGGTAGACCGGATTTTCGAGCGCGTTTTTGGCGCGCCATAGCCTTCCCTTGGCGAGCAAACCGGCCTAGACATTGTCCTGATAATAACTGCCTTTAGGATTACAGGAGGCCATCATGCAGTTTATCCGCACTGCTCTATGGATCGTCGTCACGGCAATCCTAGTGGCCTTTGTTTCGATGAATTGGGACAAGGCGCCGGTCAATCTGTGGCCGCTGGAAGACAATAATTATATCCATTTCCAATGGCCGGTCGGGATCATCGCGATCCTCTTCTTTGCACTGGGCTTTGGGCCGATGTGGTTCATCAACCGGACCAATCGCTGGCGGCTGACCCGCCGGATAACCTCGCTTGAGAACAGCATCAGGATCGCGGCGTCGACCGAGGCTCCCGCTAATGTGGGATCGGACGCGCCAGCCAAACCAGTGGAACCAAATGAATCATAATCCTCTGTTTCTCGCGCTCGATGTCCCCCGCCTCGATGTAGCCGAAGCTCTGGCTCGCAAGGTCTCAGGGCATATTGGCGGGATCAAGCTCGGCCTCGAATTCTTCTGCGCTCATGGCCATCACGGCGTGCTTGAAATGCATAAGCTCGGCCTGCCGATCTTCCTCGATCTCAAGCTGCATGACATTCCCAACACGGTGGCTGCCGCGATGCAGGCAATCCACGTGCTCGAACCGGCCATCGTCACGGTCCATGCCTCGGGCGGGCAGGCAATGATGGAGGACGCCAAGGCCGCCGCCGGTGAGAATTGCAAGGTGGTGGGAGTCACGGTGCTTACCAGCATTGACGACAAGAACCTCAAGCCGCTCGGCATCGACGCCAGCCCACATGATATGGCGCTGCGCCTTGCCGATCTGGCACAGGCATCCGGCCTCGACGGCATCGTCTGTTCCGGTCACGAAGTCGGCGACATCCACAGGCAGTGGAAAGACGGGTTCTTCGTTGTTCCGGGCCTGCGCCTGCCTGATGGAAACAAAGGCGATCAGAAGCGCATCGTCACCCCGCGGCAGGCGCGCGATGCCGGAGCCAGTGTGCTGGTCATGGGCCGCCCGATCTCGCGCGCCGAAGACCCGCTCGCCGCCGCGCGGGCGATCGAGGCGACTTATAGGTTCAGTACGGCGCTGGGAGATACCATCGACTGCCCAAGCGCCATCCCAGGGAGTAAACAGATGAAGCCTTCCCGCCTTGCCCTGCTCGCCCTTGCCGCATTTGCCGTGCCGATCACCGCTCAAGCCCAGGAAATTGACGGGCTTGCAGTCGCGCCGGGCAGCACGCTGCTGACGCTCACTGCCGAAGGAAAATCGAGCCGCAGGCCTGACCTGGCGGTCTTCAGCGCGGGCGTCGCCACCACCGGAAAGAGCGCTCGCGAAGCGCTTGGTGCCAATGCCGCCGCGATGAACCGGGTGATCCGGGCGCTGAAGGCAGCCGGTATCGCGGAAAAGGATATCCAGACCAGCAATCTCAACCTCAACCCGGTCTATGGCTCCCGGCAACGCGCCTCATCCACGCTGGAAGAGCAGGCCCCGCCGATTATCGGCTATCGCGCCAGCAACAATGTAACCGTCAAGCAGCGCAAGCTGGACGAGTTCGGCAAAGTGATCGACACGCTGATCTCCGCCGGTGCGAACCAGGTCAACGGACCCAGTTTCCAGATGGACGAACCAGACGAAGCGCTTGATGAGGCTCGCCGGGAAGCCGTCGCCAAGGCAAGGCAGCGCGCGCAGCTCTATGCCGGTGCGGCGCGTCTCACGGTCAAGCGGATTGTCTCGATAAGCGAATCCAGCAGCAATTCGGGCGGCCCGCCAATGATGTATGCTCGCGCCATGGCGATGGACGTTGCTGAATCGACCCCGGTATCGGCGGGTGAAGTCGAGATGCAGGCCAGTGTGACAGTGACCTTCGAACTGGCGCCTTGATTTCACCTGTAGGGGGTCTAACTGATCCGCATGAGTGCGCCAGCCATCAAGATTTGCGGGATTTCGACGCCCGAAACGCTCGACGCGGCGATCCGGGCGCGGGCGGATTATGTCGGCTTCAACTTCTACCCACCCTCCCCGCGCTATGTAGCGCCGGGTGACGCGGCAGCGCTTGGCGCACGGGCAGAAGGACACATCACGCGCGCAGGCGTGTTCGTCGATGCAGATGATGCGATGCTGGCTGAGGCGGTGGCAGCAGCGCAGCTCGACGTGTTGCAACTGCACGGCCAGGAAACACCTGAGCGCGCCGCACAGCTCAAGGCGCGCTTCGGCCTACCGGTGTGGAAGGCTCTGGCCGTGACCACGCAAGACGATGTTACGCGCGCCGGAGACTATGCCGATGCCGCCGATCTGGTGCTGTTCGATGCCAAGACCCCGAAGGGATCGGCCCTGCCGGGCGGGATGGGCCTGTCGTTCGACTGGAGCCTGGTCGCGCATTGGAAAGGCCCGCTGGCCTGGGGCCTGGCGGGGGGCCTGACGCCGGACAATGTTGCCCAAGCAGTGCAGCTGACGAGCGCGCCGCTGGTCGATACATCCTCGGGCGTTGAGAGCGCGCCGGGGGTCAAGGACGTGGACAAGATCGCCGCGTTCTGCAAAGCGGCGCGGCTATGAGCGATCTGCCCAACTCCTTACGCAACCTGCCCGATGAGGACGGCCATTTCGGCCAGTTCGGTGGCCGTTATGTCGCCGAAACGCTGATGCCGCTGATCCTCGACCTGGAAAAGCATTACCGCGCCGCCATGGCCGATCCCGAGTTCAAGGAGCAATTCGACGATTTGCTCGAACATTATGTCGGCAGGCCCAGCCCCTTGTATTTCGCTGAGCGGCTGACCGAGCATCTGGGTGGCGCGCAAATCTGGTTCAAGCGCGAGGAATTGAACCACACCGGTGCGCACAAGATCAACAATTGCATCGGCCAGATCCTGCTGGCGATGCGCATGGGCAAGACCCGGATCATCGCCGAGACCGGCGCGGGCCAGCACGGCGTCGCCACAGCCACGGTCTGCGCGCGCTTTGGCATACCCTGCGTGATCTACATGGGCTCCGTCGACGTCGCGCGCCAGCAGCCCAATGTGTTCCGCATGAAGCTGCTCGGCGCCGAGGTCATCCCGGTGGAATCGGGCGCAAAAACGCTCAAGGACGCGATGAATGAGGCGCTGCGCGACTGGGTCGCGAATGTCCATGACACCTTCTACATCATCGGCACGGCGGCGGGTCCGCATCCCTATCCCGAGCTAGTGCGCGAGTTCCAGTCGGTGATCGGCCGCGAATCGCGCGCGCAGATGCTCAGCCGCACTGGCCGCCTGCCCGACCTGCTGCTGGCAGCCGTCGGCGGCGGCTCCAACGCCATCGGCCTGTTCCACCCCTTCCTCGACGATGCGGAGGTGGCGATGGTCGGCGTCGAGGCGGCGGGCCACGGTATCGACACCGGCCAGCACGCCGCCAGCCTGACCGGCGGCGGCCCCGGCATCCTCCACGGCAACAAGACCTACCTGTTGCAGGACGAGGACGGCCAGATCACCGAGGCGCACTCGATCAGCGCCGGACTCGACTATCCCGGCATCGGACCGGAGCATTCATGGCTGCACGAATCGGGCCGGGTGAAATACGTCCCCATCACCGACGATGAGGCGCTGGAGGCGTTCCAGCTGTGCTGCAAGCTGGAGGGGATCATCCCGGCGCTGGAAAGCGCCCATGCGCTGGCGGCGCTGCCGAAACTCGCGAAGGAGATGGACAAGGACAGGATCATCCTCGTCAACGTCTCTGGCCGGGGCGACAAGGACATCTTCACCGTAGCAGAGCACTTGGGAGTGGAGTTGTGACGCGCAAGGACTTTCTAACGCAAGTCAAAAAGCATAACATTCGTTTGGATGCTTTCGATTTGAACGGTGCAGGCAACGAGACTTACGCACTTGCCGGTGAAGGGACTCTCTGGAAGGTTTTCTACAGTGAACGTGGCCTTGAGACCGGCGCCCAACTTTTCGAAACTGAGTCCGCCGCGTTGGAAGGATTGCTCGGAAGACTTCTCGCGGACGATACCACGCGTGCCTAAATGACCCGCCTCGCCTCCGCCTTCGCCAAGCCCCACCCCGCGCTCGTCTGCTTCCTCACCGGCGGCGACGGCGACACCGCTGCCAACCTTGACGCGCTGGTCGAGGGCGGCGCGGATGTGATCGAGCTGGGGATGCCGTTCACCGATCCGATGGCCGATGGCCCGGCGATTCAGGCGGCGAATTTGCGCTCGCTTGGCGCGGGGACCAGGATCGCTGATATCTTGCGCATTGCCGCTGAGTTTCGCGCGCGCCACCCGCAAGTGCCGCTGGTGCTGATGGGCTATGCCAACCCGATGACAATCCGGGGCCCTGAATGGTTCGCCGGGGAATGCGCCAAGGCCGGTGTCGATGGCGTAATCTGCGTCGACATCCCGCCCGAGGAAGACGCCGCGCTTGGCCCTGCCTTGCGCGCTGGCGGCATTTCGCTGATCCGCCTCGCCACGCCAACATCCGATGCGGATCGGCTCAATACAATCCTCAAGGACACTTCAGGTTTCCTCTATTACGTCTCGGTCGCCGGGATCACGGGGATGCAGCAGGCCGGGATCGGCTCGATCGAAGACGCGGTTGCGCGGCTCAAGGCTGCGACCAATCTGCCTGTCGCGGTCGGCTTCGGCGTGCGCACGCCCGAACAAGCCAGCGCCATCGCAAAGGTTGCGGACGGTGTGGTGGTCGGCTCGGCACTGGTCGAGTTGGTCGGGCAACACGGAGCGAATGCTGGGGGGCCACTGCGGGAGCTGACCGCCGCACTGGCCGACGCGGTGCATGGGGCGCGAGATGATTAGAAACTCGTCATTCCCGCGAAAGCGGGAACCCAGGGTCTGACCGTCGCGATCTGGGTTCCCGCTTTCGCGGGAATGACGAAATTACAAGGCAGGTTGACGCCGCAAAGCCATGCGCGATTTCGCCACTTCCGATCACCCACAGGTCCAGGCGCAGCTTGACCGGCTGGCAGCGCTGTCGCTGCCTCAGGGCCGCATTGGCATCGAAGCGATCGGCGTGCTGCTGGCCCGGCTCGGCGATCCGCACAGACACTTGCCGCCCACATTCCATGTCGCGGGAACCAACGGCAAGGGTTCGGTCTGCGCCTTCCTGCGCGCAATGATGGAAGCCGAAGGGCTTGCCGTCCACGCCACCACCAGCCCGCATCTGGTGCGCTATAACGAACGCATCCGCATTTCCGGCAAGCTGATCGAGGATGGAGAGTTGGCCGCGCTCCTCAAGGAAGTGCTCGACACCGCCAACGATCTGCCGATCAGCTTTTTCGAGGCGACGATCGCCGCCAGTTTTCTCGCCTTTGCGCGCCATCCCGCCGATGCCTGCGTGATCGAAGTCGGCCTGGGAGGGCGCTTCGATGCGACCAATGTGCTGGAAAAGCCAGCCGCAAGCGGCATCGCCACCCTCGGCATCGACCACGAGGCCTTTCTGCTCGCCCCGGAAGCGGGAACGCCTGAACTGCCGCTCGCCCGCATCGCCTTCGAGAAAGCCGGGATCATGAAGCAAGGGACGCCGGTGGTGACCATGGCATACCCGCCCGAGGCCGAGCAGGAACTTGAACGAGCGGCAGCGGCAGCGGGAGCGCCGCTGCAAATGCGCGGCAAGGACTGGGACGCGAGCATCAGCGCGCAGATCGACTATCGCGATAGCCTCGGTGCGTTGACCCTGCCGCTTCCCGCCCTGCCCGGCACGCACCAGGCCGACAATGCTGCGCTGGCTATCGCCATGCTGCGCCACCAGGACCGCGTAACGGTCTCTCCCGAGGCCATGGCGCAAGGAATCCGGGACGCGCGATGGCCGGCGCGATTGCAGCTGCTTGGGGACGGCCCGCTGACTGCGCTTGCGCCGGGCCGCGACATCTGGCTCGACGGCGGCCACAATCCCGACGCGGGCGCAGCCATCGCCCGGCACTTTGCAGGCCAGCGCCTGCACCTTGTGCTTGGCATGCTGGCGAACAAGAATCCTCGGGCGATTGCGGGCAAACTCGAAGACCGGATCGCCAGTTTGCAGGCCGTGACCTTGCCATCCCATGAGAGCCATGAAGCCCGTGCTTACGGACAAGACGCCAATCCCGCGCAGGATATCAGCTCGGCCCTCACCGCCCTGCCCGACGATGGCCTGCCCGTGCTTATCGCAGGTTCGCTCTACCTCGCCGGCGAGGTGCTGCAGTTGAATGCCGAACAGCCGGATTGAAGCGCTTTCCTACTTGGCCGCCATGTGGCAGCGTCGGAATTGGCCCGGTCCAACTTTTCACGCTTAACCCTGTGAATTGCCTTCCAGGCCCGGCTGTCACCTTACACCGGAATTCAAATTAATTATGATGTTTCAGGTGTTTATATTGTAGGAATAAAGCGACACGGTGTCTCCTTTGTCGCCTTTTTCCTACATTCAGGCCCCTGCCAGAGCCACCTTGTCCATCCCCGCCTTCGCGCCCAGCCGGGAGATCCGCCACCATTCGACCAGGCACAGGAGAACCGCGAAAAAGCCAATCGCGGTGGTCAAAAGGAAGACCTCGTAATAGCCCCGCACCTCTATCATCTTGCCCAGCGCGCCGCGCCCCAGTGTTCCCACCAGCAATGTCAGTGATGAGACCAACGCATATTGCACGGCGCTGTATTGCTTCGACACCATCGAGGAGAGATAGGCGACGAAGGCTGCACCAGCGATGCCAACCGCGATATTCTCGCCCGCGATCGTCATCATCAGCTTGGCCAGTCGCCCATCGCCGCCAAGCTGCGAGACCAGCCAGGTAAAACCAACCGCATCGCTGACGGCCTGCATCCGCGCCCCGCCTATCGCGAGATCGGCATAGAGCAAATTGGTCAGAGCAGCGATCACTGCTCCCAGGGTCAATGTCGCCATTCGCCCGATCAACGTCAGCAAGGTGCCGCCAACGGCCAGGCCAACCATCAGAGCGCCAACGCCGAAGAACTTCGAAGCCACTGCCACCTCGTCCTTGGTATATGCAAGCTCACCAAGATAGAAAGGATAGGCGAAGCTGCCCCAGATCGAATCGGTAATCCGGTAGGTCAGCACCAGCCCGAGCACGACGATCACCGCCCAGCCCAGCCGCCCGACAAAATCGATCAGCGGCAGGATCAGCGCGCGATAGCCATGGTCGACGAACCGGTCGACGCCCGACTGTGATGGCATTTCTGCATCCAGTAAATGCCGGCCAGTCCGCTTCAAATAGACCAGCCATGCCGCAAACAACGCAGGGACAACCACGGTGGCGATAACGATCAGCGGGCCCTGCGTGGCGATGAAGGAAACCGAATCGGGTCGAAGTTCGGGGTCGCTACCCAGCGATCGCACCATGAACACGCCGACGGTGATCAGCGCCCAGGCCCACAGGGCTCCGATTGCCAGAAGGGACCAGCCCCGAACCCGCGGATGGACTTCACCGGCGCGCCGCAAATCTGCCAGCTCTTCCTTCGCCGCGCCGATTTGTGCGGAAGTCTGCTCGGCCTCCGGCGCGAAGATGCTGACAAGCCCGACCACCGCCATGATCGCGCCCATGGTCATGTAGACCGTGGGCCAGCTTGTACGCTCGGCCAGGAACAGCGCCAGCGCTCCGCCCACCAGCGCGGCCATGCGATAGCCCATCTGGTAGACGGTCGAGAGCATGTCGATTGTCGCTACTTCGTCAGCGACGTCGACGCGCCAGGCATCGACCACCACATCCTGCGTCGCCGAAGCAAATGCACCGATCCCGGCCAGCAGAGAGAACCAGCCAAGCGCGGTAAGCGGATTGAGCGTAGAAAGCACCAGCAGGATCACGCCGAGCAGCATTTGCGCCGTCACGATCCATTGCTTGCGCTTGCCCAGCAGGCTGAGCACCGGAATATTCACCCGATCAAGCAGCGGCGACCAAAGGAATTTGAATGCATAGGAAAGGCCGATCAGCGAGAACACACCCATCGTTTCAAGATCGACCTTGGCATCGGAGAGCCATGCATAGAGCGTACCGAGCAGCAACGCATAAGGCAGACCGGCGGCAAAGCCGAATATCGCCATATAGCCAGTCTTGCGGTTACCCAGAGCGGCTATGATCCGGCGCCAGCCCGGCTTCTTCGGCGCTTCGGCGGCTGGCTCAGCCATACCCGTCACTCCTTGTTCATACCGCTCGCAGGGATAGGCATTGACCCGTGACAAGGGAAGGCTGGATGAACCCGCCCTCAACAGCTAAGGGCTCACAATGAAGCAGAGCGACACAGCAAAAGGCGGGGCTGAATCCCCACGCCGCGGCGATCGCATCGCCAAGCTGCTGGCCCGCGCCGGCGTCGCCAGTCGCCGCGAGGCTGAGCGGATGATCGCCGACGGACGGGTCAAGATCGGTGGGGAGCTAGTGACCACGCCGGCAACGCTGCTCGACAATCTCAAGGGCGTCACGGTCGACGGCGAGCCGGTGAAAGCGCCAGAGCCAACGCGGCTGTTTGCGTTTCACAAACCCACTGGGCTGCTCACAGCCGAGCACGACCCGGCTGGACGACCAACAATCTATACCGCGCTGAGGAATGCCCTTCCCAAGAACGCGCCGCGGCTGATGCCGGTTGGAAGGCTTGACCTCAACACCGAGGGTCTGCTGCTGCTGACCAATGACGGCGCACTCAAGCGGGCGCTGGAATTGCCCTCATCCAACGTCCCGCGCAGTTACCGGGCCCGCGTGTTCGGCGAGATCACCCAGACGCAGCTCGACGAGCTGATCGAGGGAATAGAAATCGAAGGCATGCGCTACGGCCGGATCGACGCCAATCTCGAGCGCAGCACCGGTCGCAACCAGTGGATCGAACTGACACTGACAGAAGGCAAAAACCGCGAAGTGAGGCGCGTTCTCGAACATCTCGGTCTCAAGGTCAGCCGGCTGATCCGGGTCGGCTATGGGCCCTTCGCGCTGGACGATATGCCCAGAGGCGCGACGGCGGAGATCAACCAGCGCGACGTCGAACGGCTCCTGCTAGGACTCAAATCCCCACCAAAACGGGGTAAATCGCGCAAATGAGGATTATCGCGGGTG
>JAQWKP010000025.1 GCA_029247785.1 Novosphingobium sp.
ATTTCGCGCCCATCTTGCAGCCTTGAAAACAGAAGCCTAGCTGCCTGCAGGCGGGGCGCCCGTCCCGCTGCTCACTGTTGATCGACATATTGCCGGTATGAAAATTCTTGTATCCAAGCTTTTTCGCTCCCGCAGCCAGAACCTTGTAATTATTACAGCCCGGCAGGCGGGGAATTCCATGCGTCCCCGTTGTTCCCATGCGCGTCTCGGCCTTGCTGTACCAGGGCACCATCTCCTCGCCGGTAATCGGCCAATCGAGCAGACTGGCACCTTCAACGTCTCCGTAAGTGGTGTGCGCCTTCCACTCATGCGCCTGAAAGCGAAGCGAGGCACCTGCCCAATGAGTGGTCGAGCCCCCTACCGACTTGACGATCCAGGCTGGCAGGTTGGGGAAGTCCTTCGCCACCCGCCAACTGCCCGAGGTGGTGCGTTTGTCCTGCCAGGCCAGCTGGGCGAAACTGTCCCACTCATCATTGACGAATTCATACACTTCGTGGCGCTTGCCGGCTTCCAGACAAACGACCTTAATTCCGCGCTGCGCCAGTTCGTTTGACAGCGTGCCACCTCCGGCACCGGAGCCGATAACAACAACAATATCATCGTCGTTCAGATCGAATGTATTTGCCATCTTGCCTGCTCCCCGTGACCGATCAGGCATCAAGCCAGTCAATATCGTCAAATCCCCGTTCGAGATATCCGCCCTGTTCAAAGGATGAACCTTCGTAGCCCAGTAGGGTCCAGACCTCCGGCTGATTGTACAGGGCCGTGACCATACCGCTGCGCACGCGGGTGAAGAACGCCGATCCTTCCAGGGATTTCAGCACTTGCACGCGGTCCGCCTCACCGGAGAGCTCTTGATAGGGCGATCCAAATTGTCGCTCCGCCTCGGCATCCAAGTCACCCGCGCCGTGTTCGAGCAAGGTCTGGTCACCATCCGCCGCGGCAATTTCGCCATCTATGGTTGAAATGGCATTGACATAATAGAGATCCGGTATGCGATCGTGAGGGTACAGGTCCCTCGCCATCTTCACCAAAGTTTCCGCGGCCTGCGTTTCGGAAACAGTGGCGAGAGTGATCGAGGCGGCCTCACCCTGCGCCGCAAACCCGCCAAGGATTGCTGCGCCCGTAGCGCCGCCGATAAAGCTGCGGCGGTTGATGGGGATCGCTTTCTTGACCAGTCTCATCAGTAACTCTCCCGCTAATCATGTCGCGCAAGGCCGATTGACAGCTCTGTCCTCAAAGGCCCTTATCTATATCGGCCGTGCTTCTGCAATATTTCGATCTTGTATCCGTCCGGGTCGGCCACAAAGATGAAGCGCGCCAGCAGCTCTCCTTCGCGGATCAATTCCTTTATATCGCCTGATTCGATCCCGGCCGCGCCAAGCCGCACATGTTCGCCATCCAGATCATCGACCACGACAGCGATATGCCCATAGCCACTGCCATGGCTGTATGGTTCAGACTGGTCGTGATTGACGGTCAGTTCGATTTCGTAATCATTTTCCGGATTGCGCAAATACACAAGGGTGAAACCATCGAAGGGGAAGCGATCGGCAATCTTCAGACCCAGAACAGTGTCATAAAATCTTACCGAGCGATCCTCGTCCAGAACGCGGATCATCGTGTGAATATTCTTGGCCATAATTCCAGAGATTCCTTCTTGCGGATTTGAACGCTGGAAATTTGACGACGGTCCGGCGTATTCCCGGGGCGCAGCCACTGTCGGCAAGCCAGCGACAAAGTCAAATGTTGCAGCCGAGCCAATCGCGGCGTGGTCCGCGCGCGGGATATATTGACCGGCACCATGTGCGACAATAGTCTGCACTTTGAAACACGTCCGGCAATTGCGACCGGAGAGGGAATGCTTGATGACAATGGCCGCCACCAAGCCGGAATATCGTTCCAGCCCGATTGCAAGCGAGGTGATCGATGACTGGCTGCTACGCAATCCGCAGACGATCCCGCCGCCGACAAGCCGTTTCGACGTTGGCAGGATGGAGCTGTTCAACGAGGATCGCTGGCAGGCTGTGTTCCGCGAAATGCGCGCCGAAGCACCCGTCAACAAGGTGACCGGCACGATCCATGGCGACTACTGGAACATCTGCACCCACAAGGGCGTGCAACATGTCGAGGCGCTGCCCGAACTGTTTTCATCGTCATTCCGGCATGGCGGCGTATCGATGATCCAGCCGCCCGAAAACGTGGCGCACAATTATAGCTTGCCGATGTTCATTGCCATGGACCGGCCAGACCATACTGTGCGGCGGCGCACTGTGGCCCCGGCCTTCACCCCGACCCAGGTGGCGCGGCTTGCCGAAGAGGTCCGCGATCGCACCGGCAAACTGCTCGACAGCCTGCCGCTGGGCGAGACATTCGATTGGGTGGAGACGGTTTCGGTCGATCTGACCACCTCGATGCTCGCCATCCTGTTCGATTTTCCGCGTGAGGACCAGAAACTGCTCACCTTCTGGTCGGACTGGGTGACCGCGATCGAAGCCGGACAGATTCCCGAGGTCGCCAATGGCAGAGCCCAGGCATCCCAGGAAATGGCAGAATAT
>JAQWKP010000050.1 GCA_029247785.1 Novosphingobium sp.
ACGGTGGTGGGCGTGACATCGCGCGATACGCTGGTCGAGCTGCCGGCGATCACCTTCCTGCAGGAACGCACAATCCAGGGCTCTTTCATGGGCGCGGTGCGGCCGACAATCGATATCCCGAACTATGTCGATCTCTACATGAAGGGCGGGCTCAAGCTTGACCAGCTGGTATCGCGCCGGCGCCCACTGTCGGAGATCAACCTTGCAATAGACGATATGAACACGGGCGAGCTCGCGCGTACCGTAATCACTTTCGATACATGATCCCGGAGATTGCATGCCATGACTGAAACGACAGAAGAAAAGCAGCTCGTCCTGTTCGAGATGGTGAGCGACCATGTTGCGCTGGTCACGCTGAACCGGCCTGAAAAGCGCAACGCCATCAATGGCGAAATTGCCCGCGACCTGGGCAATATCGTTGTGAAGACCGAGGACGATCCGAATATCCGCGCCGTCATCCTGACATCGAGCGAAGACCGGGTATTCTGTGCCGGGGCCGATCTTGCTGCTGTTTCGGGCGGGACCGGCCTGTCGATGGAGACCCCTGCCGGCGGTTTTGCCGGTCTGGCCTATGCGAACAGGACCAAGCCCTGGATCGCCGCAGTGGAAGGCCTTGCAGTTGCTGGTGGCTGTGAGCTGTGCCTGGCCTGCGACATGATCATCGCGTCAGAGAATGCCGGTTTTGGACTGCCCGAAGTGAAGCGAGGACTGCTCGCGGGGGCAGGCGGGTTGCACCGCTTGCCCAACCGGATTCCACCGGCGATCGCCTATGAGATGATCGCGACGGGCGATCCGGTCGGGGCGGAGCGGGCGGCACAGCATGGGCTGGTCAACTCCATGGTTGAACCAGGCCGCACCGTTGAAGCTGCGTTGGCACTGGCCGCGCGGATAATCTGTAACGCACCGCTGGCGGTTCAGCATTCGCTTGTCGCAGCCCGCACAGGCGCCGCGCTTCCGGACGGGGCAGGCCGCATGATTGCCAACGAGCGGATGGCGATGTTGCGCAAGACCGAGGACTTCAAGGAAGGCCCGCGCGCCTTTGTCGAAAAACGCGATCCGGTCTGGACGGGGCGTTAGGGCTGTTGCCACTGTGCTGCGAACAGGAGGTTGGAGATGAGTGATGGAGCGATCATCGATCGCATGTATGCGGCGCTGGGCAGCGGAGATATCGATGCGGCGCTGGCCTGCTACACGCCCGATGCGCTGATCTGGCATGGCTTCGATTGCGTGGCCCATGATCTCGATGCGATCCGCCCGCAATGGGTAGCGATGAAGCCAGTTTTTCCGGTGCAGGAACTCACCGATATTCGCCGCGAGCCGATTGCTGGTGGATTCGTCCAGCGCCATCTCTGGGTGGTTCACATGGCCAATGGAGAGCGCAAAGCTTGGCCGGTCTGCATCTTCGTGACGATCCGGAATGGCCGCATTTCGCGGCTTGATGAATATATCGACAGGGCCGGCACATTCGAACCGCAGGACGATGGTCCGCTGGCGACGCCGGGACTGGAGCCGGCCTGAGGTATGCTGGCGCTTAATCCGCCGCGATGATGCGCGCTTTGCGAGATTTCGCCTGCTTGGCGATATCCTTGTTGAAGCGACCATTGATGAACAACTCGATCCGCTCCTCTATGTCAGCCTGCTCTGGCGGCGCTGCATCCCAATTGGTGTAGGTCATGATCGGATGGCTGCCGAGCACGAGATCGGAGAACAGCTCGGCGGACCGCTCATGGTCCCCGGCAGGGATCAATTCGGCCGCTTCGAGCGCGATGAACACCCTCTCGATATTCTTGCGAAACCGCGCGAAAATCGAATTGGCAAGCTGGCTCATAAATTCGGGGAAGCGCTGGCTCTCGGCGATCATCAGCCGCATCAGTCCGATCGATTGCGGGCGGTTGGTGACCTCGCAGGCATATTGCCCACAGCGGCGCAGTGCCGAGAACAATGTATCGCCATCCTCCACGCCCGGCTTTTCGATTGCGAAGGCAACATCGCGCGCGAAGATGATTTCGCGGAACATCGCCTCCTTGTCGCCGAAATGCTGGTAGAGCGTGCGCGTGGCGACGCCAGCGCCCCGGGCGATGTCTACAAGCGAAGTTGCTGCATAGCCGTTGGCCACGAACAATTCAGTGGCGATTTCCATGACACGCGCCTTGCGCCGTTCCAGTTCGGCGGCGGTTGGCCGGCCGGCCTGATTAGGGCGCCGCTGTTTCACTTTGGCCTTGCTACTCGATTCCAGCATTGCTTCTCCCGGATCGGATGCGGTTCTGATCCCTGTCACCATTGCGCCCGATTTATCCTGTTAGGGGACTTGCCTCGGGTCTTGAAGCCGTAAATTTCCCTGGGCTCAGATCCGCCTTCATGCCGGTTCCGGTTGAGCTGGGCGGAAGTATAGCAGGGTGAAGCCCTCATAGGCTGTTTCATCGAACACGGGCTTCAGCGCCATGCCGACCGAGAGTTGCTCCGGCTGCGCGTCCTGGATGACCGTTGGCAGCCTCACACCGTTAGCGAGTTCGGCAATCGCGAGGACAGGTTCTTCGAGATGGGCGAAGGCCTTGGAAACCGGGACGCGGGCGACGGTCCAGGAATAGAGCGTGGCGACCGCGTCGACTGGGGTCCATGTCAGAGACCTGCCGCCGCAGGATGGGCAGAACGGCCTTGGATAAAACACCCAGCTGGCACAATCGCTGCAGCGCTGCATGGCGACTTCATGCCGGGAAAGTGCGTCCCACCAGGGGCGTGAGATCTCGTCGACAACCGGCGGCGCTCCTTGCATCACGGGCCTCCCTGCAGGATCAGTGCGACCTGTTCGCTCATGATCCCGCCATTGCCGCTGACGAACATGGTATCGCAATTGTCGACCTGGCGGGGGCCGCAGCGGCCTGCGACTTGCCGGTATCCCTCCACCACATGGGTCATGCCACCCGCGCCGCCGGCCTGGCCGAAACCGAGCTGGCCGCCGTTGGTGTTCAGCGGAAAATCGCCGGCATGGGTGAAATCGCGGCTGCGCAGAAATTGGGTTCCGCTGCCTTTCTCGCAGAAACCTACGGCCTCCAGGGCCATCAGCACGGCGATTGTGTAGCAATCATAGATCTGCGCGCCATCCATATCGGTGGGCGTGAGGTCTGCCATGGCAAAGGCGGTGGCTGCAGCCTGACGCAGCGGCGGATCGAGCATGTCATCAGCCCATTGCGGCGATTTGTGGGCGACAGCCTCGCCGAAGCCGGTGATGTGGGCAGGGCGATGGCGCGTTCGGGCCACCACATCGCCACCAGCAACGACCACTGCGGCGCCTCCTTTCACCGGCCGGACGATCTCCAGCATGTGCAGCGGATCGGCAATCATCGGGCTGGCCAGAACGTCGTCTTCGGTCAGCAGTTTGTCATGGAAGATCGCATCGGGATTGAGGTTCGCATTGCGGCGCTGATGCACGACCAGCCGCGCCATCGCGCGCGGGTCATATTCATGCATGGCCGCATAGCGCTGCGCGATCAGCGCATAGGGTACGTTCTGACCGAGATGGCCGTAGGGAATTTCGAATTGGGCCTGCGGCGATCCCGGCAGGTAGCTTGACGCTCCAAAATCGCGCCAACCTTCTTCGCCGGAACGGCGCGGCGGAAAATTACCGGGATAGATGCACAATACCACGCTGGCGAGCTCGCGCTCGATTGCCGAGGCCGAGCGCCACACCATGCCGGCGGCAGTGGCACCGCCAAGGTCAGGAGCGTCGCCAAATCTGATCCTGACGCCAAGATATTCGGCAAGGGTCGCGGGCAAGAATTGTTGGGAGACATAGACGCCGCGAACCGCGATGCCGTCGACATCAGCGAGTGTCAGCCCGGCATCGTCTAATGCAAGAAGGGCAAGGTCGGCGGCTTGTTCAAGACTGGATTCGGCAATTTCTTCAGAAAAGCGCCGCGGCTTGTATTCGGCCGCTCCGACGATTGCCGCGCATTGTGCAGGTTCCCGCATTCAGTCGCTCCACACTGCAAGCGCGTCGAGGGCTTCGATTGTCTCTCCGGACACGAAAAGCGGGTTCACTTCCAGCGCCGCCAGGTCCGGCCCCAGCGCCAGTGCAGCCTCGCCGATGGATGAGATTACTGCGGCAAGCTGGTTCATGTCTGTTGCCGGAGCGCCGCGATAGCCTTCGAATATCTTCGCCGCGCGAAGTGACTTGCAGGCGCGGATGATCTCGTCAGGCTGGGCAGGCAGCAGGCAGAGCGCGGTATCAGCGAGCAGCTCTGTCCAGATGCCGCCCAGTCCGATAGCCAGCACTGGCCCCCAGACCGGATCGCGGGCCACGCCGACCAGCAGCTCCAGCCCGCCGGTGCGCATCGGAGAGACCAGCACACCTTCGATCTGGGCGTCGGGTGCATGGGCGGCAGCCGATGCGATTATCCGATCATGGGCCTGAGATACTGCCTCGTCGCCTTCAAGCCCCAGCAAGACACTGCCTGCTTCGGTCTTGTGGGCTATATCGGGTGAAAGCACCTTGAGAGCCACCGGACCGCCGACTTCGCGGGCATGGGCGGCGGCTTCTTCGCCGTTTCGCGCCAGCTTGTGCGCTATGATCGGTACGCCATGTTCAGCCAGATGTGCGAGCGTCTCGCGCTCGTCTGCAGGCTTCGCACCGGTGCCGGGCCGATCGCGGAACTTGGGCGGTTGCAGCTCGCGCAGCATCCTTTGAGACCACCAGGCCAGTTTGCCGATGGCGTTGAGCCCTTCGGCAGTGCCGGGCAGAGTGTGTCGTAGGCCATGCTTCTGCATATAGGCGATGCCGTGCTCGTTCACCGGCTTATGGAGATTGGCGATAAATGCCATCGGCTGTTCGGACGAGGCAATGGTTTCCCCGATGATCCTGAGCGTGTTCGGCATGGTCGGTTCGGCCCGGGCAGGAAGATCCCAGTTGAGCAAGGTTAGCCCAATCTGGGGATCGCGCGAGACGATCTCCGGAACGGAGCGCCACAGCTCTTCCTGAGCCACCGCA
The DNA here is from genome assembly GCA_029247785.1 of Novosphingobium sp. Classification (GTDB taxonomy): domain Bacteria; phylum Pseudomonadota; class Alphaproteobacteria; order Sphingomonadales; family Sphingomonadaceae; genus Novosphingobium. The sequence goes on from JAQWKP010000050.1 coordinate 4,985, forward strand.
GCGCCAGTCAGGTCGAGCGGATTGTGCATCTGGCCGAGCTCCGAGATCGTGCCTGCCAGCTGCGAGCGCGTGTTCTCGCTGAACTGCGGGAATGTCACGCCCAGCGTTTCGGCGCAGTCCGAAGAAATCTCGCAAACCCCGCCGGATATTGAGACCATGGCGACGCCGGGCGGATCGATCGGCCCGGTCGCCGCCAGCATCGCCGCTGTGTTAATCAGCTCCTCGATTGTCTTGACGCGCACCACGCCGAGGCGGTCGCAGGCCGCATCGAACACCCGGTCATCGCCGACTGCCGCCCCGGTATGCGCGGTTGCCAATGCAGCGGTGGTTTCCGATGCGCCCGCCTTGATTGCCACAATCGGCTTGCGCGCTGCATGGGCCCGTGCCGCCGCCTGCGCAAAGGTTTCGGGCTGCTTGATCGATTCGATGAACAGGGCGACGGCCCGAACTTCGGGAATGTCGACAAGATAGTCGACCAGGTCGCCGATATTGACGTTCATCTCATTGCCGGTGGCGATGGTGTGCGTGACGCCGACGCCCTGCTGCACCGCATAGGCGATCGCCTGGGTTGCGAGTGAGCCACTTACACAGACCACGGCGATGCTGCCTTCAACCTTCTGATCAGCAAAGGGAATCGAGCCCAATGCGACCTTGGCGAGATTGTTGCGATAGCCCAGACAATTGGGCCCGAGCACGCGCGTGCCGGTCGGTGCGCATAATTGCCTGAGCTGCTCTTCGCGCGCTGCGCCGTCGCTGCCGACTTCGGCGAAACCGGATGAGACGATGACAAGATTGCGGATGCCGGCAGCGATTGCCTCTTCGGCAGCAGGCAGCACGGCGTCGGCTGGCAGGCAAAGATAGGCAGTCTCGACCTCTTCGCCGATAGCGCCGCAGCTGGTTGTCGCCTGGCGTCCGAACGCCTCATTGCCTTTGCGGTTAACGAGATGCAGATCGCCCTCAAAGCCGATCTGATCGATCGCGCGCATGGCGAGCACCGCATAGTGGTTGCGCTCGGAGGCGCCGACCACGGCGATTGAGCGGGGAGCGATAAGGCTGTCGAGCCGATGACGGTTTGCTGCTGTCTGGTTCATTATCGAGGATACTACTTTTGCATGCCCATGCGCGGCAACAGCCCGAGCTCCATCATCTGCCTGAGCTGGTGAATTAGCGAATCGCGGCTGTCGCGGCAGGCGGCAAATCCCGCCTCACGGATCTTGATCGTGCTGAGCAGGGCGGGCGTTTGCTTGGTGGCAATCTGAGTGCCGAGCAGCAGGTCGAGATAGTGCTGCGACTGTCCGAGCAGATCGTCGAGATTTTCGAGCGCCAGTCCTTCGCGCAGGGCGAGGGCGGTCCAGGCGGCCTGCACGTCCGGCTGGGCAAAGAAGGCGGCGAATGTTTCAGGAGGAGTGCCTTGCGTGTCGAGGCCAAGAGCATCGCCGATCTGCGGCCATGCATGACGCAGCACGAAAACATCTCCATTGGTAAGGTTGTACGTCTCATTGGCGGCGTCGGACGCATCTGCCGCCCACGCCATCGCCTCTGCCAGTAGCCCGGCATCGACCATTTCCCAAAGCGCCTCGCTATCACCTGGAAGAGCAAAAACCAGGCCGAGTTCGCGGCACAGCGCGGCATAGGCGCCGATGCCGGCGACCGGGTTCATCACCGCGCCCGGTGCCGTGCCAAGCAGCACCTGCGGGCGGAACACGGTGAAGGCAAATTTGTGCTGTGCGCCCAACTCGCGCGCGCAATCCTCATGCAGCCAGTAGAAATTGGCATGATCGTCGCGCGGCGTGTCCTCGCGCAGGGGTGCCATGTCGACGGGGCGAACATGGACGCCATAGGCCTTGGTCCCCTGCATCAGGCTGACGTGCTGGAGAGCACCTGATCCGGCAAGCGGGGTGAGCAGGTTGGCGAACATCTGTCCGTTCTGGGCGATCAGAGATGCGTCGTGCCAGCCTGACACCAGCCCCGGCGCTTCGGAAACGGCGGCGTAGATGCAGTGCGTGACCGGACCGAGTGCGGCGACAGCGCGGGCGCAGTCATCGGCATCGCGCAGGTCAGCCGAAGCATGATCGAAGTGTGTGTCTTGGGCCACGACGGGGCGGCGACGCGAGAGCGCTGTCACTTCCCAATCCGGCATCCGTGCAAATAATTCGACAGCGGCCGAGCCGATCACGCCACTGGCTCCGGCGATCAGCATGTGGCGGTGACCAGACATCGCTAGGCCCGGGGCGCTCTTGGCGCTTCGATATCGCGCAGCGCTCGCCATATCGACTGGTCAATGCGCCGGGCCTCCTCGCCTTCCTGCTGCTCAACATGGGCGTGAAGCTCAACCAGCAGGTTGCGCAGGCGTCCGGTTTCAGCGTCCAGCTCAGCGATGCGCAGGCCCGGATCGCGTGTACGGCTCGCCGCTTCCAGCCGCTCTGCAAAGGTCGGATCATCAATTGCGGGGGCGGCGTCGAGAAAGATTTCGCGCAGGCGCCGGTTTTCCTCGACCTTGTTGGCGACCTCGTCGTCGCGGGCAAGGCGGGTGATTGCCAGCAGGGTCTGAGCGATGCGCGCATCATTGGCGGCAAAGCCATCGTCGAGATTCGGCGCGATCCTGTCGCGCAAGGCCTCTGCAATGCCTTCCAGCACGGTTTCGGTCCTGAGCTTCATCCCATCGCCCCGCGCTGTTCCATCAGGTCGAGGATGACCTTGCGGTGAAACGGACCGGCGCGCAGCACGGTCAACGCCAGCACGATTTCGCGATTATGGCCTTCCTCGAAGCTCTTTTCCGACGTCGTCCACAAGGCGCTGGTCTTGACCGCGGTGAACAGTCGCCACCAGTCCAATGCCTCGCGATCAATGGTTGTCCCGCTGCCCTGCTCCCAGGTGGCGAGGCCCTCATCGAGCGGGAAATAGCGATCCATCGACCACAAGGGATCGAGCGCCCAGGCGATGTCTTCGAGCGGATCGCCAATATGACACATCTCCCAGTCGAGAATTGCGCTGATGCTGCCGTCAGGAAGAAACAGGAAATTGCCGACGCGATAATCACCATGGACGATCGCGGGATGGGCCGGTTCGGGCGGTGGGTTGGCGCGAAGCCAGCGGATTGCGCCGCGCACGATCGGTTCGACGATATCTTCGTCCTGGTCGAGCGTTGCTTCCCAATAATCGAGTTCGGCCTGCCAGAATCGATCGCTGGTATCGCCGCTACGCAATCCTGAGTTGCGCAGCGCTGCGGTGTCCCGCGCGGCCAGCGTGCCGAGATGACGCCAGAAATCGCGCCCGACCCGCTCTGACTTGCCGTCGAAGGGATCATCAGTTCCATAGATCATCCCGGGACGGCCCGGCACCATGTCCATGATGAAGAACGGCCGGTCCAGCCAGGCTGGGTCGGCTTCGAGGAAATGCGCTGCCGGGACGGGAACGCTGGAATTTGCGAGAGCCTCATAGATCGCGAATTCGACGCCATGCTCGGAGCTGACGACGCCCGCTTCCGGCGCGCGGCGCAAGATGAGGTCCTTGACCTCTGGCTTGCCATATTCTGACCACTTTGCGTTAAATCGAAAGGTTTCCTGGCTGATTCCGCCGTGGATGCGGGCAAGGGCGCTCACCTGCATGTCGTCGGCACCGGGTATACGGTGACAGAGGTAATCGGCAATTCGAGTTTCGAGCGGGTCTGGATCGGCCTCAGGCATTGGCGGCGCGGTCAATGACCACAGAGGTGCCGGAGATGTAGCTGGCGCGGTCAGAGGAGAGGAACAGGATAAGGTCGGCGACTTCTTCCACCCTTCCGACGCGGTCCGTGGTGAATTGGTCCCTCGTCACGTCCGGGGGTCCGACATGGCTGTAGATGTCGTATACCACGCTGGCCATCGGCGTCTCGATGAGGCCGGGATGTATGGCGTTGACTCTGATGTCATTGCCGTCGCGGACCCCTTCGAGTGCCGCGCTGCGCGAATAGTGGGCGACCGCCGCCTTGCTCGCGGCGTAGGAGGCCATCAGCGTATTGCCCTTGAGCGATCCGGTGGATGAGATGTTGACGATTGCCCCGCGTCCGGTCTTGCGCATGAATTTGAGCGCGAGAGCCATGCCGGACAGGACGCCCTCGACATTGATGTCAAAGATCGTGCGGTAGTTATCGAGACTCTCGTCTCCGACGCTGTCCTTGAGCGCGATCCCGGCGCAATTGATCATGATGTCGAGCCGGCCGAATTGCGCCTCGATCCAGTCGCCAAGCGATGCCCATTCGTCCTCGCTCGTCACGTCAAGTGCGCGCGCCGTGCCGCCGATTTGCTCCGCTGCCGCCTGGGCGCCCGCCAGATCACGGTCGAGCAGGATCACTGAGGCACCGGCACCGGCTAATGCCGCTGCCGCGGCCTTGCCGATTCCTCCAGCCGCTCCGGTTACCGCGGCGACCTTGTCTGTAAGGTCGATCCAGCCTTCAGGCGTGCCTCCCATGCGCCGGTCCCTCAGGCCTTCTCGAGGATATGCACGCCTGTCGCCGCGCCAAAGCCGAGCACATGGGCGAGGCCGATCTTTGCGCCTTCCACCTGCCGCGCTCCAGCTTCTCCGCGCAGATGCTCAACGATCTCGACCATATTGGCGACACCGGTCGCGCCGATCGGATGGCCCTTGGATAGAAGTCCACCCGATACATTGACCGGAATCCTGCCGCCCAGCGTCGCATCGCCGCTGTCGATCATCCGTCCGGCTTCGCCTTCCGCACAAAGGCCGAGATTCTCGTAATGTAGGATTTCGGCGGTGGCGAAACAATCGTGCAGCTCAACCAGGTCGAGGTCATCCGGGCCGAGACCTGCCATCTCATAGGCCTGCTTGGCAGCGATCTTTGTTACCGAATTGGCGTCGAACATTACCGGGTTACGCGGCTCGTAGGGATCGCTGGTGAGTGCCGATGCTCTGACCTTGACTGCGCGCGACAGCCCCAGTTCCTTGGCCTTCTTTTCCGAGACCAGCACCACGGCTGCTGCGCCATCGACATTGGCCGAGCACATCAGCTTGGTCAGAGGATAGGCGATCATCTCGCTTGCCAGCACTTCGTCCAGCGGCGTTTCATTGCGGTAAACCGCCTTGGGATTCATCGTTGCATGGTGGTGGTTCTTGACCGCGACCTGCGCAAATTGCTCGATTGTCGTGCCGTATTTCTCGGCATGGACCATACCCGCTTCGGCAAACACGGCTGGCATCGAGCCGGATCCGAACAGGCCTTCGGGCGAGGGGCCGTCTGTCGGCGCACCGCCCAGCATGCCGCGCGGGTTTTTCTCTGTGCCGACAGCCAGCACGGCGTCGTAAATCCCGGCCTTGATCCCGACCCATGCCTCACGCACCGCTGTCGCGCCTGAGGCACAGGCATTGGAAACATTGATGCAGGGAATGCCGGTCTGGCCGATCTGCTTGAGCACCTGCTGGCCGATCATCGATGCGGCGTTGAAGCTGGACGAGGCGTAAATTGCGCCCATGTCCTTGATGGTCAGGCCAGCATCATCCAGCGCGAGCAGAGAGGCTTCTGCGGCAAGCTGGCCGGGTGTTTTGTCAGGATAGCGCCCAAAAGCAATCATGTCCGCGCCAACGATATAGACATCGCTCATCATGCATCTCCTTCGGGGATGAAATGGAAACCAATATAGGGCGCGCCTTCCTTGTCGCGCGCGCCGCCGGCGTCGTCGAACACCAGCTTGAGGCGCATGCCCTGGTGCAGTGAATCGTGGTCTGCGCCGATCACCGTGCCTTTCAGCGTCAGCCCGCCGTCAAGATCGACGATGGCCGAGACGAAAGGAACTTCGATTCCAGGATAACTGCGATAGACCACAGACCAGGTCCACAGCGCGCCAGCCTCGGGCGATCGAAACGCTTGGGGAGATTGACGCGAGCCGCAGGCACGGCAGCCGATGGTCTGTTCCGTCACTACCGCATCGCAGTCACCGCAGCGAAAAGCCTCAATGTTCGGTGCTCCATCGGGACCGACCCGAACAGTGATATGCGCTGGTTTGGGAAGCGTCGCCGTGTCACTAGCCAATGTCGTTTCTCCTGCTCAATCTGGCGTGGCCCGGTCTAGCCCGGCTTTGCGCGACGAAGCAATGAATATCACGCGTTGCATTAGGTTTTGGGCTGTCTGGAAGCATGCCATGAAGCGGATATTTCTACTCGCGCTTGATCGATGTCATGCTAGTGTCGAGCGATAGGTTGCAAACCACAGGTGCAAGCTGATTGCGCCGGGAACGAGACCGGGAGAGTTATGGCAGAAAATCGGGCAGATGCCGGTGGCGGCATTCTGGAAGGCAAGGTTGCGGTGATAACCGGCGCGGGACAGGGCATCGGTCGGGCCTGCGTCGATGTTTTTCTGCGCGAAGGGGCGAAGGTGCTCGCGGTAGATTTCAGCGGAGTGCAGGATAAGGTTGCTGCGGAATGCGGCCCCAATTGCGTGCCGTTCCACGCCGATGTCAGCAAGGAGGATGAGATCGAGGCGATGTACGCTGCCGCGATCGATGCGTTCGGCCGGGTCGATGCCTCGGTTCAGGTCGCGGGCACACAGGGCGGCCGGACCGGGCCCGAATTTACCGCCGAGGAATATGATCTGATGACCGCGACCAATCTGCGCGGCGTGATGTTCTGCATCAAGCATGCTGCGCGGGCGATCAAGCAGAGCGGCGGCGGTGGTTCGATCATGACCTATACTTCTGTTGCCGGGATCGGGGCCGAGCAAATGGCGCCAATTCCCTATACTGCGGCCAAGACGGCGGTACACGGCGTCAGCCGGGTGTTCGCGATCGACTACGCGCCGGACAATATCCGCGTGAACGTGATTGCCTGCGGTTTTACCAAGACCGAAATGATGGATGGGATGGACGCCGATACGCTAGCGCATATGGAAGCCAAGCCATTGCTGGGCCGGGCTGCAACGCCGCGCGAACAGGCCGAAGTTGCCGCTTTTCTCGCCTCTGACCGTTCGTCCTACATCACCGGCACGGTGATCCCGGTCGATGGCGGGTGGACAGCGCGGCTGGTTTGAAATTGACGTCTGGCAGGGAACTGCCGGGCACGAAAACGGAGAAATTGCGATGAGTGCCAATATCACGATTGACCGGATTACCGGGAGTATCGGAGCGGTGATCGGCGGGGTTGACCTGTGCAATCCGCTTCCCGGGGAGACGGTCGAAACATTGCATCAGGGAATCCTCGATCATGGCGTGATCTTCTTTCGCGACCAGGACATCACGATGGAGCAATATTGGCGCTTCATGGAGAATTTCGGCCAACCCCATAAGGAGGAATCGACCGGAACCGATGATGACGGGCCCGAGGATGTGCAGACCGGCGACCTGAGCTTCACGCGCTATGCCACCGCTGTGTGGCATGCCGATACCACTTCGCTGGCGCAACCGCCGATCGCGACGGCCCTGCGCGCGGTGGAGGTTCCGCCATTCGGCGGCGACACTTGCTGGTTGAACACGACCGCGGCGTGGGATGCGCTGGACGAGCCTATGAAGAAAATGCTCGATGGGCTGACAGCGGTCCATTCGATCCAGGACACCGTAGAGCGGATGGCGGAATATGCCGGCGCCTTCTTCGAAGGCTATTCCTCGCGCAATGAATTTGAGCAGGTCCATCCGGTGGTGCTCACTCACCCGGAAACAGGCCGCAAATCGCTGTATGTAAGCGAATGTTTTACCACTAGGATCGTCGAACTCGACAAGCTCGCGAGCCAGGCTGTGCTGGGTTACCTGTTCAAGCATACCCAGCGACCGGATTTCTCCATGCGGTGGAAATGGGCGCAGAACGACATGTGCATCTGGGACAACCGTTCGACCCAGCATTTCGCGGTGCCTGATTACGAAAGCTCGCGGCAAATGCAGCGTGTTGTCATCGCCGGGGTGAAGCCGGGTGAATATTCGGAGCTGAAGCCTGTCAGCAAGGCACGCGCCGCCTGAGCACCAACTCGCCACCTAAGCGACACAAGGTCGTCACCAGCGCGACACATAATATCCAGGAGAGTTGCCAATGAATGCTCCCGTACGTTCCATGGTCCCGGACGGACCGTTTCTTGTCGAAGATGTAGCTCCGGGCGTGATCCAGCGTCGGCTTTATCCCGGTGGCAAGCTCGGTCCCGACGAGATCACTCGAAACGACATTCCGGGTGGCCAGACCTGGAGCGAGATCGTCATGCTCGGCGACGAGACCGATGATTTCATCATGGGCCTGCCCGATATCCGCATGCCGCCTAACCAGCTCTGGCCGATGCACTGGCACGATTGCTGGACGGTGGTGGTCGCGCTCGAGGGCAAGTGCCTGGTCGGTGACTGGTATATGGAAGAGGGCGACGTCTTCATCGCTGCGCCTTCGATCGAATATGGCCCGCTCCTGATCGGTCCGATGGGCTGTCGTTTACTTGAGGTATTTGGTGACATGGCACTGTCGCCGGGCGGCTATGGCCCGGAATACAGGGACCACCCTACGCTGCAGATGGGCAACCATGTCATCATGCCGCGCGAGGGTGTCAACAAGCGCAATGAAGGGCATAGCTGCCTAACGGTGGAAGGCACCGAGGGCATGTGGAAGAGCAAGCTGGAGCCGGGCTGGAGCTGGGACCTGGGCGATCCCGACGATCCCAATCGCGGCGTCATGAAGGACACGCGGCTTGCGGCAGGTGAAACCATGCCAGCCACTGAGCGTGGCGATTGGTATGCCGCGCTGGTACTTGGCGGATCGGCTAATGTTGCCGGCAAGAGTGTTGTCAAGGATGACGTGATCCTGGCGGAGCGGGGCAGCACGGTGCCGGAAATGACTGCCGGGGCCGATGGCATTCACCTGCTTGAGCATTTCCGAACTACGCGGGCGCTTTAATCGGCCTGAAATCCTCCACGGGTCGGGGAGAATCGGGCTATTCGGCCGTCTCCGCGATACTCGTCATCCAGCCGCCCGCCGTGGCGACATACATGCGTGCGACATTCTGGAATTGGCGTGTCTTTGCCTCAAGCAGGGCCAGCCGCGCCTGCTGGTAGGAACGGTTTGCGTCGATCACCTGCAGGATGCCGCTATTGCCGACCTGAAAGCTGCGGCGCGACAGGTGGAGCGAGCGCTGGGCGATGTCGGATGAGTGCTGCCGGGCGGCAAGCGCGGCGCTATCGGTTTCGAAGGCTGACAACAGCCCGGAAACCTGACCGAACGAGTCCAGCACCACTTGCTGGTAAGTCTCGGCGGCAGCGCGGGCCTCTGCTTCTGCGGCGCGCTTGTTGGCGCGCAGGGTTCCGCCGTGAAAGATCGGCGCGGTGAGGCCTGAAAACAGGTCGAAGCCGGTAAACCGGCCGCTGAAAAGATTTCCGGCATTGGAGCTAGATTGGGTCAGGCTCGCGCCGATCGTGATGTTGGGATAGAGTTCGGCTGTAGCGATGCCGATTGCTGCGGTGGCGGCGTGCAGGCGCGCCTCGGCTTGCTGGATGTCGGGCCGCTTGCGGACCAGGCTGGAGGGCAAGGCGACCGGCACCTGTTCGGGCAGCGCGAACTGCTCCAGCGAGTAATCGGTCGGACCCAGCTCGCCGGGCGAGGTGCCCAGCAATACTGCAAGCATCGCCCGTCCTTCGGCAAGCTGCTGTTCGAGGCCCGGCAGGTCAGCCTGGTCGCGCGCCAGCTCGCCCTGCGCGCTGAGCACTTCGACCAGGGTTCCCGCTCCAGCTCTCTCACGCGCTTCGGTCAGCGATACATTGCGTTGGGATTCGGTCAGCAGCGTCTGTTCGGTGGCGATGCGATCGTTGAGTGCGGCAATCGCCAGTACCTGCGCGACGACCCTGCCGGCGATCACGAGATGTGCAGCTTCGGTTTCGCGAGCGGTGGCCTCGGCCTGTGCGGCGGCTTGCTCGACGGCGCGGCGATTGCGGCCGAACAGGTCGAGATCATAGCTGACGCCGCCGCCGACAGTGTAAAGGTCGAATTCTGGGTTGCCGATGTTGAAAGTGGTGCCGGGAGCGGCGAAGCGATTTCCCAGACCGATCGCCGAAAGGTTGACCTGCTGGTAGCTCGCCCGCGCATTGGCATCGACTTGCGGGAGCGTCCTGCCAATCATCGCGGCGATCCGCTCTTGCGCGGCTTTCAGCGTCGCGCGGCTCGCCGCCAGGCTGTGGTTGCGCTGCATCGCGATGTCGACCAGCGCGTCGAGCTCAGTGGACCCAAAGCCCTTCCACCATTCGGGTTGCGGCCCCTCGCCAAGCACAGCGCGCTCGCCGCCCCTGCTGGCATAGCTCGCGTCTGGACCAGGCAGTGCGGGCTCGACGAAATCAGGCCCGACGGCTGTGCAGGCACCTAGCAGCAAGAGAGGAGCGAAATGGGCGATTCGGTGCATGGTTTACTCCATAGCCGCGATTGGATCGTCTGTATTGCGCCGCTTCCCCTCGCGCGAAAGCGGCATGGGCGGCATCATCGCGAAAGTCACGGCTAGCGAGCAGGCTTTGCCTTTGCAGTACCTGCAGATGGCGGCGGCTCATCCGTATCGGGACCGAACATATGACGCTGGTGGCCGGTATCGACTTCTACCTCGACACTTAGCCCGGCGCTCATCGGCAGGCCCGTCGGCACTTCGTCGATGGCGATCTGGATCGGAAGACGCTGGACCACTTTGACCCAGTTGCCGGTCGCGTTTTCGGCAGGAAGGATGGAGAAGCTTGAGCCGGTGCCAGGGCTGAAGCTTTCGACATGGCCTTTCAACTTGTGGTCCGGATAGGCGTCGATTGCGATTGTCGCGGGCTGGCCAACGCGCATGTAACGCAGCTGGTTTTCCTTGAAATTGGCCTGCACCCAGAACTTCAACCCGGTCAGCATGAACACGGGCCTTCCGGGCGAAACATAATTGCCGACCTGCAATTGGTTGACTCGGGTTACGACCCCGTCTTGCGGTGCGCGAACTATCGTGTCTGACAGATCGATGCGCATCTTGGCGAGCCGGGACGCGGCCTTGCGCACTTCTGGCTGGGTTTCGACCGGTCCCCCACCGCCGCCCGAAAGCTTGGCATGCAAGCTTTGAACCTTGGCCCTGGCGGCGGCGATGGCCGCGCGCGCGGTGCGGGCCTGGGTTGCGGCGGCGTCAGACTGGGCGCGGGAAGATATTCCCTCGGAAAGCAATGAGCGTTGGCGAGCCGATTCGGCACTCGCATAGTCGTAGCGGGCCTGGGCAGCTCCGACTTCAGTTTGCGCTTCGGCAAGGTCGGCGCGCAAGGATCCGACATCGGCGCGGGCATCGGCAAGAGAGGCTTCGGCCTCTGTCACTCCGGCCTCGTAACTCCCGGGCTTGATCCGGAACAGCACGTCGCCCTTGCGGACGCGTTGGTTTTCCTTGACCTCGACGGCGACAACCTTGCCGGCAACGCTGGGGCTGATTGCGACAATGCCGGTTTGCAAAGAGGCGTTCTCAGTGGACTCATAGCGTCCGCCGGTGAGGTAAAAATACAGCGCGGCGATCAATACCAGCGCTGGTCCGCCGAGCATCAGAATGGCGCGCAGGCGAGGCCGCCGCTTGAATTGCGGGCTTTCGGCTTCCGGGTCGGCATCACTGCTGCTATCCGCTTCCATGTCATTTCCCGTAGCGTCGGTTGCGAGGCCGGTACTAAGCTAGGCTAGTACCGGCAATAGGAAGAATTCCAATATGAGTGAAGACATATGAGCAGAGACCGTGTTCTGAAACTGGAAGGCGTACACAATTTCCGTGACTATGGCGGCTATTCCGTCAACGGGGGCGGACGATTGAAACGGGGGCTGTTGTGGCGGTCAGGCCAGCATCACCGCGCTACAGATGCTGATCTTGCCGCGATATCGGCGCTCAATCTGGCATCGGTGTTCGATCTTCGAAGCTCGCATGAACGGACCACAGAGCCATGCCGACGGTCCGAAGACTTTGCCGCCGCGATTCACCTGTCCGATGATCCGGAGCAGAAGCGCGCCGCGCCGCATGTCGCGGTGGCCGGGGAAAAGCGCGAGCGCACTGCCGAATCGACTCATCAGGGCATGGTGCGCAATTATGCGCGCATCTGCTTCCGCCCGGAACTGCAGGCGATGACCCGTAAGATGCTTGCCGAACTGGCCGAGGGGAATGGGGCCAGTCTGGTCAATTGCATGGCCGGCAAGGACCGGACTGGCATTGCCGTGGCGATGCTTCACCTGGCGGCCGGCGTTCACCGCGACGATGTGATCGAGGACTATGTCCTGACCAATATTGCGGGCGATACCGAGGCCCGGATCAAGGCCGGACTGGAGACGATCAAGGCCGTTTCAGGGACGATGAGCGAAGAGGTGTTACGCGTGCTGATGGGCGTTGAGCCAGAATATCTCGAATCGGCTTTCGCATCGATCGACGAGAAGCATGGTTCGATCGATGCCTATCTTGCAGAGGCACTGGGAGCCGATGCCGCTCTAAGAGAAAGGCTTCGCAACACATTGATTGAGAGTTAGAATTTCAGCGCACATGATAGACCTGCCGAAACAGGCGATCCAATACGATGAAAAGGGGAGGGGATGACGGAGCCGAGTGACCGGCGCGAGTCTGCTGGAGCGGAAAACGCCGGGGGTTCTGCCAGCTCCACCGCAGGCGAACGCCTGCCGCTGGGTGCGCTGCTGGCCTATGGCGTGCCGACTGCCGGGGCGTCCTTCATTGCATTCCTGCTGACGCTTTACATCTTCAAATACGCCACGGACGTCTTGCTGATCGCACCGGCAGCGATGGGGCTCATCTTTGCGGTTGCGCGCATCTGGGACGCAATCTCCGATCCGCTGGTGGGCTATTTGTCCGACCGCACACAGACCCGTTTCGGGCGGCGGCGGCCCTGGCTGTTCGGCGCGGTCATACCCTTTGCACTGGTGCCGGTGATGATGTGGAGCCCGCCCGAACATCTCGACGGGCTGTGGCTCATCGTCTGGATGACGGTCGCCATCCTCGCCTATGAAACGGTTCTGACTATCTTCTTCGTCCCGCATCTGGCGCTGGGCGGAGAGCTCAGCATGGACCGTCACGAGCGGACCCGGGTATTCGCCTTCCGGCAGGTCGCCTGGAGCCTGGGCTTCTTCGCCTGCGTTGGGGCGGTGTATCTGCTGACCACGGCGGAAGACAAACGCGCCATGGCGTTCATTCTTTCCGGGGTAGGAGGTCTGGGAGCAGCGGGGCTCATTCTGTTCGGAGCGATACGGCTCAGGGAACACGCCTCGCATATCGGCCGGGGAGCAGCCTCACCGCTTTCGGCCTTCAAGGATGTGATGAGCAATCCTCCTGCGCGCATGCTGATTTTCGTCTTCCTGATCGAGAATCTCGGCATTGCCACGCTTGGCATCATGGCACCCTATTTCATGCAATATGTGATCAAGGCGGAAAGCGCTTATTCACTGATGTTGCTGTTCCATTTCGTGCCTTCGCTGTTGATGATACCGGTCGGCGTGATGCTTGCTCGGCGCTATGGCAAGAGGCTGGTGTGGGGCATATCCATGGTGATCTCCGGCATTTCTTACGGAGCCAGCATCTTTGCCGGCGAAGGCGATGTGGTATGGGTCATGTTCTGGGTGACGGGCACCGGTATCGCAGTGGGTGTTGCCTCGGTCGTGGGGCCTTCGCTTCAGGCAGACGTGATCGATTACGATGAACACAGGACCGGCGAGCGCAAGGAAGGCGCCTATTTTGCGCTGTGGAACTTTGTCCGCAAGGCAGCGACGGGGATCACGGGCGCGCTGGCAGGCTTCGCCCTGCAAATGACCGGATTCGAGCCGAATATGGAGCAGACGGAAGGCACCTTGCTCTCCATCCGCTTCCTCTATGCCGGGGTGCCGGCGATCGCCATGCTCCTTGGTGCCACGCTGTACTTCACGCGCTTCCGGTTTGACGAGGCAGACCACCTGCGCATTCGCGCAGAGCTGAACGAGAGAAACAAGGCTTCGCGCTAAGGGAAGAAGCGCCTGTCACACCAGCTTTCTGATCGAGGGCCTGCCTGATCGGGTGCCTGCCGATTTTCCTACACGCTGCACGCACGCTACATTCGCGTCGGCTCTTTGTATCGTCAATCCAACGGCCCTTGGGGCTCCGCACGGCTTTCCTTTATGAAAGCGGGTGCGCCGCGCATGTGTTTTATCAACTAAACCCCCCGCGACTCGGGAAAACGCGCAGGGCAAATCACGCAAATTCTGGCGGCTCTCAGTCCACTTTCAACGCCAATTTCCCTGTCCTCTAAAGAAACGCCTTCACATCGGACAGGAATTTGTCGAGCTGGTCATGATGCAGCCAGTGGCCGGCATTCTTGTATTCGATGGTCTGGGCATTGCTGAAACAGTCCATCCTCCCATCCTTTTCGGGATTGGAAGCAAAGCTGTCGCTGCCATAGAGAAACAGGATCGGACAGGTGATCGCCCGCCACAGTTCTTCCTGTTCCGCATAGGTGATGTCGGTTGCTGACCAGACATTGAGGTAATTGTCGAACTTCCAGCTCCAGCTACCGTCTTCATTGAGGCTGGCACCATGGATCGTCAGGTGCCGGGCCTGCTCGTCGGAGAGGAAGCCGTTTTCTTCCTTCATGCGGGCATAGGCGGTTTCGATAGAGGGATAGCGACGCGGAGCGCGGCCTGCCGCCTTGCGCTTGCCCTCGATCCACTCCCGTATCCGCACGGCCCTGCCTTTTGACTCGATCTCCCGCCGCATCTCAGGCGAGGGGCCAAGTCCTTCGAGATTGACGAGCTTGCGTACTTTTTCGGGATAGAGGCCGGAAAAACGCGTGGCGATATTGCCCCCCAGCGAATGCGCGACGATCGTCACCTGTTCATGGCCAAGCGTATGCACCAACTGGGCAAAGTCGTAGACGAATGCATCCATCCCGTAGTGCCCTTCGGGCGACCACTGGCTGTCACCATGGCCGCGCAGGTCAGGCGCAATGACATGCCAGTCATGGCGCAGTTCATCGGCCACCCAGTCCCAACTGCGGCAATGGTCACGCCCGCCATGCTGCAGGATCAGGGGAGGGGCATCGCGGTTGCCCCAGTCGACATAGTGCAGGCGCAAGCGCTGTGAAACGTAGCTGTTCGAAGTCGGTCCGGCCAAAGTCATGCCGCAAGCCTTGCGCTCGTCAGTTGAAACCGTCAATTGCCGCTTGCGCAATATTAGTTTCTGGCAATGCATCAGGCGCTGCCTATGTCGGATGCAGGAGAAGTTCATGACGACACACCGCACACGCATGCTGATCATCGGCTCGGGGCCTGCCGGGCTTTCTGCTGCGATTTATGGTGCGCGGGCTGGGATGGAGCCGATTGTCGTCCAGGGCCTGGAGCCCGGCGGTCAGCTGACCATCACTACTGATGTCGAGAATTATCCGGGTTTTCGCGATGTTATCCAGGGGCCTTGGTTGATGCAGGAAATGCAGGCTCAGGCCGAATCGGTTGGCACCCGAATGATCTGGGACACGGTCGTTTCGGTCGACCTGTCCGGCCCCATCTTCACAGCAGTCGGCGATGGCGGCGATACATATGAGGGCGACACGCTGGTGATAGCGACCGGAGCGCAGGCCAAGTGGCTGGGGGTTCCAGGCGAAGAGGCGCTCTCCGGCAAGGGCGTTTCGGCCTGCGCAACCTGCGATGGCTTTTTCTTTCGCGGCAAGAAGGTAGTGGTGATCGGCGGCGGCAACACTGCGGTCGAGGAAGCGCTCTACCTCACCAATCACAGCGATGACGTGACACTAATTCATCGCCGCGATTCGTTGCGCGCCGAAAAGATCCTGCAAGACCGTCTGTTCGCCCATCCCAATATCACGGTGGTCTGGAACAAACGGGTCGAAAGTTTCCATGCCGGAGAAGATGGTGCATTGGCTTCGCTAGCGCTGATCGACACCCAAACCGACGAGCGGAGCGATATCGCGACCGAGAGCGCATTCGTTGCCATCGGCCATGCGCCGGCGACTGAGTTGTTCAAGGGCAAGCTCGATATGGACGGTGGCGGCTATCTCGATGTCGAAGCTGGTACGCCCAAGACCGCAATTCCCGGCGTTTTTGCTTGCGGCGACGTGATGGATCACACTTATCGCCAGGCGGTCACCGCCGCTGGAACCGGCTGCATGGCCGCGCTCGACGCCGAACGCTATCTCGCGGAGCGGGAATTTGCAGAAAAGAGCAAGGTAGCTGCGGAATAGGGTCGGTCAGCCCCGCAACACTTCCAGCACCTGTTTTGCCAGCCAATCGCGAGAGTGGGATTCGACATAGCTGTGAGTAGCATCGCCGCAGACGCGAATACGCGGATCGTCTTTGGGCCACGCTGACAGGAATGCCTGTCCTGTCCGGTCGCGCTCGGCGATCGGGAACAGGATCGGACCGGAAAATCCTGCAATGGCCGACGCCATATCCTGCGCCAGCGTGCTTGGGGGAGTGGCGGGGCGCATCGCTCCAAAAAGGCTCCCCAGCAGCTTGCGCAGCGAAACTTTCCCGGTCAGCAGGCGTTTGATTGCCGCGCCATCGGCGAGACGCTGCCGATAATGTGCCCGAACCGCCTCGGGCGGAGGCGGTTCGTCCGTGTCCTCGAAAGTCCAGGGGTTGGACAGCACGAGCACGTCGAGGCCAGCGCCCTCTGCGAGCATCAGCGCGCTGGCAGCGTCGCAATTGCCGAATCCGACAATCCGCTCGATATGCGGGCAATAGACGCGAAATGTTTCGTATGCGGCGTTGATATCGGGAGCGCTGGATTGGAATTCACCATTCGCGCCTTCGCTGTCGCCGGTGCCGCGCCGGTCAAAGCGGAATACTGGAAATCCTTCCGCCGCGATCTGCGCCGCGAATTGCGCCTGCCCGTTCCAAGCACCGGACCGTACCTCATTGCCGCCGCTGACCAGCAACAATCCGGTCGCGGCTGCGCCTTCGTCGATGGAGCCGACAAGTCGCGCGCCCTCGCAGTCAAATGTGACATGGCGCCGGCTCACGATCTGATCCCCATGGCGAGCACTGCAGCCAGTGCATCCGCCTGTTCGCTGCTTTCGCCCGGCTCAGCGCGCAGCCATAGGCCGCTACCACCGATCATGTCCTGATCGATCAGCTGGATGGTCTCGCTGTTTGCGGGCACGAGCTTCTCGAATTCTCGTATAAATTCGGAGCCTAGCCGATAGCCGGCAAGCTCGATACCTTGATCTGCTGCCAGTGCCATCAACTCCTCGCGTTTTTCCTCGTGCCCGGCTTCGCGCGAGGCGAGCATTGGCGCGCGCACCATCTGGCGCAGGACATTCGCGCCCTTGACGGGAGCGTAGTGCCAGCAGGGCAGGTTGACTGGCGCGAACATGCAGCCGCCCCGGAAGCCGAGGACATGGGTCGCGCCGAAATGAAGCGCAGCCGCTTCCATCGCATCGCGCCAATCATCGGCGGACTGGAATTCGAGTAGCTGCAGGCTCTCATTGCATCCCGGCAAGTCTGGAAGGATGCAGTCGATCCCCGCGCCATCAAGCCGTCGCATCACTTCGACGGTGAGGCGTCGCATGCGATTGGCCTCGTCAAACAAGGCAGGCACGATTAATAGTCGGGAGTCGCGATCTTGATCGAAGGCAAGCGCATACTCCTCAGCGATGCCGCCGCCGGGCAGCGGGCATGGCCAGGAGAGCGGCGTCATGCCTCTTCGCGCTTGTTCACCGCAAAGCTCAGTAGCGCGCCGTAGTTTTCCAGCATCTCGCCATCCACTTCGTCATCCTCGATGAAGATGTCGAGCCGGTCTTCCATTTCGGTCAGCAAGCCGGCGACGGCCATGGAGTCGAGCTCCGGCAAGTGGCCGAACAAGCCGGTGTCGACGGTAAAGCCATCGGCCTGGCCTTCCTTGAGACCCAGAACGTCGGTCAGAATCCGGCGCAGCAGCAGGTCGGTGTCGTCGTTCATGTCCCCCTCGATGCTGGCGGGCATTATCGTTGAAGCGGCGCGTCTAGCCATGGTTTGGCTTTCGGGCAAGGCGGCTGATGACTTGCTTGCCGATTGCCGGCCAATTTCCGGGCCAGCCTGGGCGCATCATATCGAGGCGAAATCGGGGCCGGATATCTTCCATCCAGTCCCGCTTGTAGCCGTCGTCACCGGTGCCAAAATCGATCAGCTCAACCTGGTCCCTGTCGATGACATGTTCGAACAGGGCAGCGCTCAGGGTCGTGCCTGGCGAAATTGGCTTCGATTGCTCGGTATGGGCGAGCTTGTGAATGAACGCTGTGCCGCCTTCCACCGTCCAGAACTGTGCGGCGACAGGCTCCCCATCCGCTCGCGCCACACCCATCCGCAAGCGACCGGCGCGGCCCTCCTCCTCGGCAAAGCGGCGCAGCAGCGCTGGCAGCCCTTCTTCGGGTTTCCAGCTGCTTGCGTAGACCTCCTCGTAGGCCTGCCAGCTTTCGGATGAGAATTCGGTCTCAATCACGGTTTGGACCTTGTTCTTCTTGCGTTTCAGCGTTGTGCGCAACCTGCCGGGACGGGCAGAGAAATATTCTGAAAAGATTCGTCCATCGACATGCAGCACGTGGTTGCTGTCACATCTTTCGCGGAAGACCAGCCATCCCGCCTTGCGGAAAGCGGCGGCGAGCTGGGTCGCTTCGCCATTCTCGTCCGGTAGCGGGGCAAGCGTGATACGATGCGCTTCACCCATCATGTCCCGTGCGAGGGCCTCGAGCAGGCGCGGCGCATCAGCTCCGGGGCTCACAAGCTGGCGGAACTGGAAGGTGTACCAATTGGCCAGGGCTTCGATCCCTCGTTGCACGCGGCGCAGCGCAAGCACGGCGCAGTGTTCGCCTTCACGCGCGACCGCGATCAGCGGGAGGATATCACTTTCTTCGCTCAACGTGCGCCACCAGTCAAGGCGGTCGAAGGGAGCGGCTGCTTCTGCTGGGCACAACAGCCCACGAAGCACCTCGTCGCCTTGGACAATGTTAAGATCGTCGTGATATTCGATCATTACCAACTATCGTTACCCCCGTCCGGAGTGACTCCGTCCATCGTGCCTAAGCAGACCGAAATCACGATCCGCCCGCTCGATCACCTCGCTGAACGCGGGGATGACGATGCCGCTGCGCTCGTTTTGCGCAGCTCTACGCTTAGCTACAAGGACTTAAGATCGCGTGTCTCGCAGCTGGCGGGATGGTTAAATGCCATAGTTCCCGAGCGCGGCGCGAGAGTCGCAAGTTGGGCAGCCAAGAGCGAGATGACCTGCTTGATGCCGCTGGCTACGGCACGCGCCGGGCTTGTGCATGTGCCAATCAACCCACTGCTGAAGCATGCTCAGGTCCGGCATATCCTTGCTGATAGCGGCGCGCGCCTATTGATTGGCACGCCAGCGCGGCTGGATAGTTTGATGGAGGGTGACAAGCCGGAAGGATGCTTGATCCTCGCCGAGGCAGATGCCCTCGAACAGGCTGGGGTAGCGGGTCGTGATCTGCCACCCTCATCCGCTGATACCGATGAACTCGCCGCTATTCTCTACACCAGTGGATCGACCGGGCGGCCCAAGGGTGTGATGTTGAGTCATGCGAATATGTGGCTGGGCGCGCAAAGTGTTGCGACCTATCTCGGGCTCGTTGCAAACGACCGGACACTGGCGGTGTTGCCGTTGTCTTTTGACTACGGCCAAAATCAGCTGCATTCGACATGGCATGCAGGCGGCTGCGTGGTGCCGCTCGACTATCTTATGGCGCGTGACGTGGTGAAGGCGATAGAAGAGCACGGGATTACCACTCTTGCTGCCGTTCCGCCGCTCTGGGTCCAGCTGACCGAACTGGACTGGCCCCAAGAAACTGCAGCCCGACTCCGGCGGCTCACCAACAGTGGTGGTGCCCTGACACCGGATCTCGTAGGCAAGCTACGCGGTATTTTCCCGCATGCGCGGCTTTTCGCGATGTACGGCCTGACCGAGGCATTCCGTTCGACCTTCCTGGACCCCTCGCTGGTAGACAGTAAGCCGACGTCGATCGGCTTGGCGATTCCTCACGCGGAGATTCTGGTAGTAAATGATGCGGGAGAAATTGCCGAAGACAATCAGGAAGGCGAATTGGTCCATTGCGGCCCCCTGGTTGCACAAGGTTATTGGCAAGACGAAACACGAACTGCCGAACGCTTCAAGCCCGCGCCTGCGGCCTCGGAATATGGCGGCATGTCGGTCTGGTCCGGGGACCGGGTTCGGCGCGATTGCGACGGACTACTTTATTTTGTCGGGCGGCGCGACGCGATGATCAAGAGCGCGGGAAATCGTATCAGTCCGCAGGAAGTGGAGGAAGCCGCGATCGCGACCGGGTTTGTCGTAGAAGCTGTTGCTCTTGGCGTTCCCGACGACAGGTTGGGCCACGCGATCCACCTCGTTGTTCGCGCAGCGCCAGGAATTATTGGCGCGATGGAAGAACTTCCACGCAAACTCAAGCAGGAATTGCCGAACTTCATGCAGCCCAAAATGATTCACTGGCGCGAGGCGATGCCTGTTAGCCCCAATGGCAAGATCGACCGGAACGGGCTTCAGCAGGAGCTGGCGGCATGAAAACGCTTGGTCCGATTCCCGACGGCTATGTTGGCATCGACGGCGTTCTGGCGGTCGACGGCGTGCCGGTAACCGATCTAGTGGAGCGCGTCGGTGGAACGCCGCTATTTGTCTATTCGAGCGAGCTTCTCAAGAATCGGGTGGGGCAATTGCGCGCGGCGATGCCGCAACGATTGGCGTTACATTATGCTATAAAAGCCAATTCCTTTAGCCCCATTCTTAAGCTCATGTCTCAGCTTGTCGATGGCTTCGATATAGCATCGGGTGGCGAACTGGATATGGCGGGCAAGGCTGGTGTCAATTCCGCGATGATCAGTTTTGCTGGGCCCGGCAAGCAGGACTGGGAATTGGAATCCGCATTGTCCGCGGGTGTCACTCTCAATGTCGAATCCGAGGCTGAAGTTTCGCGCGCCATGGCAATCGCAGATCGTAGTGGCCAGACGCCGCGCCTTGCGATCCGGGTCAATCCTGATTTCGATCTCAAGGGTTCGGGAATGAAGATGGGCGGCGGTGCGAAGCCGTTTGGTATCGATGCCGAACGCGTGCCCGCGCTTGCGCGAAATATCCTCGAAAGCGATGCGGAATGGCGTGGGTTTCATATTTTTGCGGGCAGCCAGGCGCTTGATGCCGAGGCGATTGCCGAGACTCAGAAGCAGACGCTGCAATTGGCCGCACGACTGGCTGAGGAAGCCGACGTGCCGGTTCCACATTGCAATCTTGGTGGCGGTTTCGGCATTCCTTATTTTCCTGGCGACGAACCGCTCGAAATCGGGCTGATCGGCAAGCGGCTCGCTTTGCAATTCGAATCCTTGCCTCCCAGCCTGTCCGACACGCAATTCTGCATCGAATTAGGCCGCTATCTTGTTGGTGAAGCAGGCGTTTATCTGGCGCGTGTGGTCGATCGCAAGGAAAGCCATGGTCACACTTTTCTGGTCACGGATGGCGGGCTGCACCACCAGCTAGCAGCCTCGGGGAATTTCGGAACTGTCGTGCGTCGAAATTATCCCGCGGCAATCGCCACGCGCTTCGCTGCGCCAGTTGAGGAGGAGGCTTCGATTGTCGGTTGCCTGTGCACGCCGCTTGATCGCCTTGCTGACAATGCTGGGTTCCCTCGTGCCGATGTTGGTGATTTGATCGCGATCTTCTGTGCCGGAGCTTATGGTGCTTCTGCCAGCCCAGCGGCCTTTCTAGGACAAGGCCCTGCCAAGGAAATCTTGGTATGACCTTGCGTTAGCTGAGGGTCGGCCCGCGTCCCGATCTGGGATTGGGCTAAATATTGCCGATCAAGACTAACGCAATATTCACCCTTTTTTCCGATAGCTGAGGTTCGAATTGCCGAGCTTCGTATGTCGGGTGGCTATCCCGGTGTGCGCAGCCTGGCGCAGCTGAGGATGTGCTCATGCCCCGTGGACCTACTGCTCGCCTGCTTGCTGGATGTGCAACGGCTAGTCTTGCCCTGACTGGATGCGCCGGAGCCGGCTCCGGCCCCGAACTACCTCCTGCGTCCTTCGTGTCGCTCCAGGAAGGCCCCGGCGAGGAATACATCATCGGCCCTCTAGACGAGCTGACTGTATTCGTCTGGCGTAATCCTGAACTGGGCGCCAAAGTGCAGGTTCGTCCTGACGGTCGCATCACCACGCCGCTGATCACTGACATGCCGGCAGTTGGCAAGACGCCGTCGATGTTGGCCGAAGACATGCGGTGACTTTGGGGAACAACAAAGTTTGGTATTTGGCAAGGCCTACAGTGGTGGTTTGGCAGCCACTAAGCTGCTGATAAATTGCTGAAATAGCTGTCACTGCTCTGCCAAAAGCAGGCGGATGATGGTTTGTGATTTACGGTTAAGGTGCCATATTTTGGTGTGGTGCCGAGCCGAACTGTCAGTTTTGATCTTAGCCCGCAAGGTATATTACTTTGCGGGCCAAGTTCGTTTGGTCTGGGAAGGCGTTGGGTGCGTACGGCCCTTGCCTATCAGCTTTCGCCGTGGCCTAACGCCATATATTCAGCACTTTGCATTTCCTTTAGCCTGCTTACAGTGCGTTCGAATTCGAAGCGGCCGCTGCCCTCCTCATAAAGCGACTCGGGTTGCGCATCTGCGGTGACCAGGAGCTTCACCTTGTTCTCGTAAAGCGCGTCGATCAGCGTGACGAAGCGCGCGGCCTCATTGCGCTTGTCCGGTCCCATGACCGGAATCCCCACGATAATAACAGTGTGATAGGCGCGAGCGACTGCAAGGTAATCCGGCGCGCCTCTTGCCTCGCCACATAGGCGCTTGAAGCTGAACACGGCTACCCCTTTCAGCGACTTCGGGATGCCAAGCATGCGTCCGCCACCAACGTCGAGTGTGGCTGAAGGGACATGTTCGCTGTCTTCCGGTGGGTAATCAGTCAGCCGGAAAAACGCCTCGCGGACTTGCGCTGTCGCCTCATCGCCGAGCGGTGTATGCCAGGTCGCCATACCGGCCAGGCGCTCAAGTCGGTAGTCGACAGGCCCATTCAGCGTCAGCACGTCCAGTTCGCGCTCGATCAGGGCAATGAAGGGCAGGAAATGCTCGCGGTTGAGGCCGTCCTTGTAAAGCTCGGTAGGTTCGCGGTTTGAGGTTGTGACGATTGCTACTGCTTCGTCGAGGATGAGATTGGTAAACAGCCGGCTCATGATCATCGCGTCGGCGGAATTGTTTACCACCATCTCGTCAAATGCGAGGCAGCGGACATCGCGGGCCAGTGCGGCTGCAACCGGGGGGACGGGATCGCCAGCCTCCTTCTTGCGCTCCTCGCGCAGCAAGGCATGAACTTCGAGCATGAATGCGTGGAAATGAACACGCCGCTTGGCCTCGATTCCCAGTGTCTCGTGGAACAGGTCCATCAGCATCGACTTGCCGCGACCGACACCGCCCCAGAAGTAGACCCCTCGCGGCGTTTCCCGCTTTTTGCCGAGCAGCTTGCCCAGCAGGCTGGGTGTCGGTGACGCGCTTTTGAGCTCTCGTTGTAGCAGTTCCAGTCGCTCGGCTGCGGCCAACTGTTCGGGATCTGGCTTTAGCTCGCCGGCTTCTACCAGCGACCGGTATTGTTCGAGAACGCCGGTCATGATTCCCCGGTATATCTGCGGACCGTCCCGGTGAAGGATGCGACGAGGTCGTCTTCCTGGACGATCAGCCCCCTGACAAAGGCGAGCCGGCGCGTTTCGCGCAGCACGTCGACCAGCGAATCCAGCGGTCGGGAGGCATCGCCAGCGCCAATGAACTGGGCGGAAGTATCGATCGTGACGGCCCGTGAGGCGTCGGTCCCGCGCAGGATGTGCAGCGCTGCAAACATCGAGACGTCGGCCAGCCCCAGCGTGGTGCCGCCATGGATACCGTTGCCACCATTGGTGTGGTGTTTCTGGACCTCCATGCGGACGCGTGCGGTATCTTCACTCTCGGCGCGGACCAGCAGCGGGCCGATCACCACGGCGTTATAGCGGGTGGGATCCTTGAGCTCCCACAGGTGCCAGCCCGGATTGTCCGGGGCGGGCTCCATGGTGAAGCCCACAGGTTCGTAGCTGTCGCTCAGAAGCCGCGTCCCTTAAACATGGCGCTCCGCCTGCATGATCTTGATTTCGGCGATCGCACGGGCCGGTGAGAGCCCCTTGGGACAGACATTGGCGCAATTCATGATCGTATGGCAGCGATAGAGCCGGAAGGGGTCTTCCAGCTCATCCAGCCGCTCGCCGGTCATTTCGTCGCGGCTGTCGGCGAGCCAGCGATAGGCCTGAAGCAAGATCGCGGGGCCGAGAAACTTGTCCGAATTCCACCAATAGCTCGGGCATGAAGTCGAGCAGCAAGCGCAAAGGATGCACTCATACAGACCATCAAGCTTCTCGCGCTGTTCCGGCGATTGCAGCCTTTCCTTGCCCGAAGGCGTGGTTGAAACGGTCTGCAGCCAAGGCCGGATCGAAGCATATTGCGCATAGAAATGGGTAAAGTCCGGCACCAGGTCCTTGATCACTTCCATATGCGGCAGCGGGGTGATGCGGATATTGCCCTTCAGATCCTCAATCGCGGTGGTGCAGGCGAGCCCGTTCGTGCCGTTGATATTCATCGAACAGGAACCGCAGATGCCTTCGCGGCAGGATCGGCGGAAGGTCAGCGACGGATCCGCCTCGCTCTTCATCTTGATCAGCGCGTCGAGCACCATCGGTCCGCAATTATCGAGATCGATTTCAAAGGTGTCATAGCGCGGTTTCTCACCGCTGTCGGGATCGTAGCGATAGACGGTGAATTTCTTCACCCGTGCCGCGCCTTCGGCCTTGAACTGCTTGCCCTTCTTGTTGATCTTGCTGTTCGCGGGAAGAGTGAATGTTGCCATGTTTTATCCTGCTTCATGCGGGTTGCGCTGCAAACCCGATCCCTGTGATCTCTCTAGCGATTCGCCGCCGCAGGGCAAGTGCGAGGCCTTGCCTGGCCGCGGGTTTGGTGAAGATTGTAAGGGTTGCAAACTTCACACGCCATCGCTGCATGTTGGTCCTGAAGCCCGGTTTTCAGCCAATTTCATCTTCTCGAACTTCACCCATATGCGCTATGAAGAGTGTGTATGGTTCGTGTGTTGCTGCGAAGGTTTTTCTTTGTATTCCCAATGCGTTGTGGTGGCGGCAAAGTGCATTTCCAGAACCTTGCAAATCTCGATCATGTAGGAAACCCCTGCGGGAAGCTGGTCAGCGCCACAGGGCGTTGACATAGCCGGTGTAGCGCCGGTGCACCTCGCCAAATGTGCGCGACAGCCCCTGCTCGTCTGTAGGGGGGCGCACGATGTGCACATGGTCGGCATCATGCAATGGAGCAGGCGAAAGAGTCGCCATGGGAAGTATCGAACTGTAGTCTGAGAATCTAACCGCCTTGGTCAGCTTGCAACAGCTTTCCTCGCCCCGCCACCATCCGCTCCGCATCCGCGCCATAGCGGTGCCGTGTGGTGCGGTGGATCGGATCTGTGTCGAAATGCGGCAGGACTTTCTCGCCAAACACCCGGATGATCTCCAGCGCCACGTCGAGCGGGGCGGTGATGGGGAGGGCGAAGGCGATCTGGTCGACACCGGCGGCCTCGAACGCCTTCAACGCGGCGATCACCTCGTCTGGGCTGCCGACGGCAAGACCGGCATGTTCGATCGCCATTTCGGCCTGCTCCATGGTTAGAGCGGGAGGAATCTCCGGCCACTGCGGGAAATTATCGGGGCGCGGGAAGCTGTCGTGATAGCGGTGCATCAGTGCTTGAAGGCGCGGCGATGAATGATCGACGAAGGCCTGGCGGGCATCCTTGGGATCGTCGAGACAGACCACCCCTTGCGCGACCATGAAATTGTCATTGGCGTAGTGGCCGACCGGCTCGCATGTCTCGATCGCCTGTTTGTAGAGATCGACGTGGCGGGCAAGGTCAGACGTGTCGGCGAAGGCAAAGCCGAAACCCAGCGCGCCGAGGCCGTGCTCGCCGGCTTTCTTGAAGGATGGAGGGCTGCCGACCGCCAGCCACATCGGCGGATTGGTGCCGGAACCGCCATAGGGCTTGGGATAGATATTGCAGGGCGGCACGGAGAATGCTGCGCCGTCGTGGGAATATTCATCTCTCGACCAGATCTTCTTGAACTCCCAGATCACCTCGGCCCAATTCGCTCGGGTGGTATCGTGGTCGAGGCCGAAGATGCCGATTTCGTGGCTGCCCGCGCCGCGTCCGGTGCCGAATTCGAAGCGGCCTTGTGATAGCTGGTCGCACATTGCTGCACGCTCGGCGAGGCGGATTGGGTGGTTGGTCACCGGGTTGAGCGGCCAGATGCCCGCGCCGACATGGATGTTGCTGGTCTGGGCGAGAGCGAAGGGAATGAAGCACTCGCTGGCCGACATATGCGAATATTCTTGAAGCCCGTGATGTTCGGACGCCCAAGCGTATTTGATGCCATATTTATCCGCCTCGCGGATCAGCGCGAGCTCATATTGATATTGGGCCTGCTCCTCGGCCGGATCATGCGCCCTGCCTTCCAGCAGAGTGGCCTGGACGAATATTCCGAATTCCATTGTGTGCTCCTCGTCTGGGCTGTCCTCGTTCTTGTCCTTAGCTTCGCGCGCGCTTTGTCCGGAAGAAAAACGCTAGCGGGATCATCAAGATACACATGATGAACAGCAGGTCGAACGAATTGGTATAGGCTACCATCAAAGCCTGCCTCGCAATTTCGCCATCCATTCCGGCGATCGCCTCGGGCAGGGAAAAATCGAAATCGGGCATGCCCGCGCTCACCATCGGATTGTCGGGTCGGACGTTTTCGGCCAGTCGCGAACGGACCGTTGACTCACCGCGTATCGTCGTTGCCTGCAGGATCGCGATCCACATCGCACCGCCCAGATTCCTGAAAAGCGAATTCATCGCCGTCGCTTCATTGCGCAGGCGCGGTTCAATGGTGACGAACATCGCGGTGGTGATAGCGACGAATAGCAGAGCTATGCCGATACCCTGAATCGTTCCGGCCACGATCATCAGCCAGGGATCCATCTGCAGGCTGCTGCCTGCGAACATCATCAGCGACCAGGCACATAAAGCCATGCCGGTCAGGATCAGCCAGCGCGCATCGAAGCGATCCATCAGATAGCCCGCAATCGGCATGGCGATCAGCGTGCCAATGCCGCGCGGCGCCATCACCAGCCCGACGGTGAGAATCGGGTAGCCCATGAGATTGGCGAGCAGCGGGGCCTGCAGCGCCATGACGCCATAGAGCACACCGGCAACCGCGACGCCGAACAACAGTCCGGTGACGAAATTCACATCGCGAAACAGGGCCGGGCTGACGAAAGGGCGCTTTGCCGTCAGGGTATGGACGATGAAGATGTAGAAGCCGGTGATCGCCAGCGTCGCCTCGATCCAGATTTCGGTGGAATCGAACCAGTCCAGCGTCTGCCCGCGATCGAGCATCAGCTGCAGGCAGCCAATCGCGACCGCCAGCGAGCCAAAGCCGAGCAAGTCGAATTTGGGTGCATCCTCGTCGCGGGTTTCCTTCATGGTCAGCGCCAGGCCAAGCACCGCGATAATGCCGACGGGCACATTGATCAGGAACACCCAGCGCCAGGTCAGATTGTCGGTGATCAGCCCGCCCAGGATTGGCCCGATAATCGGCCCGAACACCACGCCCACGCCCCACAGGCCCATGGCCTTGCCGTGGTTCTCGGGCGGATTGATATCGAGCACGATGGCTTGGCTCATCGGCACCAGCGGCGCGCCGAAGGCGCCTTGCAGCATGCGGAAGGCGACCAGCTGCTCGAAGGTCGTGGCCATGCCGCACAGCACCGAGGCAATGGTGAAGCCGGTCATCGATATCAGCACGAGGCGTTTGCGGCCGATCTTTCCCGCCAGCCAGCCGGACAGCGGCATGAAGATCGCGGCCATGATGATGTAGGACGTCAGCACCCAGGTGATCTGCTCATATGAGGCCGAAGTGCTGGCCTGCATCTGCGGCATCGCGACATTGGCAATGGTCGTGTCGAGCTGCACCATGAAGGTGCCCATCAGCGAGAACAGGGTGATCAGGTTGCGCTGGAGGCGGGGCGGGTAGTCATGCTGCATGGCCGGTGAGCCATTGAGGCAAAACGGTTCGGCCGCAAGCCTTGTGCTTGCAGGGTCAATTGATCAGGAAGCAGATATCGGCGCGCGCGTCGCCTTAATTGTATTGCGCGCGTATCTCCGCAGTCCGCCCGGCGGTGACGAACGCAGCGATCTTCACCTTGGCGCTTTCGATCGAGAGCTGATTGCCCCAGGCAGCCGAAAGCCTCTGCGCATCCTGATAGGTGAACCCGGTCTCATCGAACCTGCAGCTATTGCCGCGCTGGCGGCTATCGTTGAGCTCATCCTCGATGATATATTCACCACCACCGATTTTCTGGCCGATCCGAAGTTTTCCCTCGGTGACGTCCTGACCCCAAAGCGCACCGATCATCTTGGCGTCGCAATAGGTGAATTTCGAATTGGCATAAGCGTTGAACAGATATTGCTGATGCGCATCGTCAGAATTCGCGCGATTGCCGCCGCCTTGATTCATCTGTTGGCGTATTGCTGCAGACTGCCCGGCGGTGACGAAGGCGGCGATCTTGAGTTTTGCGGCTTCGATCGAGAGCTGCCCACCCCAGGCAGCCGATAGATTCTGCGCGTCCTGATAGGTGAATTCGGTTTCATTGAATTGGCAGCTATTGCCGCGCTGGCGACTTTGATTGAGTTCGTTCTCAATGACATTTTCAGCGCCACCGATCTTGTTGCCAATCCGAAGTTTGCCCTGATAGATGTCTTGGCCCCACAGCGCCGCGATCATCTTGGCATCGCAATAGGTGAATTTTGAATTGGCGTAGGCCTGGAACAGCTGCTGGTTGTGCATTTCCGGCGTATAGACGGATCGCGCTTGGGCTGCGGTTGCGGTGGTCAGCGAGGTGGAAAACAAGAGCGCTACGGCAAGGCTCTTACCAATCCGGCGTCTATTGGCGATCATGTGATTCCTTTCATCTGAGAAGCCTGGGGTCTCTCCCAAGGGCTCTCAATTTGAGGGTTCGTTGAAATTCGAACCCAAGCTGTAGTCCGAGGCAATTTACCTCGCATTAATAGTAATTCTAGTGGCTTGAACAGGAAACCAGGATTCCATCAACGCCTATTCCCCGCCGACCTTCTTGCGCAGCTTTGCAGCGTCCTCGTCGAGCAGGAAACCTTGCTGGTTCAGCGCATTTGTCGCCGCGATATAGCGCTCGGCCCGGGCCTTCGGGTCCGGATAGCGTTCAGCAAAGGAAGGGCGCGGATCGTCGCCGCGGGTCTCGGCGTTGTCGGCCAGCGGCAGGTAAGACCCGAAAATCAGGCACAGCTCGTCCTCGGCAAAGCCGGGTTTGCGCAGGCTCCAGCTGAGGTAGGTGCCCCCCGGGGCGGACAGCTCGGGCATGCGGATGCCAGGCAGGTCATTGCCATCGGCATCAACCACCGGCACATGGATCGGCCAGTCGGGTCGGCCAATCGGCGCTATGGGTTGGTTGAGTGCCTTGGGCTTGTACAGGCCGCGCGAGGCAATGTTCGGGAACTCGAGCTCCTCGACCGTCGCCAGCTCACCCTTGTCAAGGCGCGGCCAGCGGCTGTCCGGTGGCGCGGAATGGCCCGTGGTCCAATCGACCATGGATAAGACGAGCGCGCGCACCACTGGCGAATAGTTGAGCGCATTGGCTGGGAATTTGCAGG
The DNA here is from genome assembly GCA_029247785.1 of Novosphingobium sp. Lineage (GTDB taxonomy): Bacteria > Pseudomonadota > Alphaproteobacteria > Sphingomonadales > Sphingomonadaceae > Novosphingobium. Next base: position 34,682 of record JAQWKP010000050.1, read on the forward strand.
CGGGCATAGTCATCCCCGTCGCATGTGCGCCGCCGGCGATCATAAAAGCGCGCACATCTTCCGGAAAGGCGACATCGCCGGCAGTGCCGCCGGTTCCGACCAGTGACGATGCCGCCTGCCAGAATTCGCCGCCGGTATCGATGTGGAACAGCTTGGGGCAGGTCCCGTCCTGTCGGCAGGACTGCATGATCCCGTCGCGCCTGCCGGTCACCGGATCGGTCAGGGTTGCATAGGCATAGGGAAAGCCGAAACCCGGCACGTCATGATCCTCGTGCTGGCGTGAGAAGCGGCCCGGTTCGCCAAAGCGGAAATTGGTGAAGGTCTGGCGCGCGCCGGGGATGAAGGGAATGATCCCGTCAAAGACCTTGCGGCCTGCCAGATCGCGGTTGAAGCCCTGCCACAGGAAATCGCGCAAGTATCGGCCCGATTGCGATCCGCCGAACGCCACTGCACTGGAATAGGCCCCGCCGCTGGTAGCGACGCATTTGCCATTCGGGTCTTTTTCACAGGGTGCACCGGCGATGTCGGCGAGGGGATTGCCGTCCTCGGCGCTGGCATGGCGCAGCCAGGTGATCAGGTCACGCGTCGCGGCAAAGCCAAGGCCGGTGACCACCGGATCGCGAGCCACATAGGTAAAGCGATAGATCGCGCCCGCATCATAACCCTCGGGCCGCGTCAGGGTGATGCCCCGCTCATTGTCGAAAGACCAATCGGAGACAGGCAGGGTGGCAGGATCATCCCTGCCGGTTGCGCGCACTGTCAGCGTGGCGGTGGACTGGTCGAGCGAGGCGGCGGCATAGGGCAGGGCGATCTGGTTGCCGGTAAGGTCCTCAAAAATTCGTTCTGCCGAAACTCGCCCGGTGATTGGCCTGCCGCCCCGGGTGGCAACGGGAAAGCGCGAATCGATCAGCGCTGGCTTGACGTCGCTCTGCCAGCCGCTGGCGACGACGGTATAGCCCTGACGCATGATCAGCCCGTCACCGGCGGCATCGGCGTCGTAGCCCGCCCCGGTCATCATCGCCAGCAGCCGCATGCCGCGATTGACGACCTCATACAGCATCACCTGCCGCGCTCTTGCCGTGTCGACAGGCCGGATGATGACGACATCGGTGTCATATTCCACCATCCCGTCCGCCGAGCGTGGGGCCAGCGCCAGATCGACGATCTTGAGATTGTCCGGGGCCTTGGGATCGATCCGCATATGCGCGATGGCGGTGATCTTCTCATATTGCCCATGCGCACTGAAGCTCTCTCCGTCGAAGGCCACTTCGCGCGACTGAATCTCGAATCGCAGCTGCGGCTTGGCCGGATCGGCGCTGGCGAGGCCAGGCATTGTCAGGGCCAGCAGCAGGATCAGGTGGCGGACGGCTAGTCGCATGGTTCTCTCCCCGAATGCCTCGGCATGATTGCAGGTTTGCGCCCCCATGCAAATCCCGTTTGCAGCCATGGTTGACCCAGCCCAGCCCTTGGCACAGTAGCGGGACCGATATGTGCATGGCTTGGGAGACAGCATGGCAAGCCTCGAAACGAGACTCGGCAGCGATATCGCCTCTCGGCTGACCGTCCCGCTGATTGCCGCACCGATGTTCCGCCTGTCTGGCCCGGAACTGGTGATCGCCGCGTGCAAGGCGGGGGCGATCGGTGCATTTGCCACCTCGACCTGCCGTAGGGGCGCTGAACTCGATGAGTGGTTGACCCAGATGCGTGAAGACCTGTCCGGCAGCAAACCCGCACCGGTTTGCGCCAATCTCATCATCAAGCAGGCGCGGCTTGAGGAAGACCTGGAGGTGCTGATGCGCCACCGGGTTGAAATGGTCATCACCAGCGTTGGCTCGCCCGCTCCGGTGATCGCGCCATTGCATGAGGCGGGCGCGAAGGTTTTCGCCGACGTCGGCAGCATTGCCCATGCCGAAAAGGCACTCGCTGCCGGGGCGGATGGTCTGGTCCTGCTCACCGCTGGGGCAGGGGGGCAGACCGGCTGGGCCAACCCCTTTGCTTTTGCCCGAGGCGTGCGCCGCTTTTTTGATGGGCCGATGGTCTGTGCAGGCGGCATATCCGACGGGCACAGCCTGTGGGCAGCGCGAGCTCTGGGCTTCGATCTCGGCTATATGGGTACGCGCTTTCTGGCCTCGCCTGAAAGCCTCGCTTCTGACGAATATCGCAAGATGATCACCGCATCGAACTTAGATGATATCGTCACCACCAAGGCCTTCACCGGCCTGCAAACCAATATGCTTCTCCCCTCGATTCGCGCTGCGGGGCTCGACCCTGCAAGGCTCGACGAACAGGTCACGGCGACCGAGGCGAGCAAGCTCTATGGTGCCAAGAGCGCCAGCGACGGCCCTTCGCGCTGGACCGAGATATTCTCAGCCGGCCACTCGGTGTCCGGGATCGATGAGGTGCTGCCAGTGGCGGAGATAGTCAGGCGCACGGCAGAGGAATATGCAGCAGCGCGGGCGGCAACGGCGGAGTTGGATTAGGCCCGATCACCCAATCGGGTTGGCAAAGGCGTCCGCCGTCCCCAGCATGACGAAGATATTCTCTTCCATCCGCGCGACCTTCCAGCTGCCGTCTTGCAATACGGTTTTTAGATCGAACCGGCCCAGCGATTCCTCGAACAGATGCGAGCGCTCGCGATTGCCGACGTGATGCGCGCGCATGTAGCACGAAGCCTGCGCCGAAGCCCCGTCCTCGGCCAGCTTGACGACGTAGTTGGACAGCATGTGATGGGTTGCTGACAGCCCGTCCCAGGTCGCTTGCAGCGTGGCGGTCAGCTTGGCGCAGCCCTTGACCTTCATGAAGTCCGGCCCTGGCACCGAGTTCTCCTCATATTGCCGCGCGGCGAATTCGGTATCTTCGGTGAACAGCGAGGCGAACAGCGTCCAATCGCGCGTATCGAGCGCGTGGGCATAGGCGTTCATCAGGTCGATATTGGCTTGCATTCCATCTATCGCATGGGTGCCCGTCATGGTTCCTGTCCCTTCCGCAAAGCTGGTGTTAGTCTGCCGTGGTTTTTGACCTAGGGGAATTCATAAGATGCGGCCAATCCTGATCCTGACCGGCGTTGCGGCGTTTGCGCTGGCTTGCCCATCCGCCGCGCAGGACTCAGAGCAGCCCGGTGGGAGCGAGGCGCCGGGCGAGGGTAAAGCGCAAGACCCCGATGCGATGGACAACGCCAAGCTCGCCGAACTGCTGAAGCGTATTGATCCAGACGTGAAGGGCGATCCGGGCAGTTGGCAGCTGACTTATGAGGAGTTGCAGGTGATCGTCATCACTGACGAGAAGGCGGGGCGCATGCGCATCCTCTCGCCCGTGAGGAAAGCTGACTCACTGGAAAAGGCAGGTTTGGTTCGGCTGATGCAAGCCAATTTCGATAGCGCGCTCGACGCCCGTTATGCCATCGCGAACGGCATGGTGTGGAGCACCTTTATCCATCCTTTGACTGAGCTGACGGAACGGGAGCTGTTCTCTGGCCTCGGGCAGACCATTGCTTTGAAGGTCACCTATGGCACTACATTCTCATCGGGAGCACTGGTGTTTCAGGGCGGAGACAGTGGCCAGATCATGAAGGACGAGGCCCAACGCTATTATGACGATATCCAGGAAAAGGCGCAGGGCAACACGACATAGGCACAATGACGCTTGCTGCGCTTTCCCTCTTGCCAGCATGGCACTCCCAGTGTGACACTGCCACCAGCGAGAGGAGAATGTCATGAGCGCAAGAGGACATCGCGATATTTTCGCCAAGGATATCGAGTGGAAGAAGGGAACGTCAGACGGGATCGATTATGCATCCTACATGATGGACGAGGACGACACCGAGTCGCCTCTGATCGTGCTTTCCAAATTCCAGCCAGGTGAGGTGGTTGAGCCACATACCCATGCCGCGAATTATTTCGAATATGTCATCGAGGGTGAGCAGACTGTCGGCAAGACGTCATTCGGCCCCGGCGACATCCGCTTTGCCAAGGGCGGCACGGGTTACGGCCCGATCAAGATCGGACCGGAAGGCTGCACCGTGGTGATAGTGTTTCAGGAAGCGACTGGCGCAATGACGATCCCCAAAGGCGCGGCGGCTGAGACGGCGGTTTAGCGTAAGGTTTCGCGCCACCATAACCCCTCGTCTTTCCCGCGAAGGCGGGAATCCAGGGTCCGAACGTTGCAATCTGGGTTCCCGCCTTCGCGGGAAAGACGAATGTTGTGTAGATTTCACAAAGGCGGAAACAGGCTCTCGGGTGAGCGCCAATCCAGTGCGATCTGACGGCGCGCGAACAGCCAGATTCCGTCCCGGCACACCAATTCGTCGTCATAGGTTCCGCAGTGGTCCTGGCCGATTTCGGTCATGACGATGAAATAGGTTCGCGCTGTCGCTCGATCCGGCCCGGTCAGGGTGATCAGGCTGGTTGTCAGATTGTGACGGATGAATTTCGTCTTGGTGAAGGAGGGATCCTTGCCGGGCTCGGCGCTCCACGCCTTTGTGCGAGCCGCGATTTCCTTGCCTCCGTCGCAGCGAAAGCTTGGAACCGGTGGGAACCCGGCGAATTCCAGCACGGCTTCTTCGGCCCATAGCGGCGTGTAAAGCGCGGCGTTTCGGCTGTCTCCGGCGATATTATAGGCGTTGATGGTCCTGCGGATGGCCTCATGCGCGCAGCGTTCGTCCTCGGTCATGCGAACTCTCCCTTGCTCCATCCGCGCGATGATGCTTGGCTATCCGCAATTGGCAAGGGCGAAGGGAATATCATGTCGGAATGGGAAGGCAGGACGGCGGTCATCACCGGCGGCGGGCGCGGCTTCGGCAAGGCGTTCGGTACGGCGCTGGCGGCCGAAGGCGCGCTGGCGGTGCTGGTCGATATTGACGGCGCAGCAGCCGAAGCGGCAGCAGCAGAGATCGTCGCGAAGAACGGCGCGGCAATAGGCATCCAGGGCGATGTTACTGACGAGGCGGGTATGGTTGCGGTGATGGCTGAGGCTGCGAAGCATCGCGGCGGCATCGATCTGCTGATCAACAATGCAGGGCTTCACTCCGAAGAATACAGCCGCCCGATCACCCAGATGGGCCTCGCCAAGACCAAGCGGCTGTTTGACGTCAACATTAACGGCACGGTCACCTGCACGCTGGCGGCTCACCCGCATATGACGGGCAGGGAAGGCGCGAGCATCATCAATATCTCGTCGTCAGCCGGGCACATGGGCGGCACCGCCTATGGCACTTCCAAGCTCGCCGTCGCCGGGCTGACCATCACTTTCGCGCGTGAGCTCGGGACCGACGGCATTCGCGTCAACGCGATCTCACCCGGCCTGATGCTGACCGATACGATCAAGGCGGAGCTGCCAGCCCAGACATTGGCGCAGGTCAAGTCGATGCAGTTCATCGATGGCGATGGCGCGGAGAAACATATCGTCGATGCGATGATGTATCTGACCAGCTCGCGCGCGGAGTTCGTCACCGGCGAGACCTTGCGCGTAACTGGCGGCATGGCAGCAGGAGTATAAAAATGCACAAGGCCGATATCAGTGAAGACAAGGCAGTCGTCGCCAAAAGCGTCTATCCGCCGCCGCATGACAAGATGCTGGAAGGCCGCAAGTCGTGGTCGCTGACCCGGCAATGGAAGCTCACCCAGTTCGGCGTCAATATGGTCGAGATTCCGCCCGGCTCATGGTCGACCAATCGCCACTGGCACCGAAATAATGACGAGCTTGTCGTCGTCATCTCGGGCGAGCTGGTGCTGGTCACCGACGATGGCGAGGAATTGCTCGGCCCGGGCGACAGCGTCGGCTTCAAGGCCGGTGTCCCCAATGCCCACCACTTGCAGAATCGCGGCACTGAACCGGCGGTGTTCTACGATATCGGCGGGCGCGATCCGTGGGACGTTTCGACCTTCCCCGATGCGGGCTTCGAAGCGCGCACCCACATGCAGATCCAATTCAAGGAAATCGGTGAGAAGAAATGAGCCTGCAACTCTATTATTTCCCCACGCTCAACGGCCACAAGGTGACGATCTTCCTCGAGGAGACCGGCATCCCCTATGACATGGTCATGGTCGACATCATGAGAAACGACCAGCTCAAGCCCGATTTTCTCGCGATCAATCCCAATGGCCGCATTCCGGCCATGGTCGATCCCGATGCGGAAGGCGGACCCGTTACGGTGTTCGAATCCGCCGCAATTCTGCAATATCTCGGCCGCAAGACCGGGCTCTATTATCCGCAGGACGAGCAGACGCGCGCTCGAATCGATAGCTGGCTGTTCTGGCAGATGGCGGGGCTCGGGCCAGTCTCGGGCAATGTGAACTGGTTCCAGCGCGTCGGTGCCAAGCCTGAAACGCCTGAAGTTGCGGTCGAATACGCTCTGGGGCGTTTTCACAAGGAGACCAATCGCCTGTTCGGCGTGCTCGAACGCGGGCTGGAGGGGCGAGACTATCTTGCGGGCGATTATTCCATCGCCGATATGTGCTGCTGGACCTGGATCGACAAATACCCCCAGAATGGCGGCGGGCTTGACGAATTTCCTAATATTGCGGCCTGGCGCGAGCGGATCGCCGAAAGGCCCGCCGTGCAGCGCGCGCTGGAAGTCGGAGTGGATCAGCTCGACATCCCGGAGGAAATCCGCACGCAATTCATGACGAAGGGGTAGGGGGCTCGTTCATCCAGCTTCCGCCGCCTTCGCGTCCAGCTCTTCCAGCTGCCGCCTGACTTCCACCTGTTTCGCTTCGTCGATATCAAAGCCACGGATCAGCCAGGCCGCGGCCAGATGGGTGAGGCAAGGGGCCAGCCCGAAGGTCAGTGCCAGCGCCATCAGCCCGGTCGATGGGTTGGTCGCAGCCGAGGGATCGAAACCGAACCACGCGATCAGCGGCAAGGCGACACCCAGCGGAATTGCCGAGCCGGCCTTGCCCGACACGCTGAATGCTGAAAACAGCATCGCCGTTCGGTCCAGCCCGGTGCGCAGCCGATATTCGTCGGCGACATCGGCCAGCATCGCGCGCAAGATCAGATTGCCTGATCCTTGGGTCAGCCCCTGCACCACCGCCAGCGCCATGAACAACGCGATGTCATTTGCGCCAAGGAAGATCAGCGGGAGGTTGATCGCGGCCTGGATCAGCTCGGTCGCAATTACCGCCTTGTGCTTGCCGATCCGCTTGGCGATCGCCTGCCAGATCGGCGCGGCAAGGATACCGAACAGGAACTGGAACAGGAACAGTGTAGCTGCCAGATTGGGCCTGCCGAGCACGAAGCCGACATAGAAGATGAATAATCCGCCGCGCGTCCCTTGTGCGAAGACGATGGCGAAATCGGCCAGCATGACTTTGAAAGTGGTCTTTTCGGCCATCACGGCGCGCAAGGTCTCGCGCCAATGTAGCTTTTCGACCTTTGCGTTCCGTACAGGAGCGACGGATTTGTCGGGGAACGACCGGAGCGTCAGTATCGTGATCGGCAGCAGCGGGATCAGCACAACCGCGCCCATCGCGTTTAATTTGAGCAGCTGGCTATCAGGCCTGAAATAGTCGACGAGCGCGGGAACCAGCAGGATCACCACCAGCGATACTGCGCCGGTTACGGTCTGGTAGGTCGTGACCCGGGTGCGCTCGTGATAATTGCCCGATAGCTCGCCCGACCAGGCGTAATAGGGAATCACGATCATCGACCAGGCGAGGAACAGTACGATCAGCGCCACTGTCAGCACCAGCGGTGACATCCAGGCGAAGGGGAAAAACAGCACGAAATAGGAAATCGCGAACAGTGCCACGCCAGCGGCAATCCACACCTTGCGGCGGCCAAAGCGGCTCTTGGTGCGATCGCACAGCCAGCCGACCAGCGGGTCGGTCAGGGTCCCCCAGATGCGCTCACCCAGAAAAATAGCGCCCAGCGCATATAGCGACATGCCGAAATGCTGCGCGTAGATCGCGGGCAGATAGGTTCCGAGCGGCAGTTGCGCGCCAGCGATCGGAACGGTCATCAGCGATTGCGCGGTTAGCCGGCCGGCGGGCAAGCGGTCCTTGTCCGCGGCCTCATTGCTTTCCGCCATTCTGATCCTTCCCCCCAAGTGCGAAGCGCTTCCCCTGTGCGCTCCGCCGCGCTAATCTCGCGGCATGATCGAAACAGTCAAGACGTTCTGTCGCAATTGCGGCGCTCTATGCGCGATGGAGATCGATGTCGAGGATGGCCGCATGGTCCGCGCCCGTGCGGACGATTCCATCGCGCCCACCGGCGGTTATATGTGCCCCAAGGGGTTGGCTGCGGTCGATTTCTGCAATGGCGCGGAAGACCGGCTGATGCACAGTTTGAAGCGCCAGCCGGACGGTTCATTCACCGCAATCGAGACCGATGATGCGCTTGATGCGATCGGCGCGAAACTGGTAGAAATCCTGGCCGAACACGGACCTCGCTCGATTGCAGTCTATCATGGCACCGGCGCCTATCGCAGCGTGCTGGGTGGACTGATGGAGAGGGCCTGGGTGGCCGCTCTGGGCACACCCAATTTCTTCTCCTCGATGACTATCGACCAGTCGTCCCATTGGGTGACGATGGCCCGGATGGGGCTGATGGCGAGCGGCAAGCCTTCAATCCGCGATGCCGATGTGATCATGCTTGCAGGTGGCAATCCGCTGGTTAGCCACCAGGGCGCACCCTTTGCCGTCGCTGAAGCTGGCGCTCCTGCGCGCGCCTTTGAAGACGCCAGGGAGCGCGGCGCAAAGGTCATCATCGTCGATCCGCGCCGCACCGAGACAGCACGCTATGCCGATCTTCTGATCCAGCCGCTGCCGGGACACGACGCCGAGCTATTCGCGGCAATCGTTCACATCATGCTGCGCGACGGTACCTATGACGCCGATTTCGTCGACCGCTTCTGCAATGGCGTCGACGAATTGCGCGCCGCTGTCGCGCCGTTCACTCCCGACATGGCCGCAGCGCGCGCCGATGTTCCGGACGAGCAGATCGAGCTGGCAGCAAAATGGCTGGGCGAGGGCAAGCGAGTGCTGTGCGGTAGCGGAACCGGGCCAAGTTTCGCGCTCCATTCCAACACTGCCGACCACATGATCGAGGCGATGGGCGCGCTGCGCGGTGGTTTCCGGCGTGAAGGCGACACAGTCCGCAATCCCGGCACACTTCGGACTCGCCCGGCTTTCGAAATGGCAGTCTCACCAACCCGCAGCTTTGAGCAGGAGCCTAAATGCGTCAGCGAGGACACCGGGATGCTGGTCGGCGAGATGCCGACAGCGCTGATGGCGCGCGAGATCATGGCGGATTCGCCGGATCGTATCCGCGCGCTGATCAGCTTTGGTGGCGACCCGCTGATGGGAATGGGCGATCCTGCATTCGCTGGGCCGGCTTTCGAGCATCTCGATTTGCTGGTCTCGCTGGATTGCCGGATGAATGCGACCGGGCAGCTGTCGGACTATGTCATCGCCACAAGCCAGCCGTTTGAGCGTCACGAAATCAGCATTCCGGGTGACACCCAGTGGCCCGAACCCTTCGTGCAATATGTCCGGCCCGTGGTCGAAAAGCCGGTGGGATCGATTCATGATTGGGAGTTCTTCTGGGCGGTCTCGGGCCGCATGGGCGTGCCGCTGACATTCAAGTTCTGGAACTATGGCCTCAATTTCGCCGACATCCCCGATGGCATGCCGCTCAGTCTGACCGACAAACCTGATCCTGAGGAGATGTGCCGCTTCCTTGCCAAGGATAGCGCGGTGAGTTTTGACGAGCTGCTCGCCAATCCTGGCGGCGTGCGGCCCGACATGGAGCCGCAAGTCGTCCAGGCAGCACCGGGCGAGGGCGGCCGTCTTGAATTATGCCCGCCTGACGTCGCAGGCGAATTGGCCGGGATTGCAGGAGAAGGTGGAGAGCAGGGTTTTGCCTACCGCCTGACCTGCCGGCGCATCCTTCAGGCGATCAACGGCGCATATCGAGATTCCAAGGGCGCGCGGCGGCTCTATCCGGTGAACTATGCCTATATGAACCCCGAAGACATGGCCCGCGATGGTATCGAAGAGGGCGCAAAAGTGACGATCGCCAGCGAATTCGGCGAAATCGAAACGCTGGCCCGGCCCGAAGACCGCCTGCGCCCGGGCGTCGTGTCGATGAGCCACATGTTCGGGCCCTTGGTGGGTTCAGGCGATCCCCAAGCAGACGGCGGCGCCAATGTCGGCCAGCTATGTTCGCTCACCGAGAAGCTGGAACCGATCAACTTCATGCCGCGCTTTTCGGGTATTCCGGTGAATGTTGCGGCGGCGAACTCGTAGCTAACACAATAGATTTACGCTATTATTTGATCATCAGCCAGACAAGAGGGATTTCCCAAGAAAGCTCTGAGAAGCCTCGGCCCTTCGCATACTTTTCTGACCTGGCGCTTCGTAAAAACTTGTGCTTGTTAGGTATATTCATGTCATACACTGCTGGCGTAGTCTTGGCGTAATATGAGGGCATGTGACCACAGAAAAAACGACCGGTCTGCTGACTATGCAGGCCGAGTTATCCGAAATCAGCGCGCCGTCCTGGCAGAAAAGCGCATTCATTTTCGCTTTTGGGGCGATCCAATGGCCGTGGCTGGCCATTGCGCTGCGCGGTGGAAGCCGCAAGCGCAAGCGCGAGCTGCTGGAACGTCTTGATCTGCCAAGCGATGCCTTGCCCAATCTCGGCAGTTGGAAAGCGGACTGCGCGCTTCTGCATCTCATTGTCGACGCGATCGAGGAGCATCGGCCCAGGCGGGTTGTCGAGCTTGGTTCTGGCGCGACTTCGCTGGTCATTGCGCGCGCCTTGCAACGACATGGCGGTGGGCACCTCACCAGCTTTGACCAGCATGCCCCCTTTGTCGAGCAGATGCCCGACTGGCTTGCCCTGCAAGGTCTGAGCGCGGAATTCATCCACGCTCCCCTGACCAGCTGTCTGCCGGGTACTCCTGGCCCCTGGTACAGTCTGTCCCGCCTTCCAGAGACGATTGACATGTTGGTTATCGATGGCCCTCCCTGGACGGTTCATCCATTCATTCGTCGAAGGGCAGAGGCCCTGTTTGACAGGATCGCGCCCGGTGGAATCGTGATGATGGATGACGCCAATCGGCCTGGCGAGCGCATTGTCGCTCGCACGTGGCGGCGCGATCGTCCTGATTTCGCATTCGTGCACGATCGCAGGGGGACCAAGGGCACGCTCATCGGGCGGAGAAACACTGATTTGTGAGCGAAGTACGCGGCCCTAAGCCTCAGGCGCACCGTACTTTTCTGCCAGGTCCAGCAAATCCGGATCGCGTTCGGCACCGGTCGAACGCATCACTCCGGCGACGGCGGCATAGCAGCCGACGGTGAACATGAAATCCAGCATCTGCTGGTTGTCCCACTCTTGCATCAGGGCGTCCCAACTAGCCTCGCCGATCTTGCGGTCGGTGACCAGCTCGTCGGTGGCGCGCATGACTGTCTGTTCGAAGGGGCTGAACCAGGGATCGTCAGCGCCGACCTTGATCGGGTCGAACATTTCCGGCGACAAGCCGCAGTTCATGCTGGTGTTGAGGTGGCTCGACCACATGTAGAGCGCCTTGGTGAGCCAGGCTGTGCGCATGATCGCGATCTGGCGCTGCTTCACCGGAAGCGTGTTGTCGAGCAACAGGTGGATATTGAACTGCGAGAACACATCCGCGAGCTTGGGGTGGTGCGCGAAGGTCTTCAGAACGGGGTTGGATTCCGCCCCGCCGAGGAAGCCACCGGTCCACCGCGCGAAAAAGTCGCGGGTTTCATCGGTGAATTCCTCGGGCTGGACCTGCGGCATGCGTGCGGGCGGGTCTGGCTGAGCCATCTGCGCCTACTCCCCGAAGGTGCGGTTCCACCATCCCCGACGGGCCGGTTCGGCCGGCGTACCGGCAGCCACGGCAACGTCCGTTCCTTCCGAGACGGCCTTGTCTTCGACCGCAGCATCGGCGACCGGTTCGGTTGCCTCCTCCTCCACCTTCTTGCGGCGGGTGCGCTTGGGTTTGGCAGGTTTGGCCTCGGCTTCCGCTTCGCCGTCTGCCGGAGCCTCGTTGGCAGCAGGCTTCTTGCGACGGCTGCGTTTCGGCTTGGTCGGCTCGGCTTCAGTAGCCTCTGCGGCCTCTGGTGCCTCGACGGGCTCCTCAGAGACCTCCGCTGCGGTTTCGTCGCTCTCGGCAGCGGGCTTCTTCCTGCGGCGCGGGCGCTTCTTCGGCGCGGGTTCTGCTTCGCCTTCTGCTTCCGGCGTATCGCCATCGGCCTCATGGCTCGGAGCTTCCTCGGTTGAGGCGTCAGCGGCTTGGGTGTCGTCAGCTGGGGCTTCGCTTTCAGCATTCACCTCACCGGAATCGGCGCCCGTCTCGGCGTTCGTATCTGCGCCAGTTTCCTCAGTCGCGGCCTCTTCCGAGCGATTGCGACCACGGCGACGACGGCCGCCGCGACGACGGCGCTTCTTGGGTGCTTCTTCGCCATCCTCGGTCGATCGCGCTTCGCCATTCTCGCCTGAAGTCTTGTCGCCTTCAGCTGAGTCGGTCGATTCTTCGCCGCTATCCTCGCGCTTGTCGCGACCTCGACCCCGGCGGCGACCGCGGCGTTTGCGGCGACCACTTTCGATACCTTCCTCGTCATCGAAGCTATCCTCATCGGGGACTTCGTCGTCATCATCTTCTTCAACGACGATTGGCTCGAAGGTCGGCATATTCTCGTTGCGCGGTCCCGAAGAGGCCACGCGCATCTTGGCGCCTTCATTCTCACCCTCGGGGATGACTTCGACGCGTACGCCGTAAAGCGCCTCGATTTCAGCGAGGTCCGAGCGCTTGGCGTTGAGCAGGTAAACCGCCGCCTCGGTGCTGGCATAGAGCGAAATCACACTGCCTTTGCCCTTGGCCGCTTCATCTTCGATCTGCCTGAGCGCGGAAAGGCCTGCGGAACCGGCGGTGCGGACCAGGCCGGTGCCATCGCAATGCGGGCATTCGCGCGTCGTCGCTTCGAGCACGCCGGTGCGCAGGCGCTGGCGGCTCATTTCCATCAAGCCGAAGCTTGAAATGCGGCCGACCTGGATGCGGGCGCGGTCATGCTTGAGAGCGTCTTTCATCGCCCGCTCGATCTTGCGGATGTTTCCGCCATATTCCATGTCGATGAAATCGATCACGACCAGGCCGGCCATGTCGCGCAGCCGCAGCTGGCGGGCAACTTCCCGGGCAGCCTCAAGATTGGTGTTGAGCGCGGTCGCCTCGATCCCATGCTCCTTGGTCGAGCGACCCGAGTTGATATCGATGGAGACCAGCGCCTCGGTGGGATTGATGACGATATAGCCGCCCGATTTGAGCTGCACTTCGGGATCGTACATCGCGCTCAGCTGGTCTTCAGCGCCATAGCGCTGGAATAGCGGCACGGGCTCGCTGAACGGCTTCACTCGCCTTGCATGGCTGGGCATCAGCAGCTTCATGAAGTCCTTGGCCGCCTTGTAGCCAGCCTCACCCTCGACGATGACTTCCTCGATATCGCGGTTGTAGATGTCACGGATTGCCCGCTTGATCAGATCGCTGTCCGAATGGATCAGCATGGGCGCGGAGCTGGTGAGAGTCTTTTCGCGCAATTCGTCCCACAGCCGCGCGAGATAATCGAAGTCGCGCTTGATCTCGGTCTTGGTGCGCGACAGCCCGGCAGTACGCACAATGCAGCCCATCGACCTTGGCAGGTTCATCTCGCTGACAATCGTCTTGAGGCGCTTGCGGTCCGAAGCCGAGTTGATCTTGCGCGAAATTCCGCCGCCATGGCTGGAATTGGGCATCAGCACGCAATAGCGGCCTGCCAGGCTGAGGTAAGTGGTGAGCGCGGCGCCCTTGTTGCCGCGTTCTTCCTTGACGACCTGGACGAGCAGCACCTGGCGGCGCTGGATGACGTCCTGGATCTTGTAGCGGCGGCGCAATGCCATGCGGCGGCTACGCAGATCGTCCGCTTTCTTGGAACGACCGCGTGTCTGGCGTCCCTGGCGACGACGGCCACGGCGCTGCGGTTTTTCGCTGCTCTCAACGGAGTCGCCGTCGTCGTCTTCGCCGTCGTCAGAGTCGCCGTTGTCCGATTCGTCGTCGTCTGACGCTTCGACGGATTCATCTTCGCTGTCGTTGGCCTCGCCCTCTTCCGCTTCGTCGTCGCCGTTTTCGACCTGGCCTGCCTCGATCGTCGAGACAGAGTCTTTCTCGGAGGTGTCGACTTCGGTCAGGCCGCCGTCTTCCTCGTCGTCGCCATCGCGGGTGTCATCCGCATCGTCTGCGTCATTGTCCTGGACGGCATCGTCGTCCTCGTCCTCGTCGCGCAGCGCGGCTTCTTCTTCAGCATGAGCCGCTTCCTCGGCCAGCAGGGCCTCGCGGTCTTCCTTGGGGATCTGGTAATAGTCCGGGTGAATCTCGCTGAACGCGAGGAAGCCATGACGGTTACCGCCGAAATCGACGAATGCGGCCTGCAGCGATGGTTCTACCCGGGTGACTTTGGCAAGGTAGATATTGCCCTTGATTTGTTTGCGGTCAGAAGATTCGAAATCGAATTCTTCAATACGGTTGCCTTTGAGCACCGCCACCCGGGTTTCTTCCGGGTGGCGCGCATCGATTAACATGCGCGTTGCCATTTTGATATCTCCAGGCGCGCCGCCGCAGGCTCATGGCCGGTTGGGAGGCGCGCATTGTGTGTGGATGGGTGTAAGGATTGCCGCGTTTTTGTACGGAGGGATTGCCTCTCGCGTCGCGGTCGGTGGATTGCATTCGGGCGGGGCGCATGTGCGACCAACCCCCGGCAAATGTGTCTGCGAGGATGAGAACGCGTGGCGATTTCGGACACGCATAGTCAACCGCCCGGCTCACCAGCGCCCCGGTGGGCTGCTGCTGGCAAAAAAGCGGTGAAATTCTCATGGCTCGCGTCAACCTGTAAGGCCCCGGATAGGTATCAATCCGGGATTGGACCGGGGTACGGCTCTTCCCGATCTCTCGCTGGCGTATCAGATTGTCCCTGACATGCCTGCAAACCAAGATCGGAGCGTGCCAGCTCCGGGCTGAAAGCGCCTAGCATTCATATGTTTGTACGGCAAGCTTCTTGCCATTAGGTATATCCGGGTAAAAGCCTGAAAATATCCCCGAATGGGCGGCGGGGTACCATTGCGGTAAATCCATTCGCGCCCTAGTCAGCCTCGATCATGTCCCGCAGCTTGCAGCTGGCGCTGATCCTGGCCGTGCCACTCCTTTTCCTGGCCGCGATCCTGGTTGTAAACCGGGCCTTCGTCACGCGTGGCGATGACTATGGCTATGTCCTTCGGATCGAGCTGGCATCGGCTGAGCGCGAAGTCGATCTTCCGCAGATCGAAGGCCCCCAGGATGCGAGCCGCCCGTTGGTCGTGATCGATGCGGGCCACGGCGGCCACGATCCGGGCGCCGGTAACGGTCCGGTCAAGGAAAAATCGGTGACGCTGGCGCTGTCGCAGGCGATCCGCGACCAATTGCTGGCCCAGGGCGGTATCCGCGTCGCCATGACACGCGACGAAGATCGCTACCTGATGCTGGCCGAGCGCTCCAGCATTGCCCGGCGATTGGGTGCGGACCTGTTCATCTCGGTCCATGCTGACAGCGCCGAAAGCAAGGAGGCGCGCGGCGCTTCGGTCTATGTCTTGTCCGAGAAAGGATCGAGCGAGGCCGCTTCGCGCTTTGCAAAGCGCGAAAACCAGGCCGATACGATCAACGGGATTACCTTTTCCGAGACCAGCGATGTGGTCGGTGCGATCCTGCTCGACCTGTCCCAACGCGAGGCCCAGGCCGGTGCCCGCGAGCTGGCCGCCCTCATATTCCGCGAAATCCAGGGCAAGATGCGGCTGCATGAAACCAGGGTCCAATCGGCGGCCTTCGCTGTGCTCAAGGCACCCGATGTGCCCTCGGTGCTGTTTGAGACAGGCTATATCAGCAATCAGGACGATGCCGCCTGGCTGAATTCGGCGGTCGGGCGGCGCACGATCTCGCGTTCTACCGCGCAGGCGATCCGGGTATTCTTCGCCCGCCGCTCGGGAGTTTAGGGTCCATGACCCAGAGCGGTTCAATCATGCTGGCGCTCGCGCGAAGGCTCGTGCTAGAGGGCAGGCGCGATGTCTGAATCCGCTTCATCCGATAGCGAAAACCTACGCTACAAAGTGCGCCGCGATGCCGGGAACCTGCTCGCCCGGCTGCGCCTGCTATGGCGCGAAAATCGGTGGTTCCGCTTCTCCGCGATGTCGCTGGGTGCGTTGTTGCTGGTCGTGGTCATTTTCTGGATGGTGCTGACGCGCGACCTGCCCTCGGCAGACAAGCTGCTTGATTACCAGCCGCCGCTGCCCACCATGGTTCGCAGCTCTGATGGTGAGATCATCTACAGCTATGCGCGCGAACGGCGGGTGCAGTTGCGGTTCGACGATTTCCCGTCGCCGCTGATCAACGCCTTCCTCTCTGCCGAGGACAAGACCTTCTGGACCCATGGCGGGGTCGACCTGACCGGCCTTGCTGGCGCGGTGGTCGACTATATCTCCAAATTGGGCTCGGGCCGGCGGGCCAAGGGTGGATCGACCATCACCCAGCAGGTCGCCAAGAATATCCTGATCGGCGACGAATACTCGATCACCCGCAAGCTGCGGGAAATGATCCTGGCGCGCCGCGTCGAAGGCGTGCTCGACAAGCAGCAGATCCTGGAACTCTACCTCAACGAGATACCCTTGGGTCGGCAGAGCTTCGGCGTGCAGGCGGCCTCGCGCGCCTATTTTGACAAGGATGTGGGTGACCTGGCGCTGCATGAGGTCGGATTTCTCGCGATCCTGCCCAAGGCGCCCGAACGCTATAGCCGCCAGAAAAATGCCGCCCTTGCAATCGAACGGCGCAATTACGTGCTCGATCAGATGGTGGACAATGGTTGGGTTGCGGCAATGGACGCCGAGACTGCCAAGGCCAGGCCGCTCGGGTTGGTGCCACGCCGAGGCCAATCCTTCGATCGCGCGTCGGGCTATTTCGTCGAGGAAGTGCGCCGCCGGCTGATCGAGCGTTATGGTGAGACCGCCGAAAAGGGCCCGAACAGCGTTTATTCCGGCGGGTTGTGGGTGCGTACCTCGCTGGACATGGAAATGCAGCGGGCAACGCGCGATGCGCTGAGGGCAGGCTTGCTGGGCTTTCATGAAGGCAAGGGCTGGCGTGGCCCGATCGCAAAGATCAATCTCGATCCGGAAAATTGGCGATCACAACTGATCACCGAAAATTTCTCCGTCAGCTACAAGGACTGGCGGGTTGGCATTGTCCTTGAGCAAAATGGCGCGAGCGGGCGGATCGGCTTTGCCGATGGCACCACCGTGCCACTGGCAAAGCTGCCCGATAGCGTGCGCGCCGGCAATGTCATTGCCGTCGCTCCGGAAGGGGGCGGCTGGGCGATACGGTCCGTCCCCGAAGTGTCAGGCGGGATTGCTGTGGAGCAAGTCGGAACCGGCCGGGTCGTTGCCATGCAAGGCGGCTTCGATTCCGGCCTGGGATCGTTCAACCGCGCAAGTCAGGCGATGCGCCAGCCCGGCTCCACGATCAAGCCGTTCGTGTATGCCACGGGCTTGGAGAACGGCCTGACGCCGGCGTCGCAAGTGTCTGACGGGGAGTTTTGCGTCTACCAGGGCACGCGCCTCGGAAAGAAATGTTTCAGGGGTGGTGGTGCTTCGGGCAACCACACC
>JAQWKP010000038.1 GCA_029247785.1 Novosphingobium sp.
CCCTGTGCTGGCTTTAAAGCCAGTAGCGCACCGACACTCATGCCGCCAGACGATTCACCGAAGATGGTAACGTTACCCGGATCGCCGCCAAACGCCGCGATATTGTCCCGCACCCATTCCAGCGCCGCGATCTGGTCGCGCAATCCGAGGTTGGAGGGAATTGCCGGCAGCCCCAGCGCATCGCCGAAATTGACGAAGCCAAGCACGCCCAGCCGGTAATTGATCGAAACGACGATGATATCGCCTTCGCGTGCCAGCACCGAAGCGTCATAGGGATTGGTGCTGCCATTCATGAAAGCGCCGCCATGGATCCAGACCATCACCGGCTTGGGCCCCGGCGTGCCTCCGTCCGGCGACCAGATATTGAGATGGAGGCAGTCCTCGCCGAACTCCTCGCTGTCGAGCGTTTCACGTCCCACTTTCTTTTGAGCCTGAGGAGCCTGTTTGCCGAAGGCATCGGCTGGCTTTGCGCCCTGCCATGACACCACGGGCACCGGGGCGTCGAAACGCGATGCGCGCGCATAGGCAATGCCGAGCCAGCGCCTGAGGCCCGGCTGGCGATGCCCTTCGACTTTTCCCGCTCGGGTCTCGACAATCAGCTCGGACATGTATTTGGTCTCCCCATGAGATTAGACCTAGATCGGAGATGAGCATGACACCAGACGAATTCCGCAACCGCTACGGCCCCGTGGCGCTGGTCACCGGATCGTCCTCTGGCATCGGCTGGGCCTTCGCCGAGGAACTGGCGGAGCGCGGTTTCGACCTAGTGCTCTCTGCCCGGCGCACCGAACGCCTCGAACAGCTGGCAGCAAAACTGGCCGAGGCCCATGGCACGAAGTGCAAGATCGTCACTGCCGACTTGTCTGATCCCGACGCGCCCGCCGCGATTGTTGCAGCCACCGAGGGGGAAGATATCGGCCTGCTGGTCAGCAATGCAGGCTTCAATATCAAGGGCGCGTTCGAGACCAAGGAACCCTCGGCGATGACCAAGATGCTCACCGTCAACTGCCATGCACCGATGCATCTGGCGCATGGCTTTATCCCGCGGCTGAAAGCGCGCGGGAATGGCGGGATCATCTTCACCGGCTCGGTTGAAGGCTTCATCGGACTGCCGTTTTCGACCGCCTACTCGGCATCAAAGGCGCTGGTCAAAGGGCTCGGCGAAGGGCTGTGGGGTGAGCTTCATACCGAGAATATCGACGTGCTCACTCTGTGCCCCGGCGCGACCGAATCGGAGGCAACGGCGAAGATGGACCCGGCCTGGCTGCCCGATCTCCAACCCGCTCGCGAGGTTGCCCAGCTGGCGCTCGACAACATTACCGAGGGACCAAGCTATATCCCCAGCGACAAGTACCGGGAACAATTCGACCAGCTCACCAGCGCGCCGCGCCGCGAAGCACTGGCCGGAATGGCCGATACGCTGCGAAATTACGGCTGAGCCTTCGTCATTCCGGCAGCAGCGGCCCCACCGGCTCAGTCCCCACCGCCTTGACGAATAGGGCGGCCAGCTCTGCAGGGCGGCTGAGGAAGGGCGAATGCGAGGCGTCGATCACCAGCGGCTCCACGCCAAGCCGGCGCAGCACCTCCTCGCTCATCGACATCGGCTTCGACCGGTCATCTCGGCACAAGACGTAGCTGCGCGGGAGCTGTGCGTTCCAGAATGCCTGCAAATACAACTTTTCCTGCGGGAATGGCGAAATACCTGGCGTCAGTTTTGAAAAGGCCCAGTCCACCGTCGCATCGTCGCAATCATGGTAGAAGAAGGTCCGGGCACCCTCCTTGCTGGTCCAGTCCATCGAGCCATCAGGTAGCAGCTTGATGAATTGCGTCATGCCAGTGCTGTCATCCATCAGTTCGGCGACCTGTTCGCCGCCCACACCATCATCCTCCATCGCCCCGCCGGTCGCCTCGATTACCGATTGGCCTTCGATCGGCAATCCCGCGGCGAGGAAGATCATGTGGCCAACCTTGTCCGGAGCCTGGTTCGCCGCCACGCTGATATCGTAGCCCCCGCCCGAATGGCCAACCAGCACGTCGCCCTCCTGCAAAACGTCGAGGATCGGCTGGATCCGCCCGAGATAATTTGCCGGTCGCTCGGCAGCCCGTTCGCCATGACCGGGCAGATCAAGCGCGATGGCCTGATGGCCGAGCTTTTCCAGTTCCGGCACAACACGGTCCCAGCACCACGCTCCATGAAAGCCGCCGTGAATAAGAATGAAACGCATATTCTGACTGTCCTCTCCATATTCTCATGATGACGCTATCGGCAGGCACCGCCGTCGGCAAGCGCGACCGGTTCCCATGGCGCAGAATCGTGCTAGCATCCCGAAAACTGCGACAGGAGCACAGCGCGTGAGCGAAGCCAACGAACAGATCATCCTGGATTTCCTGACGAAATGGTCCACGCGCGATGCCGAGGGCATGGCCGCCGCCTTTGCCGAGGACGGCGTCTATGACAACGTGCCGGACGAAAAGCCGATGGTCGGGCGCGAGGCGATCCTGACATGGCTCAACCAATGCCTCGGCGTGCTTTCGCAGATCGATGTCGAGATGCTCAACATCTCCAGCAACGGCGAATGGGTGCTCAATGAGCGGATCGACGACCACATCGTCGGCGACAAGCACATGCCGCTTCCGGTAATGAACGCCAGTCGCATCGTCGACGGCAAGATCGTGATGTTCCGTGACTATTATTGCCGGGTTACGGTCAAGGAACTCGGCATGGGCTAAGCTGCGCGCTGAATCTATAGGAGAACGACCATGCTTTCGGCATTTCAGGACGCGACTTGGCAAGCCATCGCCTGGACTGCCGCCATTTTCCTGCTGGGCTTCATTTTCGGCAAGCGTACAGGCGGTGGCCGGGACCTGAGTGGGCCGCCACCGATGAGCGAGGAGCCGCCACCGCCGCTTTCAGCGCCGGAGCCGGAAGCATCGGGCGGCGGATTCGATTCCGGGGTCCGCGCACTAATCGAAGCCGAGCTGACCGCGGGACACAAGATCGAGGCGATCAAATTACTGCGCGAGGCCACCGGAATGGGCCTGAAGGACGCCAAGGAAGCGGTCGAAGACGGTAGTTTCCGACACATCGACCTATAGGAGGCTGGAGATGAACGACAATCGAGACCGCGGCAGTCTGGAAGGCCCGCCGGCCAGCATGAAACCGCATCTGGGCAAGCAGGGCAGCGCTGGCCAGCAGACCGGCTCGCAGAGCGAGTCTCAATCCGCGGGGCAATCCCCGCCGCCGGGCTCATTACAGACAGGAAGCAGTGGGCAGGCCGCAAGCAGCGCCAGCTTCGATATGAACCAGCCGAGCATCATCAGCCTGCTCTATCTGTCCTCGCTGATCTTTGGCGCAACCGCGATTGTCGGCGTCATTCTCGCCTATATCTGGAGGAGTGAGCCCAAAGCCGAGTGGGAAGTTTCGCATTACCAATATCTCATCAACAGCTTCTGGATCGCCGTGGTCGGCTTCTTCGTCAGCTTCCTGCTGATGTTTGTGCTGATCGGCTTCCTGACATTTCCTGCTGTGGCGGTGCTCGTTATCGTGCGCAATGTGTTCGTTCTGATCAATGCGCAGAAGCAGCAACCAATGCCCAATCCGGGCACATTGTTCGCGTGAGAACTGCGCGTCACGCAGTGGCGTAGGGCGTGCAGTTTTCCGGCGAGAGCATGAAGGCCAACAACGTGCCGCCGCCTTCCATGGCGAAGCGGGTGTATATCTTGACCTTGTTGGCCTCCAGCGGCGTGCCGATGTAGGTTGGGCAGGCACCCTTGTACATCGTCGCTGCGTTGACGTCCGAGCCGATCTGCGGTTCGCCGCTGAACTTGACATTGACCAGGATATCGATGCGCCGTCGACGGGCATCAATCTTGCGTTCGCCCATCTTCATGTAAACGCCGTTCCTGCCCTTGGGCAGGGTTCGCTTGAGCCCGTCATATACGCCGCGCGAGGCGGCATCGAGCCACTCTTCCTGCTGCTCGGTGGTCGCGGTCTCATAGTCGATGGTCGGCTGACCGCAGCCGCTCACCAATCCCGCCAGCAGCAGCGCCGACGCTATCATCCGCTTGTGCAAATCCGGTCCCCTATTGCCTATGCGACCGGGCAGGCCGGCCATGGCGCAAGGGTTTTAGCGGACCAGGGTTAATGTTCGGTTTGTCGGCCGACTACAACTGCGCGCAGACCGCCATCGCCAGAGTGACCCACATTGCCAGCAGGAACAATACGCTGAGTACGAATGCCATCCCGCGATGGCCTGGGTTATTATAGGTCAGGTGCACCGCGCTTTGCACCAGCCGTCCGGCGACATAGCCCCAGGCGAACAGCACCGTCCAGAAACTCACCGCACTCAGCACGAAAGCCGTCAGGCAAGCGGCGTAGAACACCGTCGGCATCTCGAACATATTGCCGTAGTGGCGCACCGCGATGATTGTCGCTTCGGGCTCGGGATCGCCGGTATAGGCCTTGTAATAGTTCGGGTCCTGCCCGGCTTTCATCGCCGCACCGCGGCCTGCACCCATGCGGATGAAGGCAAGGAATGTCAGCAATATGACCACCATCATCGGTACGAAAATATAAGCCTGGTTGACTGTCTCTGGCATGGTTGCGTCCCCTTTGCAGCGGTGGCTAGTTCCACCTTGAGCCCGCCGAACATGCCGATGCCGGGCGCAAAGGCAAGGGGGGGTGCTGGACTGGTTCAACAATTGGCTCGCGATGCCGCGCTAGTTCGGCGTGGTTGCCAAAGGCCGTCACTGGGTGGAAGGTTAGTACGTCCTCGATAACCATAATGGTTAGATATAGAAATGACTGATGACAGTTCGGCTCTTCGTAGGCAAGAATTCCGCCAATATCCTTGTAATTGGCTGATTCTGCCGCCGCGAAGGTAACAATTTACGAAAGCATCCCCATATGGCAATCACCGCGCGCAGGTGGGGCTACATACACGCGCGGAAGATAGGGACCGGACGCGATTCCGCTTACACTAGAGGGGGCCAGAGCATGGATCTCAACAAGTTGTTCTTCAAACACCAGATCGCGCTGATGCGCGCGGCTGGCGCGGGCAAATCTGTCCAGCGCGCCAGCCTCCATGTCTGTGCCGATGCAATTGCCTCGCGGATCGTCGATATCCAGCGCCGCAACGGAGCCTTTGCAGGGGCACTCATTCCGGCGGCCCAGCTATGAGCCGGGCAATGAACCTGAATTTGACCGAAGCGGTTGTCGCCTCGCGCTGCGCCAAGGCTGGCGTCAGCGTCAGCGCCATCGAAACGCTGGCTTCGGGCGGCACCCACCTCGTTTGCACCACCGGCGATGGGGCGGAGCAGATGCGCGATGTGTTCAAGAAGAACATTATCAAGGGCCGGGTGAAACGCTTCGCCTTCGCCCATCTGCCAAGCTCGGACGCGTAACACCGCTTTCGGCTGCGCCGCCGCCCTTCCCTGGACGCACATAACGGCGCCGCCGCCGCGTTTTCGCTTGTCCGTTGGCTATTGCAGCGGCAAAGTCATCGGTGGAATTCCACCACGAGAATTCTTCGCAATGAGGGGCGCGGGGCAGGCGGCATGAGGTTTCCAGGCAAAAAGCCGGAAAACGACAAGATCTTCGTGAACTATCGTCGCGCGGATGCGGGCGGGTTTGCCGGGCGTCTGTCCGATTCCCTGACCTCGCATTTCGGCAGCAGCCGCGTCTTCCGGGACGTCACCGGGATCGATTACGGCGCGGATTTTGAACAGATCATCGACCAGAAGATCGAAGAAGCCTGCGCCGTGATCGTCGTGATCGGTGACAAGTGGCTGTCCGTCGAAGGGAAGGACGGCCTTCCCCGAATTCACGATCCTGCCGACTATGTAGTTCGCGAGATCGCAGCAGCATTGGAGAGCGGCGTTGTCGTTATCCCGGTGCTGCTTGGCGGCGCGCAAATGCCGCGCAAGGAGGACCTTCCCGAATCGCTCCACGACCTTGCCATGCGCAATGCAATCGCGATCAGCGATGAGCGCTGGGCATTCGACGTCGCGCGCCTGGCGAAAGTGCTGGCGATCGATGTCGCCGGATCGGTGGCACAAGGCAAGCTGGACATGCTGCGCACGATCGGCCTCGCCGGGTTGCTCGCGTGCGGCCTGTTCACTAGCTGGAAATTCTCCAATGCCGTTGTCGCCTGGTCGGCCACTGGCGGAAGCCTGAAGCAAGCCGGCTTTACTCCGCTGGATTCGGCGATCCTGTTCTTCGGCATCATCCTGGCCGGCGCGGTTTCACTGATTGGGGCCCCGATGATGGAGGAGCACCGCCGCAAATACGCCTATGCGGCAATAGCTCTCGCAACCGTGGGCACGATTTCGCCATTCATCTATTACGCCGTGAAGAATGTGGCGATGCCCTCGGCCAGCCTGGTGGTGAACTTTTGCGCATCGATCAGCGTGGCGATTGGAATGCTGGTGCTGATTGCCCTCTCCGGGTTCAGAGAAAAATAACCCGCCCCCAAAAGACCAGCTCCAGTGCCCCCCGCGAGGTGACATTTGCCACATGTGGCATTGGTCACAGCGCAAGGCCGACGGCGCGTCCATAACCGGGTTCATCGAATGAACACACCGGAGGACACCATGAAGAAGCTCATCGCCACCAGCCTGATCGCCGCATCGATGATCGCCGCCAGCGCACCTGCCCATGCCCAGGTCACCCTTGGCCAGGACGGCAACGATCTGCTGATTGTCAACAATGGCGACGGCAGCGATTTCTTCTCGGCCATCAGCCGCATCAACTGGCTGAGCTGGCTACGGATCGGTTGACCGGCCGATCAGCGCGTGTCCTTCGGGGCGAGCGCGGAAGAATACGGGACCCCGGATCAGGTCAGGAGCGACGGGAATCTGAGGATTTGGCAGAGTGTCGCCTCAATCCCGATCCGGATTGCCCGCTGGCGGTGCCCGGAACGCCGGTTTATGCTTCCCCGATGGTCAGGATCACCGCCTGCGATGTGCCGGAGGGCAGCCTGCTTGCCGGATTTGGCGGGCCGGAGGATTATCGCGACTGCTTTTGCCGCGAGATGCCCGGCACGGTCTTGCTGCCCGAGTATATCGAGCGCTTCTATTGCAGCATCGCATTCCGGCCCGAACGGCTGGTGCTCGGCCTGATGGGACGCGGCGCGTCCAACAGGGATGCGCGGGCGCTCGCGCGCGGCGAGACTGACCGGATCGCCGTATGGGAGGTCGTGGAACGAAGGTATGCGTCTGGCCTGGTCGCGGAGCACGGCGAGCGACCAGCGAGCCGCAAGGGCGACCGCCCGTCCGCAGGCCTGCAGCGCCGGGAAGATCGCAGCTCGGATGCGCTGCGGAACCCAAATACTCGGCATGAGGCTCAACAAAGTGAGGAGATACTTCTCCTCTCCAATGGGACCGACACGGCCAGCTGGCTGTCGGTGGAGCCGTTGGGCGACAGGACCAGACTTCTGTTCGGATCATGGGTCGGCAAGCCGGAGCGCCATGTCATGCTGGCGCTATACCGGTTGCACCGCTTGTATTCGCGGGTTCTG
Organism: Novosphingobium sp.; assembly: GCA_029247785.1. Classification (GTDB taxonomy): domain Bacteria; phylum Pseudomonadota; class Alphaproteobacteria; order Sphingomonadales; family Sphingomonadaceae; genus Novosphingobium. The sequence continues at coordinate 7,518 of JAQWKP010000038.1, forward strand.
CTGGGAGGGTGCTAGGCGGCCTCGAGTGGGCTTATCGGGAACGATGGAGCCGGGACACGCCAGGGCGCGAAGGATATTCGATGGCCTGCGGATCGGTTGATCGGCGACGCTGTTTCCCGTGGCTCCGGGCATCCCCTTATCGCATTGCCCCTTAGGTGCTCGTTAGGCGATTGTTAACCATCCGGTCGCATGCTCGGCCGCATGGCCGGATATTCGCGCAGAGCCTTCAGACCAGCGCCGCGCCAGCGGGCGAAACGCTCGGCCCGCGCAATTTCACCGCTCCTGATCGTCGCGCCGCTGGCGATCCTCACCGCCGTGCTGACATGGGACGGCGCGCCGCCTGCCGCTGACTGACCCGGCGCCGAGCGCGCAGGACACGCAATCCGCTCAATTTGCCCGCTGCTCCGGCCCGCTGCGCGAGACCTGCGTCGTCGATGGCGATACCATCTGGTATCACGGCGAGAAGATCCGCATCGCCGACATCAACACACCCGAACTGAGCGATCCCCATTGCGCCCAAGAGGCCCAGCTCGCCGAACGCGCGAGCCAGCGCATGGCCGACCTGCTCAACGCCGGTGCCTTCACGCTGGAACCCATCGAGCGCGAAACCGACCGCTACGGCCGCACCCTGCGGATCATCACGCGGGGCGGCACAAGCCTCGGCGATGTGCTGGTGGACGAAGGCCTGGCGGAACACTGGCAGGGTTTTCGCGGGGGCTGGTGTTGAGGATTCCCGCAGAGCAGGGGAACACCCACCAGCACGTCACCCCTGCGCAGGCAGGGGTCTATATGACGATACGTATGCTTGCCGCGCTGCAATCAATGGCAAACCTTATCTAGGCCCCTGCCTGCGCAGGGGTGACGTGATATGGACATGGCATGCAAACCGGCTGGGTCTACATCATGACGAACGGCGCACACGGCACGCTCTATATTGGCGTGACGGCCGACCTGCTCGCGCGCATCTCCCAGCACCGCGAAGGCAAGGGCTCTCAATTCTGCACGAAGCACGGGCTGACAAGGCTAGCCTACGCAGAGCGCCACTCAGCAAGCGTGTCATAATGGTCAAAGTAGGACCATGAGTGGCCTATAAATACGGCTATGTTGTGCGCAATTGCTCCACCTTCCTACTCCGCCGCCTGCGCCCCAGCCCCTTTCTCACCCTCACCACCCTCACCGAACATATCCGGCTCGGTCCCGTCGTCGGCCTCGTCCTCGTCATTGGCACTGGCCTTGCGGCGCTGGTCGAAGTTTGACCAGACGTCGTTCCAATTGCCTTTGGTTGCGCCCTTGGAATATTCGGTCGCGCGGGTTTCGAAGAAGTTGGCGTGTTCGACGCCGTTGAGCAGCGGGGTGAGCCAGGGCAGTGGGTGGTCTTCGATCATGTAGATCGGCTGGAAGCCGAGCTGATCGAGCCGCCAATCGGCGATGTAGCGGATGTAGCGCTTGATGTCCTTGGCGGTCATCCCCGGCACCGGGCCCTGTTCGAAGGCAAGGTCGATGAAAGCGTCTTCAAGGCGCACCGTCTTCTGGCAGCAATCGATGATGTCTTCCTTGACCGCCTTGGTCAGGCAGCCGCGTTCCTTGACGAAGGCGTGGAACAGCTTGACGATGCCTTCGCAATGCAGGCTTTCGTCGCGGATCGACCAGGTAACGATCTGGCCCATGCCTTTCATCTTGTTGAAGCGCGGGAAGTTCATCAGCATGGCGAAGCTGGCGAATAATTGCAGCCCCTCGGTGAAGCCGCCAAACATCGCCAGCGTGCGGGCAATGTCCTCATCGCTATCGACGCCAAAATTCTGCAGGTAATCGTGCTTGTCGCGCATTTCCTGATATTCGAGGAACATGCCATATTCGCTTTCGGGCATGCCGATGGTGTCAAGCAGATGCGAATAGGCAGCGATATGCACCGTCTCCATGTTGGAGAATGCCGCCAACATCATCTTGACTTCGGTCGGCTTGAACACGCGGCCATATTTGTCGTGATAGCAGTCCTGCACCTCAACATCGGCCTGGGTGAAAAAGCGGAAGATCTGGGTGAGCAGATTGCGCTCATGCTCGGAAATCTTCTGGGCCCAGTCGCGGCAATCCTCGCCCAGCGGCACTTCCTCGGGCATCCAGTGGATCTGCTGCTGACGCTTCCAGAACTCATAGGCCCAGGGATATTCAAACGGCTTGTAGGTCTTGCGGGCTTCGAGAAGTGCCATAGGTCCGGTGCTCCGATCAGGTGACTGCTACGCGGCTGCGGACCTTCCTAGATAGTGACGCGAAGGGTGCTTCGCCACTAGTGCCGGGGAGTTATCCATAACCGCGCTTAACCCTACTGCTTGACCATCGAGAAATCGGCCTCGGGGACTGTTTCAGTGCGCCCGAAAAAGCGATCAAGGTCTTCGCCGGTCGAGGCTTTGCGGGTGCGTTCTGCCTCCGGGTTGAAGTCGGCGGCGATGCGTTGCTGGGCGCGCTGGGTAGCGGGGCGTTCCGCGATGCGGCCGCGCCATTCGACCAGGGCGGGATGCGCCGCAGGATCGAAGCCGTGGAATTCAAGGTAATTGGCCCAGGGCTGCATCGCCATATCGGCAATCGAAAAAGCCCCACCAGCGAGCCATTCGCGGCTTTGCAGGCGCTCGTCCAACACGCGGTAAAGCTTCTCGGCGACCGCGCGATAACGCCCTTCGGCATAGGGCTCGCTGCCGGGCCGCAGCACCAGCGAGAAATGATTGAGCTGGCCGAGCAGCGGGCCATAATTGGCCATCTGCGCCATCAGCCACTGCATCACCTCGGCGCGCTCGGGCTGGCTGGCGGGGAGGAATTTGCCTTCGCGCTCGGCGAGCCAGTGCAGGATCGCACCCGATTCGGCGAGGGGCTGGCCGAGCCGCGGGTCCTCCAGCACCGGCACCTTGCCGATCGGGTTCATGGCAGTAAATTCCGGCGCGAACTGGGCCTGGGCAAACACGGCGACATGGCGCAGCTCATAGTCGAGCGCGCATTCCTCCAGCATCAGGATCACCTTGGTGACATTGGGGCTGTTCATGCCATGGAGGACGAGCGTTTCGGACATTATCGGGATTCTCCGTGGATCAGATCAAGTAACGGCGAGTCACCGAATGAAAGCGGGCGCGCAGCTGTTCGGAACGCTCATCGGGAGTCACCCGGGCGCTGTCTTCGGGCATGTGGTCGGCGATCTCGGCATGCTTGACCAGCTGTGTGTTGAACACCAGCCCGTCAGTGACGAAATTGTTGCGCGCGGTGATATTGCCGCGCTCGAAACCCTGGGTGTCGATCCAATTGTGAAAGCCGGGGTCCGAGTGGGCCAGGACCATGCGGACCTTGCCGTCGCTATCGGTAGTGCTGCGCGCCGGGGTGTAGCTCACCGGTCGGTATAGATAGTCCATGCTGCTCATGAACACGCCCATATTGGTGAGCATCCAGAAAGTGTCGGTGGCGTCGAATGTGATCACCAGCGCCTCGTCGGGAGCGAGTTTCCAGCACATGTTGTCGATCGCCCGTCCGCGCACGGCGTCGAGCGCTTCGTTATAGACCGGATCGTCAAGATCGCGCCTTTCGGAAGGAAAGCGGTTGGGCCGTTCGATATCGACGTTCTCGGAAAATTCGTATGACCAGTCAGGCCAGTCCTGCATCAGCTCTTCAACGAAGGTTCCGGCCCATTGGGTCGCCGCGATCATTTCGGCGGGATCGGGCATCGGGCGCGGCTCGGCCATGCCGACGCGCTCAATCCGCATTTGCGCGGGCAATTCCGACCAGTCGTCAAAGCCCTGACGAATGAACAGCTTTCGCGATCCCGGCGTGGTTGGCAGCCAGTTGGACCCGCGTTCCGGCCCGCCGATATATACCTCGAAACTGCCGTCCCAGCCAATCTCCATGTCCTGGGCGAGCAGGTTCGCCTCGGGGGTGTCGCCGAACGGATCGTGCAAGCCGCGCCGTCCGGGAGGGTGCTCCGGGCGCGGTCCCTGCACAGCAATGTTGAAGAAACGCGCAGTGCCACGATTGCCGGTGATGCGATAGACGCTCTCTCCGTCGATCCAGGCCTGCTGATAGGTATAATCGGCATTGTCGCCGCCCAGCTTGCAGAACGGTGTGCAGAATTCGTGGATCACCGGGAACTTGGTGTTCTTCGTCTCCAGCGCGAGATCGAAAGCCTGGCCGAGATTCTGCGTAAGGAAGCGCAGCGCGTCGGCGCGTTGCAAACCGTTGGCCGGATTGTGATCCTTGAAAATCCCCTCGCCCGCGGCTTCGAGCTTGCCGCAAAAGTCCTTCCACGCCGCGCGCAGATCGGCATCGTCATTGCAGTCACCAAAGGCCATTGGTCCTCTCCTTGGATTTGGATCAGGTCTATAGCATCACTTCGCATTGAGCTACGTTCGAAGCAGGATCGCCAGGGTTTTTTTGTCTCGCCCGGCATGGCAAGGTAAACCAAGCCTATCTAGATAGAATAATAGCCAATGGAGGATGACATGGGACAGGTCGCAGCAAGTGTGCCCGATGCAGTCAGGCCATATGTCGGTCGTATCGTTGACGTGGACAGCCACGAGATGATGCCGGCGCAGGTCTGGGAAGAGACTTTCGGCGATATTGCCAAACCGATTGCAGACCTGATCAAGTCGCAGCCGCCTCGTCCCAATCATGCCAGCATTCCCGATTATCCGGGCGACACCATGCCGATCGATGCGGACACAATCTACAAGGTGAAAGGGCCGGTTGCCCCCGGTGCCGTCGATATGGACCGCCGGCTCGAGGTGATGGATCTCATGGGCATCAAGAGCCAGTTGCTGTTCCCGACATCGATCGGGCTCTGGGGCATCCAGCTTGCCACCGCAGGACCCGAGGACAAGATGCTGCAATTGTTCGGCGGCACGCCTGAAGAGGGGCGGGAATTTGGCCGGGGGCTGGTGGACGCGCATAACGAATGGCTGTCAGGCGTGGCCAGGCAGTCAAGCCGGATGAAGACGGTCGCGCCGGTCTATGGCGATACGGTAGAGGAATTGATCGCGAACACCAGGCGCCAGATCGACGCCGGAATGGCCGGTATCTGGATCGGCACTGGGGCTCCGCTCGCAGGCAAGTCGCCGGCCCACAACGACCTCGATCCTTTCTATGCAATGCTTGCAGAGGCGAAGGTCGCTCTGCATTTCCACATCGGCGGTTCGGGCACTTTCCTGCGCACCAACGAGTGGTGCAACGCGCCTGCGTTCGAGGGCTTCAAATGGACACAGGAGATCAGCCTCGACCCCTGGTGGCTGTCAGTCGTTCACCTGTCCGTGCAAAACTTCATCGCCACCATGGTTACAGGTGCGGTGTTCGATCGGCATCCAGAGCTCTACGTCTGCTCGCAGGAGCACACCGCGCACTGGATCGGCCCGCTCGCCCATTCGCTCGACATGTGGCACCACAACAATCATTCGCTGCATGAGAAGGAATATATGGGTGGCCGGATGATGAAACGGCTCCCGATGCTTCCTTCGGAATATATACGCCACAATGTCCGGGTCATGGCCTTTTCTTTCGAACCCGTCGGTGAATATCTCGACAAATATGGGCTAGAAGAAGTCTACTGCTTTGCAAGCGACTATCCGCATGTCGAAGGCGGAGCTGATTTCTACGAGAAGTTCGTCGAGCAGATCGAGAGATTCGGGCCTGACCTGATGGAGAAGTTCTTCGTCACAAACGCTGCGGTGCTATTCCCGGACTGACCCCGCGGTGAAGGGGCAAGGAGGGCGGCTAACGCCAGATTGGCGCTCAATCCCCTATCGGCTCCGCCGGCAGCACGAAAGTCACCAGCCGGCAGGGCTTGTCGCTATCGTTGCGCCAGCCATGCATTACGCCGCGGCAGATGCCGACGTCGCCGGCCTTGAGCACCGCTTCATCGCCTTCCAGCACCAGCACGCATTCGCCCTCGACGATGTAGAAATGGTCGGCGGTGTTGGTGAAATGCATGCCGGGATCGTCCTGGCCAAGCCCGGGCGGATAGGTGGCTAACATCATCGAATAGACCGGGTCGGTCAGCTGGCTCATTGCAAATTCAGCGAAACCCGGCGCCATCGGCGCGGCGTTGCTGGTGCGGGGAATCGCGCCGGTCGTCACAACCGTGATCCCCATGCCTTCTGCGGCGGGCTGGGGGATGACGTCATCGGAGACGACACAGCTCTTGCCCTGGGCATCGAGCCCGGCGATCACGCGGCGCGGGGAATTGCTCATACAGTTCGTCCTTTTCCAACAGGTTCGGCCGGCAGGTTGACGACGGCGATGCGGGCCGGAGCGTCGCCATCATTGCGCCAGGCATGGACGACACCGCGATCGACGAAGAAATCGCCCGCGCACAAGGTCACTTCGTCACTCTCGACAGCCAGAACCACTTCACCTGCCAGCACGACGATATAGTCGATCGTGTCGGTCGCGTGCCACATCGGTCCGTCCTGACCCATGCCCGGCGGATATTCGACCACCAGGAAGGCGCTGCCACCGCTGTGCATCACTTCGAAATCGAACGGCCGGTCAGCGGCTTCCGCATTGCCCGCATTATCGGCGGGGATCGCATCGGTGCGCCAGATCATGCCGACACCGCTGCCACCGGGATCGGGCACGACTCCGTCGAAGATGATGCAGCTCTTGCCTTGCTCATTCAGGCCGGTGACGACGCGGCGCGGCATCGGGTTCATATCGTTCTTCCTTTGCCGAGAGGTTTCGCAGGGATGGTGACCGCAACATAGACTGCCGTCTCCTCGCCATCATTGCGCCAGCCGTGGATTACGCCGCGATCGACCATGAAGTCGCCGGCGCGCAGCACCACCTCTTCAGTTTCGAGCACGAGAGTAATCTCGCCGCTCACCACCGCGAGATAGTCAATCGTGTCGGTCGCGTGCATGAAGGCTTCGCCATCCAGGCCCGGCGGCATTTCGGTGAGGATGAAATTGGTGCCTCCCGTATGCAGAGTCGCATTATCATAGGGCGTCGCCGCATCCTGGTTGCCGCGATTGTCCGCAGGAACGCCCGCCGTACGCCAGATCAGGTTCACAACCGGATCGTGGCGCTCAACGGGCGCATCGATGGTGATGCAGCTCTTGCCTTGTGCATCAAGGCCGGTGACGACGCGGCGCGGGGCTTGGCTCATACACTTCTTCCTTGTCCGACGGGCTGGGCGGGGACGGTGACGATGGCGGTGATCGCAGGAGCTTCACTGTCATTGCGCCAGGCGTGGTTGATGCCGCGATCGACGAGAAATTCGCCCGGCCCCAGCGTGACTTCGCCGGTTTCGGTCATGAAGGTAATCTCGCCTTGCAACACGCTGATGTAATCGATCGTGTCGGTCGCGTGCCAATAAGGCTCTGCGCCGAAGCCGGGCGGGTACTCGTTGACCATGAAAATCGTCGAACGGTGCATCAGGTCGAATGTGTAGGGCTCGGGCGTGAAGTCAGTTCGCGCGGAATTGTCGGCCGGGAATGTGTCGGTGCGCCAGGCGACACCGCCCATTGTATGGGCCCGGGGAATCAGCCCGTCGATCATGACGCAGCTTTTGCCCGCATCGTCGTGACCTGTCACCACGCGGCGGTGGCCGACATGATCGGTCAAATCGTCCTCCCCTCTCCCAGCGGCGCGGACGGCACAGTCATCGCCGCGAGTACGGCCACTTCCTCGCCGTCATTGCGCCAGGCATGCTGGGTCCCGCGATTGACGACGAAATCGCCCGGGCTCAGCGTGACCTCACCTGTTTCGGTGGCGAATTTGACGCTGCCCTTGAGCATCACAAAATAGTCGAGCGTGTCGGTCGCATGCATGAAAGGCTCCATGCCGGGCGGAAATTCGATCAGCATGAAATTGCTGCCGTCGAAATGGACCATATCCATGGTGAAAGGCACGGCGGCATCCTCGGTCCCGGAATTGTCCGCCGGAATAGCGCTCTGCCAGACATTGGAGGACGCAATCTCGGCCCGCTCGATCGGCCCATCGATGATGACGCAGCTCTTGCCGTCCTCGCCGATCCCGGTGACGACGCGGCGATGCGCAAGATCAGCCATGGTGTTCTCCTCCACTGGTTCCCAGTTATTCGCTCGATTCGGCTGGCCGCGCCGGCTGGACAATTTCCAGCCGATGGCCGTCAGGATCGCTTGCCCAGAACAAGGCCGTCCCGCTTCCTTCATGCGTCTTGATCTCACCGGGAGAGTAGCCAGCCGCGGCCAGCCGGGCTCGCGCCGCTTGCAAATCAGCCACGGTAAAGACGATGCGGCCGCGATCCGCCTTGCCGGCGGCGAGCGCCTCATCCTTGCCCTGCTTGGGTCCGACCAGGAACAGAAAAGGCGGCATGCGCGCGGTTCCGGTGGCAAGGATGATTTCCTCGCGCTCACCCAGCGGCACCCGCCCCACCTCGACCAGCCCAAACCCATCGCGATAGAATTTCAGTGCTGCGGCGAGATCGCTGACCGCGAGACCCGGACCGAGCAGCGAGATTTGCGCTGCCTGCGGAGCGGGAGGAGCGGCGTCATCGGCCATAGCTGCACCCGCGCAAAGGGCGAGTGGGACCAGCGTCAGGATCAATTTCGCTGTAAGCTTGCTACGTGCCACGGGCTATCCTCTTCCGATAAGCGGTAGCCCACTATATCGCGAGAAGGAGCCTTGCGAAGACCTCTTCGCTTTCAGCCTGCAATTGTTAGCTGCCCGGCGCGGGGCACGGCCATCACTGGCAGGCCAAACACTCGTCGTAATCGGTCGAATCGTCGCCGGCCGCGAGCTGTATCTGTGCTGGCTGGGCGGTGTTGTCAGCCTCGACACCGCCGGCAAAGCCTGCACGCTGCACGCTTTTCGAACGCAGGTAATAGAGCGACTTGATGCCCCGCTCCCACGCTTGGAAATGCAGCATCATCAGGTCCCACTTGTCGACATCGGCTGGGATGAACAGGTTGAGCGACTGCGCCTGATCGATATAGGGCGTACGGTCGGCAGCGAATTCGAGCAGCCAGCGCTGGTCCATCTCGAAGCTGGTCTTGAACACCGCCTTTTCCTCGGGGCTGAGGAAATCGAGATGCTGGACCGAGCCGCCCTGTTCGAGGATCGAATTCCAGATGTTGTTAGAATCCTTGCTCTTCGCCTGCAGCAGCTCTTCAAGATAACGATTCTTGACGATGAAGCTGCCCGACAGCGTCTTGTGCGTATAGATATTGGCCGGGATCGGCTCGATGCAGGCGCTGGTGCCGCCACAAATGATGCTGATCGAGGCGGTCGGCGCGATCGCCATCTTGCAGGAAAACCGCTCCATCACGCCCTGGTCGGCGGCATCGGGGCACGGCCCGCGCTCCTTGGCGAGCATCATCGATGCATCGTTGCCGCGCGCGTTGATGTGCTTGAACATCTTGAGGTTCCAGCTCTTCGCCATGGCGCTTTCAAGCGGGATGTTCTTCTTCTGCAGGAAGGAGTGGAAGCCCATCACGCCCATGCCGACCGAACGTTCCCTTTCGGCCGAATATTTGGCGCGGGACATCTCGTCGGGCGCGCGGTCGATATAGTCCTGCAGCACATTGTCGAGGAAGCGCAGCACATCCTCGATGAACTGCTTGTCCTCGTTCCATTCGTCCCAGGTTTCCAGATTGAGCGATGACAGGCAGCATACCGCGGTGCGATCGTTGCCGAGATGATCGCGACCCGTCGGCAAGGTGATTTCAGAGCACAGGTTGGAGGTCGAAACCTTGAGGCCGACCTCGCGGTGGTGGGCCGGCATCATCCGGTTCACCGTATCGGAAAAGACGATATAGGGCTCGCCGGTCGCCAGCCGGGTCTCGACCAGCTTCTGGAACAGCGCGCGCGCGTTGACCGTACTGCGAACTGAGCCGTCCTTCGGGCTCTTCAGATCGAAATCGGCGCCTTCGCGCACGGCTTCCATGAACTCGTCGGTCAGCAACACGCCGTGGTGCAGGTTGAGCGCCTTGCGGTTGAAATCACCCGAAGGCTTCCTGATCTCAAGGAACTCCTCAATCTCGGGATGCGAAACGTCAAGATAGCAGGCCGCCGAGCCACGCCGCAGGGAGCCCTGCGAAATCGCCAGGGTGAGCGAATCCATCACCCGCACAAAGGGAATGATGCCACTGGTCTTGCCGTTGAGGCCGACCGGCTCGCCGATGCCGCGCACCTGGCCCCAATAGGTACCGATGCCACCGCCGCGCGATGCCAGCCAGACATTCTCATTCCAGGTCGCGACAATGCCTTCAAGGCTGTCATCGACCGAGTTGAGGTAGCAGGAGATCGGCAGGCCGCGACCGGTGCCGCCATTGGAAAGCACCGGGGTCGCCGGCATGAACCACAGCCGCGAGATATAATCATAGAGCCGCTGAGCGTGATCCTGATCGTCGGCATAGGCATCGGCGACGCGGGCGAACAGGTCCTGATATTTCTCATTGGGCAAGAGATAGCGGTCGTCGAGGGTTTCCTTGCCGAAATCGGTCAGCAGCGCATCGCGTTCGGGATCGCAGGTGATGTTGAAACGCCGCGCACGGATCGCCTTGGAATCATCTTCCTGCGCCGCTTCGCTGACAGCATTAGCCAGCGCCTGAGCTGCAGCCTGCTCAACGAGTTGTTCCGAGCCGATATCGGTCTTGTCGGTCATTGCCAGCGCCGGGCTTTCGCCCGTCTCCTTGCTGTCGCCAGTTCCATTGGCCGGTTCGGTCCTGTCCGGCTCACCCTGGCTGACATCTCCACTATCCACCTGATCGCCGCTGTCGTTCCTGAAATCCACTCCGCCATCCCCATATCCGTGCCACAACCCCCGCGAATGAACTTGCCGTCATTCGCATCTTGTCCGAATGGCCGGGCGGCTGCCCAACCTATCAGAAATCGGTACGAAAAGGGAACAAATTTTCCCCCTCATTCCGTCGGCACCGCAGCTGGGCTGAAATCCATGACCCGGAATCATCAACGCCGGCGCGGATCGCGCCGCTTGCGCATCAATCTAGGTCTAGAGCCCCGGCCTGCTATGGGCCACTACCCATAGTGGCTTATTCTGAATCCGGCGCAAGGGGGGCAAGGCGAATTTGGTCCGGGCCAGCCAAGGCGCGCGACGCGTGGGAATTCCTAGGCCTGCGAATCATGCAAGGGCGAAAATGGCTTCCAGCACAAGAATTTTTCCACACCAATTTTTGGAAGGCTGGAATCGCCGATCAAAAGTATATCCCCATTACGGGGAGGATCGATCACGGCAAATTCACCGCTCCATCGACGATGAAGGCGCGCCAGTCGCCGCACTTGATACGGTGAGGCAGCGCCGCCTGATATTCGGGGCTCTCGTACCAGGCCCGCGCGGCTTCGACGCTGTCGAATTCGAGCATCACTACGCCGTCGGGCGCCTCGCCTTCAAGCCCGTCGACCGCACCATAGGCGACCAGCGGCTTGATCACTGCCTTGGGCGGGTTGTCCTGGTTCATCTTCACATAGGTGTTGTAGGCGTCCTCGTCCTGCACCGCGCCTTCGCGCATGACGATCAGATATGCTGCCATTGAATCTCTCCCATTCTGGTGTCGCAAAAGCATCGGGGCGATTGGGCCGCCCTACTTCTTGCCGCCGACGCCCTTCATATATTCGGACATGCCAGCGATGTAATCCGGATTGAGCATCAATCCGCTATTGGCCATGCGTTCGACATGTCGGCCGGTTTCGCGGCCAACCTCGGCGCACATTTCGATCGCGACCTTGGCCGCGCCCATCTGCTCACCATTCTGCTTGGCGAGGTGGCGGCAGAAATCCATCACTTCGTCCTCGAAGGTCTCGTCGGGGAACACCTGATGGACCAGGCCCATGGTGTAGGCCATGTCAGCATCAGCCTTGCGATTGGCCATGATCAGCCAGCGCGCCCAATGCGGCCCGCAGATGCGGGTGAGACGGCTCACGCCGTTCGAGGCCGGGAGCACGCCGAACAGCCCTTCGGGAAAGGCATAGGCCGCGCTCTTGGCAGCGAGGCGGAAATCGCAGGACAGGCTCATTTCCAGCCCGCCGCCAACGCAGGTCGCATGATGCGCGACGACAATCGGCTTTTCGATATGCTCCATCTCGTCCCAAAGCTGCTGCATGTTATTGAGATTGAGCCGGTGGTTCTCACGGATGCCGCGCGCGGACTTGGAGTTGCCGATCGGCGAAACGATTTTCTGTTCCCCGCCCTTGAGGTCCGCCCCGGCAGAGAAATAGCGACCGGTGGCGCGGATAAGCATGACATTGATGTCTTCAGTATCACGGAACTTCAGCACAGCCTCAGTCAGCAAATCCATCGTCTGGCGGCTGAGCGCGTTGAGCTTGTCCGGACGGTTCAGCGTGGCGATGAGAATGCCTTCGTCAGTGACTTCTGTCAGCAGGTGGGGTGCTTCACTCATAGTCAAAATCTCCCAATTCAATTCTTGCAAATCATATCTGGCAATTCTGTTATCAACCGCGGCTGCGCGGCAGGCCCAGCCCGCGCTCGGCGACCATTGAGCGGTGCACTTCGCTGGAGCCGCCATAGATGGTGGTGCCATGGGCGTGGCGATAATCCTGGTTGATCGCTCCCGCCGGTCCCTTGCGCTTGGACAGCGAATGGGGCGCGGTAAGATCCAGCATGTCCCGCGAATCCGTGGTGAACTTCTCCGAGGAGAACACCTTGGTCATCGGCCCATAGGCAAGGTTGGTCTTGCCTTCCACCTGGACCCAATTGGCCCGGTACTGGAGCAGCTCGGACACCAGGTAATTGGCATAGGTCCGCGCCAGACGGGCCTGGGCATTCGGTCGCTCGATCAGCTTGCCGCCGCTAGCCCCACCAACTCCGGGCGCATCAATTGCGCCGCACAGTTCCACCGCTTCCTCGAGCATCACCTTCTGCACCTTGGCAAAGCCGCCGCCGTGCTCAAGCTCGAGGCTGGCCGCCATCGTCCTGGCACCGCCATCGACTTCGCCGAGCCGCCAGGAGTCCGGAATCTTGACGCCGTCATAGAAGGTGATGTTGGTGCGTTCGTCCATGAAGGTGTGCACGCCCTGCACGGTCACGCCCTCGGCCTTGAGCGGAACGATGAACATGGTGAGGCCCTTGTGCTTGGCCACATCGGGATTGGTGCGCGTAAGCATCAGGACATAGTCGGTGATATTGGCGCCGCTGGTCCACATCTTGGTGCCTTCGATCTTCCAGCCGTTACCGTCGGGAATCGCGCGGCATTGCGCGGCAAAGACGTCGGAGCCGCTGCCCGGCTCCGAATAGCCGAGCGAGCAGATCGCATCGCCCGACATGACCTTGGCCAGCGCATCTTCCTTGAGCTCGTCGGTGCCGAAGCGATGCATGATCAGCGCGACCATCTGTGCGACGCCCCCCACCGGATTGTTCCAGCCTTCTTCCTCAAAGGCATCGCGGGCGGCGGTCACCGCATAGGCGTTTAGCCCGCGCCCGCCGACGTCCTTGGGTAGCTGCAGATAGGCGAGGTTCGCCTCTACCAGCTTCTTGTGAACGCGCGGGTTGTAGCCTTCGAATGAATAGTGGAACTGCTCGCGCTCCTCGTCGGTGACATGCTCGGCGAAGAAATCGTGGATTTCCTGCTGGACCCGGCGCGCTTCGTCGCCGAGGTCGAAGTCGACCGGCATCTCGCCGGCCTCAGGCAGGCTGGCACTCTCGCCGCCATAGAGCCGGCGCCCAGCCTCGGCGAGCAGCTCCTCGGGATCGCCGAGGACCAGCGGCCAGGCCTTGGCGCGCAGATTGTAGAGATGGACATCATGCTCAAGCGTGAGGCCGATCCCGCCGAAGGTGTGCAGCGACTGGGTGACAGTGCGCGCGGCAGTCTGGGCGTTCCACCAGCCCGCGATCGAGACTTGCGCGCCAGCCTCAGCAGCGCCGTCGGCAATCGAGCGGATTGCCTTCCAGACGAGCAGCTTGCCGCCGTCGATTTCAGCGATGAGATCGGCCATCGGATGGGAAATTGCCTGGAACGTGCCGATGAAGACGCCAAATGCCTTGCGCTCTCCGGCATAGGCGGCGGCCATCCTCAGTGCCTCGCGCGCGAGGCCGGAGAGCGCAGCGCCGATCAGCAGTTTCCATTCCTCGATACCGCCGGCAAAAGCCGCCAGCGCCGCATCACCGCTACCAAGCACGGTGGCGGGAAGCGCGGCAAGGTCGATCTCGGCGAGCGGGGTCGAGGCGAGATTTTCTTCCGCGACCCGCGCCTCGGCAGGGACCGACACGAGCACGATGTCATTGCCCTTGCGCGCGATGACTGCATCGGCGACTAGGCCGCCGGCTACCCACTGACGCGGGGATTCGGCAACGTCGCGCATGGCGATCGTCGCCACAACCTCGCCAGAGACGACCTTCTCGAGCAGGTCACTTGTGGCATCACCGCCCAGTTCGCCGAGCAGTCGCGCGGCGACCAGCGTTTCAGCAAGCGGCCCGGACGCAAGAGTGCGCCCCGCCTCTTCCATCAGCAGGGCAGCGTCGAACAGGCCCATTCCCATACCGCCCGCTGCTTCGGGCACGCGCATGGCCAGCGCCCCAAGTTCGGCTAGGCCCGACCACAGCGCGGCATCGAAGCCGCCGGTCTCGATCGCCTGGCGCACGCGCGCGGGGCTGGAGTTATCGTCAAGGAACCGTGCGAAGGTGTCGCGCACCATTTCCTGTTCGTCGGTGAGATCGAAATTCATGGAAGCTCCGTAGCTGTCTGTCCGAGCTCAACGCGGGGTCGCGTTGGCATCGTGGATCGCGTCGATTGCCTTCATTATGTCCTTGGGGAGAGTCAATCCCGCAGCAGCGATATTCTTTTCAAGCTGCGGCACTGAGCTGGCCGCCATCAACACGCTCGTCACGAAGGGCTTCTGGCAAGCGAAGGCCAAAGCCATATGCGCCGGCTCCATTCCCGCCGAGTGCGCCAATTCAACATAGGCAGCGACGGCGGCGCGCTTGCCGGGCGTCAGCATCGGGTGGTCCGCGCCCTCCTCCAGGTGCTTGCCGGTCAAGAGCCCGCGTGACAGCGGCGAATAGGTGATCAGGCCGAGCTGTTCGCGCATGACGATCTCGGCATGGCCCACCTCGATCTGACGGTCGAGCAGGCTGTAGCCGATCTGCAGTGAGGCGAGGCGGGGTCCCCTGCCCGCCTCGCCCAGCGCGACATAGCGCATCAGCCCCCAGGGCGATTCGTTGCTGACACCAAAGGCGCGGATCTTGCCCTCATCGACCAGCTCGCCCAGCGCATCCAGCGTCTGTTCGATCGGCGTCAGGTCAGGTGTGTCGGGAATGTGCGAGAAGCGCGAGCGCCACAAGGTGGTGATCGGTCGTTCGGGCCAATGCAGCTGATAGAGGTCGATGCAATCCGTGCCGAGCCGGCGCAAGCTGTCCTCCGCCGCCTGGCGGATATTCGCCCGATCAAGCTTGCGGTCCTCGCCCCTGATATGCGTCATGTCGCCCGCCGCATTGCCCGGCCCGGCGACCTTTGTGGCGATCACCACCTTGCCCTCAAGCCCGCGCGCCTTGACCCAGCGCCCCAGGATTTCTTCAGAGCGGCCCTGCGTTTCCGGACCCGTTGGCGTGGGGTAGTTCTCCGCCGTATCGAACAAGGTGATGCCGGCATCGTGGGCCATATCCATCTGGCGCATGGCGTCGTCCTCGGGAGTCTGGCCGCCGAAGGTCATCACCCCGAGGCCATAAGCGCTCACCTCGATGCCGCTATTTCCGAGCTTGCGATATTCCATGTTGTCGCTTTCCCTAGCCTCTTGCCCGACGCTAGCTTCCGGTCCACTCATAAGGCAATCGCCAATTGGGACGAGGAGGGAAACCGATCATGAGTGACGACATTGCCGCAATGGTCCGCGAGCTGAAAGACCGCCAGGAAATCTACGACTGCATCATGCGCTATAGCCGAGGCATCGACCGGCTGGATCGCGAAATGCTGCTGTCTGCCTATCACGAAGACGCGATCGACGACCATGGCGATACCTATATCGGTGGCGTCGAGGGCTTTGCCGATGCCGTCTTTGAGCTGCATGGCACATATCAGGAGTTCACTCAGCACCACATCACCAACCACCGCTGCGATCTGGACGGCGATGTCGCCCATACCGAAAGCTATTACCTGTTCCGCTGCATCAACAAGGAAGCGCCCTGGTACAATACCGCGAGCGGACGCTATCTCGACCGCTTCGAGCGGCGCGACGGGCGCTGGGCCATCGCCGAACGCATCTGCCTGGTCGAAGCGCAGGACGAGATCTGGGGCCCGAACGGCAATGACGGCAGCTCCAAATATGTTCCGGCGAGCCGCAGCAAGGACGATGCGTCCTACCAGCGCCCGCTGACAGTGGACCGCAGCCGGATGGGGAACGGCTGAGGCAAGCTATGTCCCCTCCTCCTTGAGGGGGAGGATGGGTGGGGGTGTACGGCAGGCGTGGGACGCGAGACGTTGCGGCCTCGCTCCCCCTCTCCTCAATCCCCTCCCGGCCGTGGAGGGGAGGATTCGACCCTAACCTCCGCAAGGAAACATCCATGTCCGTCACCTTCACCCAGCAAGACCACACAACGCTCATCACCATCGGCAGACCGGAAAAACGGGGCGCACTCAATGCAGCAGGCTATCGCGCGCTGGCCGAGGCATGGGACCAGATCGCCACCACGCCCTCGGTACGTGTCGCGGTGCTGACCGGGACGGACGCCTCGTTCTGCTCCGGCTCAGACCTCACCAATTTCCTGCCCGATGCAGATGGCGCAAACTGCCAGGAGGAGATTGGCCGCTATGGCTCGCAGGCGGTGCTGCGCAATGTTGATTTCCCCAAGCCGATCATCGCAGCAGTTGGCGGACCATGCATGGGAAGCGGCTTCGAAATGCTGCTCGCCACCGACATCCGCTATGCCACGCCAGACGCGGTGTTCGGCCTGCCCGAAGTTCGGCGCGGGCTGTTTTCAGGCGGCGCCAGCACCATCCGCCTGCCCCGCCAGATCCCCCACACACGCGCCATGGAAATCCTGCTGACAGGCCGCAAATTCTCCGCACAGGAAGCGCTTGACTGGGGCATCCTCACCGAGATCGTGCCGCGAGACGCCCTGCTCACCCGCGCCCTCGCCATGGCCAGTCAGATCGCCGCCAACTCCCCCACCGCCGTCCAGGCCACCAAGCGCTCGGCGCTGCTCGGCCAGCGCGGCGGGATGGATGAGGCTTACGAGATCGAACAGCAATGCGCGTTGAAGGTTTTCGGCGGCTCGGACGCCCATGAAGGCCCGCGCGCCTTTATGGAGAAGCGCGAACCGATTTGGGCTGAGGTGGGGGATGGGAATTGAGGTGGCTTGGCGCTAGCTGAACGTTGGGGGGTGACTAAACGGGCACTGCAATTCGCCTAGTTCGATGCAATTCTAGATTGCCTCAGCAATTCTTTACTCTGAGATCCATTATTCCACGCAAACAAGATATAAGTTCTGAAAACCTCTTGATAAATTTTGGTACGCATCCGGTAGGGAAATGAAAAAGCAGGCGCTTTCCGCAAGGCCAGAGAACAGGCACATCATCCTGATCTGTGCGGTCGTACTGTTCGAATTCATATCATTCGGGATCGCCAATCCGATTCTGCCCCAGCTCATCGGAGACCTCAATCAAACGACCATCCCGACGGCGGCCTATGTTTTTGCGATTTTCCTGGTGTCCGACACGATCCATTTCTTCTGGGCACCCGCGCTGGGGACGTTGTCGGACAGGTTAGGGCGGCGCCGGATTCTTGTAGTGTCCGTCATCGGTCTGTCGATTGGCAGCACCACCCGGTTCTTCGCCGACCAGATCTACATTTTTCTACTCGTCAGCGTCGTGTACGGCTTCGTTTCGGCGACTTTGTCCACGGCAATGTCCTCCGCTTCGGACGTGGCCGGTAAGGACAGACGAACGGTAGTTTTCGGCTGGATAACCGGCTGTGCGGTTTCCGGCTATACCATTGGTCCGATAATCGGCGGCATCGCCAGCGATTTCGACAACCGCCTGCCTTTTTTGATCGCTGCGATAATCGGTGTCTTGAACCTGCTGTTCGTCGTGTTCTTCCTCAAGGAAACCCTGCCGCCCGAAAAGCGCCAAAAGAGAAGCATCGGTCTGAATTCCCTGCCGTTCGCCGCGATCGGCAGGCAACCCCGATACATCAAGATGATGTTGAGCCTGTTTTTCTTGTCTCACTTTGTCATGTCGATGCCGCACACTTTCGTCGTGATCTACTTGATCGACAGATTTTCCTGGTCCGGCACGATGATCGGTGCCGGCCTCGCCATGCATATGTTTGTTTCTGCCTTTGGCCAGCTGGTAATCTCGGGGTGGCTTTCGCGAAAATGGAGTGAGCTGAAGGTCACCCTGGTTTCGATCGTAGTGAGCGCTATCTTCCTTATTCTTCTCGGATTGGGCGACCTTACGTTTATTATCCTGGCATCGTTCGCACTTTTCGGAATTATCGCGATGGTAATTCCGGCCAGCGCCAGCCTGATCAGCGTCAACACGCCTCCGGAAAATCAGGGAGAAATTCAGGGTGTCCTGGCAAGCATGATGGGGCTTTCGCGCATCGTCTCGTTCGGCGCGTTTGGTCCCGTATTTGCGATCGTCCTGGACCGATCGGCGTCGCCGCTATTCAGCGGCCTCCCATTTGTGTTTGTCGGGGTTAGCCTACTCATCTTCGTCGCCTGGGTGAGGAACCGCATTCCGCAGCAACCTGCTTGACCACAAGAACGCTGGTGGGGCGAGTTATTACCAATCTTCCTGGAATGGCCGCACTTCTACTTCGAAGGACCATCCGGACCGATCCTGGCCATGCAGGCTTGCGGCAGTCGCGGCGATAGCTTCTGGATTGATGAAGAATTCATCGGGCTTGTCCGACATCGCCTGGCGCGCCCGGGGCATATCGACAATTCCGTCGACATTCATCAAGGCAACATGAATGCCCTCGGGCCACAATTGCCTTGCCATGGACTGGGCGAGGCTGCGCTGCGCTGCCTTGGCTGCCGCGAATGCTGACGTCTGCACTTTCCCGCGATAGGCCGCTGTCGCGCTGGTGACGATGATTGATCCGGCTCCTCTGGCGCGCATTCCCGGCAAAACCGCTCTCGCAGAGGTCACAAGGCCGAGCGCGTTGACTTTCCAGCTGGTCTCGAAGGCAGCGAGATCGATCTCATCGAATGCGCCCCTCACTCCCGAACCAGCGTTGTAACAGAGCACATCGACAGCGCCCATTTCCTTCTCGATTTCTGCGAATGTCCGCTGGACCTCATCCGGATCCATAACGTCGCAGGCATAGGCACGGGCAGCCGGGCCGAGCTCTTTTTCGAGTTTCCTGGAATATGAGAGGCTGCGAGAGACCATCGCGACCGCGTAATCGTCTTGCGCGAAACGCCGTGCCAGCGATGCACCGATTCCCGGCCCGACACCGACGACTGCGCAAACACCTTTCGACATTAGCCTCTCCCCCTATTTCGACGAAACGCACTAGCCGAAGTCATGGTGCAGTCGCCGCAACTCCCGGACAAAATCCGCTAGGGCCTTGCCGATTGCGTCGGGGCTGTCTTCCTGGATGAAATGCAGGCCGGCCACTTCCACTTCGCGCTGGTTAGGCCAGCTGCGGCAGAAATCGTAGGCGGGCCCCTTGATGAGAACGCCGGGCTCGGCCTTGACCAGCAACTTGGGTGTGTCGCTGGCGCTCAGCCAATTGCCGTAGTCTTCGACGATGGGCGTCACTTCGTTCGGCTGGCTCGCCAGAGGCACCTGGCGCGGCCAGCTCAGTGTTGGGCGGCGGTCCTCGCCGGGGTTGCGGAATGGGCGACGGTATTCGTCCATTTCCGGCTCGCTCAGGGTGCGGATGATAGACATCGGCATGCGCTGTTCGACGAAGGCGTTGTTTTCCAGCATCATGATCTCGCCCTGCTCGGTGCGGATGCCGGAGGCGGATGTCGCGTGTTTGGTGGTGGGGTCGATCTTCACCGGCTGGACGATGCTTTCCATGTAGCAAATGCCCTGCACCCTCTCGCGGTGCTGATTGGCCCAGTCGAAGCCGAGCACCGAACCCCAATCGTGGATCACGAAGATCACCCGGTCACCGAGCTTGAGCTTGTCCCACAGGCGAAACAGGAAATCGCGCTGCTCGATATAGCCATAACGGTCCGGCCCCGATGGCGACAGCTTGTCCGAATCGCCCATGCCGATCAGGTCGCAAGCGATCAGCCGGCCCAACCCCTCGCAATGCGGCATTATATTTCGCCACAGGTAGGATGAGGTGGGATTGCCATGCTGGAAGACAATCGCGTCGCCCTCGCCCTCATCGATATAGGCCATGCGATAGCCATCGATATCGAGGTATTTCTTTTCGGCATAGGGCTTGGTGCTGATGGTCATGAGGTCAAAACGCCACGCAGACCTTCTGCGCCTCGTTCGACATGCTGCCCTTGGCCAGCGCTTCGGTGATGTCGTCGACGCCATATTCGTGAGTGACCAGCGAGGCGATGTCGAAGCGGCCCGATTTCATCATCGCAACGATGTCAGGCAGTGCATCCTCGATGGCGATATTACCGCAGCCGCCGATATGCTGATTGCCGTAACACACCGCCAGCGCATCCAGCGTGATCGGCTGGTGATGAACGCCAACGATGGCAAGGCGCGCATCGCGGCCTGCCAGCATCGCGAAATTGTCGATCGAGACCTGCATGCCGATTGCGTCGAGATAGAGCCCGGCGCTGCAACGCTCGCCGAAGAAGCTCTGCTCCGAACCGAACTCGGCGAAGGCCTTTTCCTTCAAATCTTCCTTGGTCGGGTTGCAGGTGATCAGGCCGAAGCTTCGGGCGTTCTCCAGCCGGAATTCGGAGAGATCAACCACCATCACCTTGTCGCAGCCATACCACTTCATCATAATCGCCGCCGACATGCCAATGATGCCTGCGCCGAACACGATGGCGCTCTTGCCCGGACCAGGCTCAAGGCTCGCCGCCCCTCTTGTGCCAACCACGAAGGGTTCGAACAGCACGGCTGCTTTCACCGGAATGTCGTTGTCGATCTTGAGCACCGAATAGCCGACTTCGCATTGCGGGATACGGATGAATTCGGAAAAGCCGCCAACCGTGGCCATGCGGTTCATGTCGCGCAGGGCCTGACCCTGATTGACGAAGACATGATCACCAAGCTCCAGCCCGGTGACGTTCTTGCCCATCTCGATCACTTCGCTGAGCGCCTCATGGCCGAACTCATGATCCTGCCAGATCATGTGCTCGTCGCCTCCGTGATTCCAGGCATAGATGTCAGAGCCGCATACCCCGCACATCAGATTGCGCACGATGGCATCATCGTCGCCGCATTCGGGATAGGGCTTGTCGATGATATCGACACTCTCGGGGCCACGATAGATTGCCGCCTTGTAGCTTTCAGGCTTCATGCCTCTTCTCCTCACCTCGGCGTTTTTCGAAGCCTAGCGCGACGGGCCACTACCCGGCAAGCAGGATCGCGGGCTGGCGTTGGCGGCTCGTCGATGTAGGATGAAGCGCGATCAGCGGCTGCAATGCAGCAACCGGAAGGACGAATTGAATATGCTCAACATCATCGGCGCGATTTTCAGCGGCCTCATCATCGGCATATTGGCGAGGTTCTTCTATTTCGGCGAAGTTCCGATGAGCCTGATCTCGACAATCCTGCTGGGCATCGGCGGATCGTTGCTCGCCGGGCTGGTAACGAGCCGGGGCAGCAAGGAGTTTCATCGCGCAGGCTGCCTCGCCTCGATCTTGGGCGCGGTGGTGCTGATCTTCATCGGCCGCCAGCTCGGCCTGGGCGGGGGCTAACGAAGAGGGGCTGACGGCAGAAAGACAATGACAACAGCGCGCGAAGCTCTCAGGCAGACATTCAGCGGTCGCATCCTGCGGCGCTCACTGATTGTCGCACTGGTCGTCGGCACCATCCTCAACGCGATCAACCAGGGGCCGGAGATCTTCGGCGGAGAGGATGTGGCGGTCTGGAAGCTGCTGCTGACCTTCTGTGTGCCGTTCCTGGTCGCAAGCTTTGGTGCCTTTTCGGCGCTTGCAGCTGCCAGTGTGCGTGACGACTGAACTCGCTCAATCGCCAGTCTTGCCGAAGTCGAATTCCTCGCGTTCGTGAATGATGTTTGCGCGACCGACAAGCAGATCATCGACCCGGCCGATACGATCCGTGTCCTTGCCCGTATAGGGCATCGAATGCAGCACATAACGCATCGCATTGAGCCGCGCGCGCTTCTTGTCATCGCTCTTGATCACGGTCCAGGGGCTGTCTGCAGTGTCGGTGTGAAAGAACATCGCTTCCTTGGCTCGGGTATAGTCGTCCCACTTGTCGAGCGAGGCCATGTCGATCGGCGATAGCTTCCATTGCTTGAGCGGGTGAACCTTGCGTTCCTTGAAGCGCCGGCGCTGTTCCTGCCGGCTTACCGAGAACCAGAACTTGATGAGGTGAATACCGCTCCTGACCAGATTGCGCTCGAACTCCGGTGCCTGGCGCAGGAATTCGGTATATTCGTCGTCGGTGCAAAAACCCATCACCCGCTCGACACCGGAACGATTGTACCAACTGCGGTCAAACATCGCGATCTCGCCGGTCGTCGGCAGATGCTCAACATAGCGCTGAAAATACCATTGGCCGCGCTCAACTTCACTCGGCTTATCGAGAGCGACAACGCGCGCACCGCGCGGGTTCAAATGTTCCATCAGACGCTTGATCGTGCCGCCCTTGCCGGCAGCGTCGCGTCCTTCAAACAAGATCACCAGTCGCTGCTGCGATTCCCTGATCCACTGCTGCAGCTTGAGCAGCTCAGTCTGGAGGATAAACTTGTCCCGCTCGTAATCCTTGCGCAGCATCTTGTACTTGTAAGGATAGCCGCCTTCTCGCCAGTCCTGTGCAAGCGCGTCGCTGGTCTTCCGCGGCTTACCTGGCGGCTTGGGCAGGCCAAGGTAACCCCGCATCAGCGCTGCATCATCAGGCGCGGCGCCCGAAATGATTGCATCGATGCCGTCGCTTACACCAGGACCACCGCTCTCGGTAATCTCGGAAAGAGCCTCACGCTCGCTTTCCTGCGCTGAAACGGTCCGCTCCTTGGCAAGGCCCTGCTCAAGCGGATCGCCGCTGTCATTCGCACTCTTCGCCTGCTTTGCCCGGCGTGTACCCCTGCCTGCAGTTGCCACCGCAACCTCCCGTTATCAAACATGCCTCAATCCGCTTGGCGCGGACTCGCGTGGTTATCCTGACACATAAGCCGCCAATAAAGCGTACATCGCTCTTGGCCTACGAGTCGGACCAGCTTTCAGTATCCGTTGATGCCAGACAAGGAGTCAAACGGAGAGAATTGCACTCCTGTTGCGTCTGACGCAACTGTCGAGTGACCTCATTGTGCCCGCGCCAGGATATTGGCAGCCGTCGTCACCAGCCCGCCATTGGCCGCCAGCGTCAGCCCGGTGAGCCAGCGAGCCTCATCGGAGGCGAGGAAGGCGACGACATCGGCGATGTCTTCGGGCTCGCCCAACCGGCGCAGCGCGGTCCAGGGCGGAACCTGATCCGGCCATGTCTGTCCGGCGATCATCTCGGTTCGGGTGCAGCCAGGGGCGACTGAATTGCAGGTGATGCCGCGCGGACCCAGCTCCTGCGCCATCGAGCGCATGAAACCTTCCGAGCCGGCCTTGCCCGCCGCACCAATCGAAACACCGGGAGCGCCATGCGTACCCATGCCGGAGGAGATGAAGATGATCCGGCCCTGCTCGCTTTGAGTCAGCCGCGCGAATTCGGCAGTGGCAAGGATTGTCGAAACCATGTTGAGCGCGAGGCCCTGGGTAATATCCTCAAGCGAAAAATCGGTGATCCGCCCGCCCTTGCCGCCGCCCGCATTGCTGACAAGGATATCGAGCGCGCCATGGATATCGAATGCCTGCCGCACCAGCTCGCTTGCAGTTTCGCCTTGGGTGACATCGCCCATCACGAAGTCTGCGGTCCCGCCGCTCGCCCGGATTTCATCGGCGAGGCTTTCGAGCCTATCGCGATTCTCGCGGGCATGCAGCACGACTTTCGCGCCGTCCGCTGCCAGCCGCCGCGCGATCCCCGCGCCGATCCCGCGCGATGAGCCCGTCACATAAGCTACCCGTCCTGCCAGCCGCATCGCATCCTCCTCAACTTGTCCATGGCGCATGATCGCCTGTTGCTTCGCCTGTGCCGGGCGCGAACCCGATCAGCCCAATCGCTGCTTGCGCAGCTTGCCGATCACTTCCAGTTCATCCAGCGAGGTCGGCGGGATGGCGTAGCTGCTCTGATCCTCGATCTCGGCGAGATGCGCCTCGATATCTTCCGGGGAGGCTGGGCCGGGACCGGGAGCGATCCAACCATCGGCAACCGCGATGAACGCGCGGCCGAAGCGACCACCACCGGCAGTGAAGGCCTCGCCGGTAACCGAGCAGGCGCTGCTCGCCATCCACACCACGATCGGCGCGACCTGTTCAGGGCCAGCAACCTCGGAACTGAGCCCGGTGGCCTTGAGCTTGTCGGTCAGCGCCGTGGGCACGTCGCCGCGATTGCCGAAGGGCGAGACCGGGAGGATGCAATTGACCTTGATGCCATGATCGGCACCTTCGATCGAAAGCGCCCGGCCAAGCCCCAGCATACCGGCCTTGGCGGCAGCGTAATTGGTCCCGTTGACCCGTCCGAAAGTGCCGGTGCTCGAACTGGTCAGCACGATCCGGCCATAACCCTTCTCCTGCATGATCGACCACGCCGGCTGGGTTACGAAGAACGCGCCGCGCAGGTGAACGTCAAGCACAGGATCGAGCTGGTCGACCGTCATGTCTTCATAGAGCTTGTGCCGCCAGACGCCGGCATTGTGGATCACCGCGTCGATCGTGCCGAAGCTCGACAGTGCGGTGTCGAGAATCGCCTGGCCGCCTTCGGGCGTTGCCACCGTATCGAGCGAGGCGACCGCCGTACCGCCGGCCTCAACGATCTCGCGCACCACCGCTTCGGCAGTCGGTCCTTCCGGGCCGTCGATCCCGCC
>JAQWKP010000052.1 GCA_029247785.1 Novosphingobium sp.
GCGTCGCCACTGCAGACGGTGTGCGCGAGTTGCAAAACCGCCGCGTCGAGATCTCATACGGTCCCGGCTCAGGCAACTAAGCCTCACGGCTGAACAATCAAAAGGGGCCGGAGGGAAACCTCCGGCCCCTTTTTTGTTGTGCGGTCAAGACTACCGTCATGACCTTACCAACACCGGTCACGGATGCGATCCGCGCACTAGATTAGGAATCCAACCCGCAATCAAGTCAGTCGGAACACCATGGCATCGCCATTCATGCAATAGCGCTTTCCGGTCGGCCTCGGACCGTCATTGAAGACATGGCCAAGATGGCCGCCGCAGCGGGCGCAGTGTACTTCAGTTCTTGGATAGCCGAGCTTGTAGTCGGTCGACTTGCCGATCGCACCTCGCAATGGCTTCCAGAAGCTCGGCCAGCCAGTTCTGCTGTCATATTTTGTTGCGGACGAAAACAGAGGATGGGAATCCGCAGCACAGACAAATGTGCCCTTGCGCTTTTCCTTTAGCAGCGGCGAACTATAGGGTCTTTCCGTCCCAGCCTGGCGCAGGATTCGGAACTGTTTCGAAGTCAGCCGCTTGCGCCACTGCGCCTCACTATAGGTGACAGGATAGGATTTTGCCTGGGCAGCCATGCCATCACACGCTGCGATAGCCGGGACCGCAGCTCCGGCACCCAGCAAAGCAAGAAAGCGACGTCGATTTAAATTGGCAAGCGGCATCTCAGGATTCTCCTGTCCCGTATCGAATACCCGCCTCGCTCCCTAAGATTGTCTCGACAAACGAAATGTCAATGGCTGGTGCTTAACTTCAGGCCGGGCGAAGCCGGGAGAACAGGCTGCGCTTCGTTCCCTTGTCATGTGCAGGTCCGGACTTCATCACCCGCGTGCGGGACAGTCTTGCGCCAGTTCGAACGAAGATCACGACGCACAGGCCCTGCCAGGCGAGTGCCGCTGCATGGGTCCAGAGGGTCCCGTCCTGAGCAGCACGCGCCATCATCGCAAAGGGTGAACTGAAGGGAAAGGCAACGGCCACCATCTCGACCGGGCTGCCGGGCTGAGTCATCGCATAGCTCGCGAGGAAGAACACCATCAGTTGCATCATGGTGACCGGCATTGAGATTGTCTGCACTTCGCGCACCGTTGTCGCCATCGAACCGATCGACAGAAACACCGAGCCGAGCAGCAAATAGGCCATGGCAAAATAGACGATTCCAAGCGCGACGAATATCGGCCAGCCAACGGCGGGTGCAGTCAGGCCGAAACCGATAGAACCGGCCGCCAGCAGGACACCGCCAAAGGTTAATCCCCAGACCGCGATACCGACCAGCGATATCGCGAGCATCGCGAACAGCTTGCCGAAGAACACTGCATCCATCGGGATTGCCGCAGCCAGGATCTCGATTATCTTGTTCGCCTTCTCTTCGACCAGGTTAGACAGCACCATGCCGGCCAGCAGCATTGTGAGGAGAAACAGCAGGGTCTGCGCGGCCTGCGCCGTCAGCAACTGGCCTCGCCTCTCGCTCGCAGCCGTACTCGCGGCCGTGCTGACCAGCGCGACTTCGGGATAGGATTTGGGCGAATCGGAAAGCGCTCGTGCAGCGAGCATCGACATTGGCCCCCGCCACTGCTCGATCTGCCCCACTGTTCCGGTCATGACAGGGCGGGAAAGCGTGCCTGAGAAAACTGCAGCGATATTGCCCTTGCGTGCGGCAAGCTCGGCCTTGGCGTCAAAGCTCTGATTCGGTTCGAGACGTTCGATTACCACGAGTTTCGGCAGGACATTACCAAGTTGACCGGACATCGTCTGGTGTGCGGCCAGCATCGCATCGACCTGCTCTCCCTGCATGGCGATGCCAAGTTCAGGCCGCTCGGTACTCTGCTGAACGTGCTGGCCAACCCCGCCGGCCATTGCTCCGATAATTACCGGAAACAGCGGTCCGAGCAGGAAGAAGAAGAAGCTGCGGCTGAACAGGATCGCCCCGAAATCGCGGCGAGCAATAACCATGGCCGCAGCCAGTGTCGAAAGTCTGCCCGATGTCATTTGCGCTCCTCCAGCTTGTCATCTTCCAGCGCCTGGGCCGCAGCTTCGCCAGCAATTGCAACAAAGGCATCATGCAGCCCCGCACGTTCGATCGACAATGAAAGAATACCCGCCTCACCCTCGATCAGCGCGCGAAGCAATGGCTCAACACCACTCTCCGGTAAGGAGAAGAACCAGAAGTTCCCTTCATGTCGAACATCGTCCGGAAGCGCCTTGCGCCAAAGTCCGTCATTCTCCCGCGTTTCCAGGCGAACCTGCGGCCGGATGCGGTCGCGTGCGACGTCGACCGGCCCTGCGAATGGGACCTTACCACCCGCGATTATCGCGACCTCGTCGCAAAGCCTCTCGGCATGGGCGATGACATGGGTCGAAAATATCACCGTTGTACCCTTCTCGGCGAGTGCGCGGATCATCCGTTCCAGTCGACCCTGGTTGATCGCGTCAAGACCAGAGAACGGCTCATCGAAGACAACAAGGCGCGGCTCATGGACCAGCGTGCCGAGCAGCTGGACCTGCTGTGCCATGCCCTTCGAAAGCTGGCGGATCTGGCGATCAGCGGCAAAGCCGAGCCCATGCTCGTCAAGCAAGTCACGCCCGCGTTGGCACCCCTCTGCCAGCGGCAAGCCTCGCAGCGCTCCCACGAACCCGATCGCTTCATAGGCCTTCATAGCCGGATAGAGCCCACGTTCCTCCGGTAGGTAACCTATCGCATGGGCAACATCGTGAGGTCGTTCGGCCCCCAGTACACGACGCAAACCTTCGTCCGGGTCTATGATGCCCAGCAGCATTCTCAACGTTGTCGTTTTTCCAGCCCCATTCGGTCCGAGAATGCCGTATATCGAGCCTTCTGGGACAGTAATATCGATTCCATCAACCGCAGTGAAGCCATCGAACCGCTTGACGATGCCACGTGCTTCAATGGCAAGCGGTATACAATCGCAAGTTGCATTGCCCGCGACTTGCCAATTTCCTAGGTCTATCTTCATGGGAACCGGGCATTAACCTTGTCTCGTGAACAGGAGCCACTGCAAACATGGTTAACACGGTGGCAACCAACGGCCTGATTGCTGACCTCGAAACCGAAGCACGTAGGCTCGGCTTCGTCTCGCTCGGCGTCGCACCAGCCGGGGAGGACATGGCGGTGGCACGTCGGTTCGATGCGTGGCGGGAAGCGGGAATGCACGGCACGATGGATTGGATAGAACAGCGTGCCAGCCATCGCCGCTCACCGAAGGCGTTATGGCCTGATGCAAAATCGGTGATCGTGCTGGGAATGAGCTATGCTCCGGCGTCCGATCCGATGGCTCTTGCCGCACACCGGGACGTCGGCTGGATTTCTGCCTATGCGCAGGGCCGCGACTACCACGATGTGGTCAAGAAAGCGCTCAAGGTACTGGCGCGCTGGCTGATCGCGCAGGCCGGAGCGCGCGGCCTTGGCGAAGCAGAGGTGAAAGTTTTCGTCGATACCGCCCCGGTCATGGAGAAGCCCTTGGGTCAGGCAGCTGCGCTCGGCTGGCAAGGCAAGCACACCAACCTGGTCAGCCGCGAACACGGTTCGTGGCTATTCCTCGGCGAAATCTATACATCACTGGACCTCCCCCTTGCCGAAGCTGGTATCGACCACTGCGGCTCGTGCAACGCCTGCCAGACCGCCTGTCCAACCGATGCATTCCCCGCGCCTTACCAGCTCGATGCGCGTCGTTGCATCAGCTACCTTACAATCGAGCACAAGGGTCCCATTCCGCTGGAATTCCGGCAAGCCTTGGGCAATCGCATCTATGGCTGCGATGACTGTCTGGCGGTCTGTCCTTGGAACAAGTTTGCGAGGATTGCCCATACGCATCGTGCATTCCTTCCGCGCGCAGAACTGGCGGCACCCAGCCTCGCCGACCTGCTCTGTCTTGACGATGTAGGATTTCGGCGCCTGTTTTCGGGCTCACCAATCAAGCGTATCGGTCGAGACCGTTTCATCCGCAATTGCCTGATCGCCGCGGGTAACAGTGGGTCGGTCGAGCTGCTCCAAAGGGTCGAAACACTGCGCGCTGATCCCGATCCGGTCGTGGCCGAAGCGGCAGATTGGGCCGCCGCTCAGCTCAGAGCAATTCCTTGAGCGGCTTCGAAGCGTCCGCCAGCTCGGCAAGGTCCGGCTTGAGCCCCGCTTCGACCAGCTTACGGCCCTGGACATAATCCTTGACCATATTGACGCAGTCGAGCGCGATGACGCGGCCCTGCTTGAGATAGACTACTGAGAAGGACCGTTCGTCCGGATCGCCTCTCACGACGGTTTCATCGAAGCCTGCCGAGATACCTGCGGTCTGCAGCTTCAGATCATACTGATTTGACCAGAACCAAGGGAATGCGTGGTAGCGCTGCTCATCGCCGCAAATCGCCTTGGCGACACAGGTTGCCATGTCATTGGCGTTCTGCACCGATTCAACCCGCATCACCAAACCTCCGGCGTAGTCGCAGGCGAATGCCGCGCAGTCACCGATCGCATAAATGTCGGGCAGTGAAGTGCGGCAAAACTCATCCACATTGACGCCATTGCCACCATCAGCGCCCGCTGCAATCAGCGGAGCGACGGCGGGAATGATGCCGATGCCAACAATCACCGCATCGGCAGGGATCACTTCACCATCACTCAGCTCGACTCCCGTGACCCGTCCCTCTCCGGTCAGCGCCTCAACCATTACGCCGGTGCGCAGATCGACACCGTGAGCGCGATGTTCCTTCTCGTAAAAGGCGGACAGATCCTCACCGGCCACCCGCGCCAACACGCGGGGGAGCGCTTCCAGCAAAGTTACCTTGCAGCCAAGCTTGGTCAGCACCGCTGCAGCCTCGAGCCCTATATAACCGCCGCCAATCACGACGATATTGTTCACGCCGCCATCGATCTCGCCCATCAGCTGATCGCAATCGGCACGCGTGCGGACAGGATGAATTCCAGCCAGTCCCGAGCCGGGGCCGTTGAGCATGCGCGGATCCCCGCCAGTGGCCCAGACCAACTTGCCATAACTCATCGCCTGACCATCGGTGAGCGTGAGCTGCTTTGCCTCCGGATCGATGCCACTCACCTCGGTGGCGAGCAGAAATTCGACTCCCTTTTCGTCCCAGAAATTGGGCGGCCGGATATAGAGCCGGTCGAATGTCTTCTCGCGCGCGAAATAGTCCTTGGAAAGTGGCGGGCGCTCATAGGGATATTCGGGCTCTCGGCCGATTACGGCAATTGTCCCTTCAAACCCGTTCTGGCGAAGGGCAACGGCGCATTGCGCCCCACCATGGCCCGCTCCAACAATAACTATGTCTGCTTGTTTCATATCCAGCCCGTTCGGCAAAAATTGCGCATGCGTCAATGCCGCTTATCCGCCCTGTCTGGCAAATCGCGCGGATTACCGTCCTTGATCTCGCGCAACCAGCCTAACTCAGCGCCTCCATGGTCAACTCCAGCGAACGCTTGCGGGCCTCAGGATCCCACACCGCGCCGCCAATGATCAGCTCGTCCGCCTGGGTACGCTCAATAAATTTCTGGACATCGGCGCGGATCGTGGCCGGGCCACCTGTCGCGCTGACAGAACGCATGTTTTCCATCATCGCAAGCGCATCATCAGGCATACTGTCGCGATAGCCCGCCACCGGCGGCTTCAGCTTGCCGGAGCGCCCGAGCCGAAAATCGGTGAAGCTCTGTTCGGACGAAGTGGCAAGAAAGGCGGCCTCCTCATCCGTCTCGGCCGCAATCACCGTCATCGCCGCCATCGCATGCGGCTTGTCGAGAATCTCGGAAGCCTGGAAATTATCGCGATATACCGAAAGTGCCTGATCAAGCAGTTGCGGGGCAAAATGGGATGCAAAGGCATAGGGCAGGCCGAGATGCGCCGCGAGTGAAGCGCCGAACAGGCTGGAGCCCAGGATCCACATCTCAACGTCAGCGCCCGAACCAGGAGTTGCCGGGATCGGCACTCTTGCATCGCCTGCAAAGCGGGCCTGTAGTTCCACAACATCCTGCGGGAAACTGTCGGCTGCGCTGATCAAATCCTTGCGCAAGGCCTGGGCGATCCGCCGGTCCGCACCGGGCGCGCGCCCAAGACCGAGATCGACGCGGCCCGGGAATAGCGCATCAAGCGTGCCGAATTGCTCGGCGATGACCAGCGGATTGTGATTGGGCAACATGATCCCGCCCGAACCGATCCGGATGGTCGATGTCGCATGGCCGATATGAGCGAGAACTACTGATACGGCCGCTCCGGCAAGCCCCTGCGCACCGTGATGCTCCGCCGTCCAGAACCGCTTGTAACCGGCGGCCTCAGCCGCCTTTGCAAGATCGGCAGTCTCGGCCAGGGCTTGCGAGAGACTGGTGCCCTCTCGAATCTGGACCAGGTCGAGCACGGAAAGTGGGATCATGGGCTGGGTGTTTCCTCGTCGCCAAGCTGCACCAGATAGGCCTGAGCAATTCCAGCTGCTTCGCTATCCGGGGCAACCTTGACCACGGACTGCCAGCTTTTGCGAGCGCTATCGTCCTTACCTGCGAGCACCGCAATAACGCCGGCTTCCAGCCCGATCTCAGGATCGAGCGGAAGTAATCGCACAGCCTCTTCGATCTGGACCTGCGCCATGGCAAGTTCGTCCATCCGGCGCGAAAGTGTGGCCGAAAGCAGCCACGCCTGCGGATTGGAAGGACTAGCATTGCGCGCCTGAGCCAGGCTGTCGCGCGCCTCTTTGTCACGGCCAAGCGCGACAAGCGCGAGAGAGCGGTCAATTGCAATATCGGCAGTCAGGAACTGGTCGCCGGCTTGCCCCACATCGGTTCGGGCGGTCTCGAAAGCCGAAAGAGCAGCAGGCGCGTCGCCATGTGCCAAGGCCGCGTTCCCAGCCATGGCGGCAAGCCGCGCGCGCAATCCAAAGCTCTCTGGTTCGGCAACCAGATAGGCATCAAGAAAGGCGGCTTCGGCATCATCCCATCGTTCCTGCCGGGACAAGGCAACGCCGCGGCACTGGCCTGCTTCAGCTTGCTCAACCCCGGTCGCCTCAGCGAGCCACTTGGCAGCGCTGTCAGCTGCACTGACTGGATCGTTCTTCACCTTGACCAGGCATTCAGCAAGCGCAAGCGAGAGCGGCGACGGCGGCGGATCAGCAGGAACCGAAACGCGTTCGCGCTCGGTTCGCTTGCGCTCGAGTATCTCGGGCGGCAACGGCGAGACCGGCGGCATACCCGATTGCGGGAACGGGCCGATCTGAGCGAGAATTGCTAGCAATAGCGACATGCGATCTTCCGGTCCGGTTCAACTATCTTCGCCGACCAGAGCGGCGACGATACGCAGCATTAGCGCGATATCCTGGTCGCGCGATAGCCGATGATCGCCATCCTTGATCAGCGAGGCCTGCACATCGGCTGAACGCAGCGCGTCGGCAAGCCGCAACGATATGCCCCATGGCACATCCGGATCCTGCTGTCCGTGTAGCAGGCGGACCGGGCAATCGAGCGGGATCTGCTGGCAGAGCAGCTTGTTGGCTTCGCCATTGGCCCAGAATGCGGGGTATGTCGGCGTCGGTTTGGGACCATATTCGTTCGGCTCATAGATGATCTCGCCAGCGGATAGTTTCGCCTTGTCTTGCGCCGAGCGGCCCCATTCGGTGAAGTCAGGCGCGGGCGCGATGCCAACCAGCCCGGCGCGCCACTGCGAAGGCAAGGCGAGCGCGCAAAGCAGCATCAGCCAGCCGCCCATCGACGAGCCGATCAGCACCACAGGCCCAGGGCAAATCGCGCCGATCAGCGCCAGCACTTCATCGCGCCAGCGCGAAAGGGTGCCATCGGCAAAGAGGCCGCCGCTCTCTCCGCAACCCGAATAATCCAGCAGCAGGCAGGCGCGGCCATGAGCAGCGGCCCAATCGAACACCGCGCAGGCCTTGCCGCCTGCCATGTCCGACATATAACCCGGCAGGAAAACCAGAGTTGGCCCGTCTCCGGGCGTGTGACGCCAGGCAATACGGCGGCCATCGGGCATGACGTGGAACCGGGGGTCCGGCATCTTGTCTCCTCTTTCGCTTGCCCGCGCTAACACAGATTTACCGGGGCGAGAAAGCGGCTTGATCTTGGCAGCACGGCCAGCACGCTGTTAGGAACCATTGACATGGCCCTAGTCGAACGCAGCGCCGAAGCCGGCGTAACCATCCTCACCATCAATCGCCCCGAAAAGCGCAACTCGATCACGCCCGAGGTGCAAGCAGAGCTAGGCTCACAATTGCAACAGGCTGAAGCGGACGATGCGGTTCGCGTTGTCATTATCACCGGCGCGGGTAGCGATTTTTGCGTGGGCGGCGATTTCTCCGTGGTCAAGCGGATGCTTGCGGACGCCGCCTATCGGACTGAGCTTGAGCGCACCCATTTCGAGACTGCCGAGAGCATTCTGTCTTTCGCCAAGCCCACTATCGCTGCGGTCAATGGTCCCGCGCTGGGCTTCGGCGCGGAGATCGCGGCTTTCTGCGACATGGTGGTGATGAGCGAGAATGCCGTCCTTGCCGACCCGCATGTGAAGATCGGGGTGGGCCCTGCGCCCGGAGCGCTGCTGGTCTGGCCCCAGCGGACCTCGCGCGCAATCGCCGCCGAATTGATGCTGACGGGCCGCGATGTTGGGGCCCAGGAAGCCCGGACGCTGGGCTTGGTCAACCGCGTAGCGCCTGAGGGCGAGGCGCTGACCGTCGCCATGGAGCTTGCCCGCACATTGAGCGACCTGCCGCGCGAAGGCGTGATGGCGGTGAAGGCAGCGCTGCGGCAGTCTTATGCAAAATTGCGGACAGAGGCCGAGCACATGGCATCCTGATCCTGGCCTTGGTGACAAGTCACCATCTCGCCACTATATCGCCCGCCATGTCCCGCCCAGGTGATTGACGGGCGATTGACGAAAGAAAAGTGCGATGAGTGAAGTTCTCAAGATCAGCCTGCCCGATGGTTCGGTCCGCGAAATGCCAGCGGGCTCAACTCCGGCCGATGTTGCCTCCGCGATCGGTCCGGGCCTCGCCAAGGCTGCGCTGGCTGCCCGCGTCGATGGCGAACTGGTCGATCTGTCGCTTCCGTTCTCCGGCGATGCCGAGCTGGCGCTGGTTACCTCGCGCGATGAGGATGATGCGTTGGAACTGGCCCGGCATGACTTCGCCCATGTGCTGGCCGAAGCAGTGCAGGAGCTGTTTCCCGGCACGCAGATCACTTTCGGCCCATCGACCGATGACGGCTTCTACTACGACGTATTGGCCCCGGCATCGCGCGAACCGTTTTCGATCGACGATCTTCCCGCGATCGAGGACAAGATGCGCGAGATCATCAAGGCCGACAAGCCGCTGCGCCGCGAAGCATGGAGCCGCGAAGAGCTGATCGCGAAATGGCAGGCAGATGGCGAGACGTTCAAGGCTGAATGGGCAGGTGAACTGCCGGATGGCGAAGAACTGACCGTCTATTGGTCGGGCGATGACTGGCTCGATATGTGCCGGGGCCCGCATCTGCCTTCGACCGGCAAGCTCGACCCGCAGGCCTTCAAGCTGATGCGAGTCGCGGGTGCATACTGGCGCGGCGATCAGAGGAATACGCAGCTCACCCGAATCTACGGCACCGGCTGGCTCAACAAGAAGCAGCTCAACGCGCACCTTCACCGGCTGGAAGAGGCAGGCAAGCGCGACCACCGC
>JAQWKP010000053.1 GCA_029247785.1 Novosphingobium sp.
CGCAGAAGCACCCCGCTTCTGCGGACATGAGGCAGCGATCACCCAATTCCTCGACGCTCCATCGCCTTTCGTTGCGCTGAGCCATTGGAACGCCAATACCGACAATGCCTGGTTCTGGACCGGCGAGAGCGGCGCGATTCAGTGCGGGCTGTTCGACTGGGGCAATGCCACGGTGATGAATGTCGCGGTGGCGCTGTCAGGCTGTTTCTACGGAGCCGAGCCAGCATTCATGGTCGAGCATCTCGACACGCTGATCCAGACATTTGCCGAGGAATTCGAGCAGACATCAGGTATCCCGCTCGATCCGGAGGAACTCAAGCACCGCCTCGCTCTGCAAATGGCGACATCCGGGCTGATGTGGATGATCGACGCTCCTAAGCTCATCGAAATGCGCGTGCCGGCCCTCGCCCAGGTGCCCGACGTTTACGATCCGCGCGTGTTCGACGACGAATTGGTGCGCACCCAACTGCACATGTCGGCAATCTGGCTGACCCTGTGGCGAGAGCTGGATTTCGGCGCACAGCTCGAGCGGTTCTTGGAGCAGCAGGCGTCTTAGTTTTTCCCGCGCAAAGCCTGGAACTGGTGGATCAGTATCGCCGCAAATGCGCCGACAATCAGCCCGAAGATCGCCGACTGCACCGCATAGCTTATCCACCCCAGTACGCCGCCAAGCGCGCCGGCTGCGTGTTCGACGGCGTGCTGCACGCCATGCGCAAGGTTGGCGGGGCCAGCCAGGCCCAGCTCGTGCAGCCCGTGCAGCAATATACCGCCGCCAACCCACAGCATGGCGATGGTGCCGACTGATGTGAGCAGAGCCAGCAGCTTGGGCATGGCGAGCAGCAACATGCGGCCCATCCACTGCGCCGCAGCGCTAGCATGCTTCGCCAGGTGCAGGCCGACATCATCCATCTTCACGATCAAGGCCACCGCGCCATAGACGGCCAGAGTAATCACCACCGCGACCACCGCCAGAATGACCCCACGCTGCACCAGATCCGCTTCGGCCACTTCGGCCAGCGAGATCGCCATGATTTCGGCCGAAAGGATGAAATCGGTACGAATGGCGCCGGATATCCGTTGCTTTTCGAATGCGGCGACATCCGCGATCTCGTCCTCCAGAGTCTCGCCATGCTTTTCGCCGCCGAACATTTCCAGCAGCTTTTCCGCGCCCTCGAAGCTCAGATAGAGCCCGCCAATCATCAGCAGTGGAATGATCGCCAGAGGCAGGAATTCGCTCAATAGCAGGCCGACCGGCAGCAGGATCACTAGCTTGTTGCGCAGCGAACCTCTGGCAATCGCCCAGACGATCGGTAGCTCACGGTCAGGCGTGAAGTCGGTGACATAGGCCGGCGTGACTGCAGCATCGTCGATTACAACGCCGGCGGCCTTGGTCCCTGCCTTGGCAACGCCTGCGCCGATATCGTCGACCGAGGCTGCGGCCATGCGAGCGATGACAGAGACATCGTCCAGAAGGGCGACGAGACCCGATGGCATTGAAAACTCCTAGGCTGGTTGGAAATCCGCAGACAAGATTGGGCCTTTATCCGTCAGAACCGTCCGCCGTCCACCGCAATGCGCTGGCCAGAGGTAAAGCTCGATTCGTCCGAAGCGAGATGGATCGCCGCGCCGGTGCATTCCGCATTGCGTCCGAGACGAGCGAGCGAGGTGCGGGCGAGGACGCCATGCTTGCTGGCACTGCGCTGGCGCTCATCATAATCATCGCCGGTGGCGATCAGGCCGGGCTGCAAGGCATTCACCCTGATACCGTCCTCGCCCCATTCCCGCGCCATGTACATGGTGAGGTTCCACAATCCGGCCTTGGCGAGGCCATAGGCCGCATAACCCTCGATCGGATCGAACCCGGTTGAGGAAGTGAAGGTGATGACGCTGCCACCACCCGCATCCATCATGTGCGGAGCAAGCTGGCGCATCAGCCGCAGCGGACCCCAGACGATCGACTGGAACTGGTCCTGCCAGTCCTCGTCGCTGGTGGTCACAAGGCTACCAAGATTTGGTTCAGGGGGCTGACTCGAGAGGATCACGATATCGATGCCGCCAAATGCATCCCATGCCTCGCGGGCAAGCCGGTCGATATCCTCGTTGGTGGTGAAGTCAGCAGCGATAGTCTCTGCCCGCACGCCCATATCGCGGATCTCCTGCGCCAGCGGTTCCAGCTTGGCAGATGCACGCGTGGTCAACACCAAATCCGCCCCTTCCGCGGCGAAGGCTCGGCACAGATCGGAACCGAGCTGCCCTCCAGCCCCGGTCATCAGAGCGCGCTTGCCGGCCAGACGGTTCATTCCTTGCCTTTCTCCTCAGGCGAAGACGGCATCGGCGGAAGTTCGATTGCCCCCATTGGACGCAATGCGGCTGCGCGCAGGCAGCTAAGGAACATCGAGTAATAGCGGCTCACCTTGTCACTCCCGAGCACGAAGGGATTGGCCGCGCCTGCTTCCTCGCCTGCCGCAGCGATCTCGCCCAGCTTGCGGGTGGTGCCATCGACAAAGGGATGGGTGTTGATCGTCCCATCCGCCCCGGCCTCCTGACTGATCTGGCGCAGGCGCTCAACCGAAGCCTCGAATTGCCGCAAGCCGCCCATGAAGCCGGTCGGCTCCAGCGAGCGCGGGAAGGCGGTGCCGCCCAGCAGAGACATCACATGGGTTTTGTCGCCCTGCCGGACGGGGATCAACGCCGATAATGTGCCCGGCGAATGCCCCGGCGTGATGAGCAGCGTGACTTCGCTGTCACCCAGCTTGATCTTTGTCCCATCGGCGACAACGAGGTCGCGCTCTGGCGGCGGGCGGTCTGCCAGATCATCGCCGAAATAAGGAGCGCGGGCGAGGCTGCCCGGCTCCAGCCTTGCCATCAGTTCCCAATCCGCCTCGCCAAGCCCGATCTGCGCGCCGGAAATCTGCTTGAGATAGGCTGCCCCGCCATAATGATCCCAATGGCCATGGGTGACGAAGACATAACGAATGTCCTCAGGATCGAGTCCCAGCTTCTTGATACCCGGTACGATATTGTCACGAGCATCAGCCTCACCAATCCCGGCATCGAACAGGATCAGCCCATCGCTGGTGTTGAGCACCCACACCCCGACAAAGCTGTTGCCGAGGAAGGCAAGGTTATCGAACGCCCAGGTCGGGCCCAGCTGCTCGACGCCCTCGGCGAGCATATCGGCAATCTTGGTGCTCTTGGGATCGCAGATGAACAGCGATTCGGCGAAATCCTCACCGGCAAGCCGCGTTGCTTCGGCGACCTCATCCTCAACAGTTGGCACCCCCTTGGTACAGGCACCTAGACAGGCCAGTGCCAATGGAGCCATTAACCAGTGTTTGCGCATGATCTTCTCCTCAGCTCGGCAGATAGTCGACAGGCAGGCCGATATGATCGCGCCAGATGCGGTCACGGTGTTCGATCAGGATCGGATCAAGCGCGGCGGCGACCGCCTTAGACTTTCCCGAGAACATCGCCATCATCTGCTCTGCGGCAATGCATTCCTCAACGGGTAGCGGCTCGGCCAGGATCGAGAAGCAGGCCCAATGCACATCGCAGCAGCTCAGTCGGTCGCCGACGAGATAGTCCGAGCCGGCTGTGCGCTGGCGACGAAGCTGGGCCGAGAATGCCTTGAGTATGCTCGCGACGCGCGCGTCTGACTCCGCCACCACTCCCTGACGAAGGCCGTAAGCGCGCATCATCTTCGACTGCGGCGATTCCGGATCGGGAGGCGGAGCGCCGGGCGGCTGCATGCTGAGCCTGCGCGCCCAGCCGAAGCCTTCATGACCGCAGATCTCAGCCGAAAGGCCAACCGCCAGCGCCCGCTCGACAGGATCGTCGGGAAACAGCGAAGCACCGCTGCCCAGCCGCTCGGCGAGGTTAAGGATTTCCAGCCAGCCATCGACTGCCGGCTCCGCGTCGCATACCGCAACCGGGGCGTTGCGCCTGCCGGTCCAATCGACCAGCTCCTCATTCGGAGCGCCGACATCCTGGCGCACTGGAACATAAGCCACCTTGCGAATATCAAACAGCGCGCGCGCGGCGAGGCCCCACGGGCCCGGCGTCTGCACCGTCAGGGCGAGTCTCAGTCCGCTCATCGGCCGCGCCTCGGCCACGGAAAGATATTTCATTCGCCGCTCTCCCGTTCCCGCCATTGATGCGAGGTTGGATGCAGATTGCGCGATAATCGGGCTCGGGGCTAGACCTCGATTCGTCCAACCTTTGCTCAGCACTCCATCGGCAAGCCGATATATTCGCGGAAGATGCGCATCCGATGTTCCATCAGGATCGGATCGAGCGCGGCGGCGAGCCTGTCGCTGACGCTGGAATAGATCGCACGCATCTGATCAGGCATGGTGAAATCCTTCGGCCCCAGCGCGCCGACGAGTTGCGAAAAGCAGGCCCAGTGGACATCGGCGAGGCTGAGGCGATCACCGACAAGGTAGTCACGGCCCGCATCGTGCTGACGGTGAAGCTGCGCCGCGAAGGCTTTCAAGATGCCAATGCAGCGATCCTCCGCACCGTCTCCGGCACCGGGCCTGGCACCATATTGCGCCATCATCGATTGCCGTCCGGCTGCCTTACCAGCTTGCAGAGCCGGCCCCGAGGACGTCATGGTCAGTCGCCGCGACCAGGCAAAGCCGCCATGGCCACACAATTCGGCAGAAAGACCCACCGCCAGCGCCCGATCAAGCGGATCGTCCGGAAACAACGAGGGACCGCTGCCCAACCGTTCGGCCATATTGGTGATCTCAAGCCAGCCATCCTCGGCGGGTTCATCATTGTAGACCGCAACCGGGGCATTGCGCCTGCCAGTCCATTCGACCAGCTCCATATTCGGGTCCATCACCACTTGCAGCACCGGCGCATAGGGCACCTTCTTGATATCGAACATCGCCCGGGCTGAAATGCTCCAGGGCCCCGGCGTGCCCGCGCTCAATGCCAGCCTGAGGCCGCTCATATTCCTGGCTTCGGCTACCGAAACATATTCCATCGCCATTCTCCCTAGCTCACTCTGGCCTAACCTGCGCCAACTCTTGCCAAGTGCCTAGCCCTTGCATTCACCCCAAACTCCGCTATTGGCCTGCGCTTCCGCGCGCTCGCGTGGAATTTGTACAGAAAGCCGGAGGGGCCCCGTCATCGGACGGACAAGCCAACGATCGGCATGGAAATGAAAGGAACGCGCCCGTGCCGCTCTATGAGCACGTCTTCCTGGCACGCCAGGACCTGAGCCAAGCGCAAGTTGATGCGCTGGCCGCCTCCGCCACCGAGATCGTCGAGACCAACAAGGGCAAGGTCACGAAGACCGAGTCCTGGGGCCTCAAGAATCTCGCCTACAAGATTCAGCGCAACCGCAAGGCGCATTTCGTGCTGCTCAACATCGATGCCCCCACCGGCGTCGTTGCCGAGCTGGAACGCCAGACCAAGATCAACGAGGACGTTATCCGCTGGCTGACGATCCGCGTCGATGAGCACGAGGAAGACCCCTCGGTGATGATGCGCAAAGGCGACCGCGATCGCGATCGCCGCGGCCGCCGCGACAGGGACGGAGAATAGACCATGGCAAAAGCTTTTTTCCGCCGCCGCAAGTCCTGTCCGTTTTCGGCCAAGAACGCGCCGAAGATCGATTACAAGGACGTCCGCCAGTTGCAGGGCTTCATGTCCGAGCGCGGCAAGATCGTGCCGAGCCGGATCACCGCAGTTTCCGGCAAGAAGCAGCGTGAGCTCAGCAAGGCGATCAAGCGCGCGCGCCACCTGGGCCTCTTGCCCTACCTTGTGAAATAGGGGGGTAGAACCATGGATATCATCCTCCTGGAACGCGTCGAAAAACTTGGCTCGATCGGCGATGTCGTTTCCGTCAAGGACGGCTACGCGCGCAATTTCCTGCTTCCGAACAAGAAGGCACTCCGGGCCAATGAGGCCAACCGCAAAGTCTTCGAGGCAAACCGCGAGCGGATCGAGGCGGACAATGCCGAGCGCCGCACCGGTGCCGAAAAGCATGCCACGAATGTCGACGGCAAGCAGATCGTGCTGATCCGCGCCTCGTCCAACTCCGGCCAGCTATACGGTTCGGTTTCGGTCCGCGATATCGTCGATGCGCTGAACGAAGATGGCGCCGATCTGACCCGGCAGATGATCGTGCTAGAACGCCCGATCAAGACAATCGGCATGGTCGACGTGCGTGTAATCCTTCACCCTGAAGTCTCGGTGACGGTGCAAGTCAATGTCGCCCGCTCGCCCGACGAGGCCGATCAGCAAGCGCAAGGCGTCGACGTGCTCGCCGCCATGTTTGAGGAAGAAGCGGCAGCGGCCGACTTCATCGAAGCGATCGACCCGACGCTTGAGCCGGGCGAACTTCCGCCCGAAGCAAACGGGGAGGCAGCAGAAGCTGCGACAGAAGGTGAAGAGGCGGAAGCCGCTGCTGAGGCCGCGTTCGAAGCCGCGGAACCGGAAGCAACAGCCGAGCCGACCGAAGAAAAGCCCGCAGAAGACGAAGAAGCTGGCTGAAGTCATTCTTAACAAGCAGAAAATCTACCAAGGGGCGCTGCGGCGCCCCTTTTTTTGCCTACAAAATTGAGATGGATTGCCGTGCTGCCCACTCTCATGATAAACAATGGGCCCACGACGCTTCGCAATTGAGCGTTTGAATCTGATTGCGTCGGTTGAGTGGGGAGTGCTAGCGCGGTATTTTTCAGCGTCGAAAAATGCGGCTGCTCGCAAGGGGGAGAGAGAAAATGCAGAAAATCAAAGCACGCCGTTATCTATTGGTAAGCTCCGCATTGGCGGTCGCCTTGTCCTTTCCGTCGCAGGCTCTCGCAGCCGAGGAACGTGCGCCCATCATAGTCACCGCGCAGAAACGCGAACAGAATGTACAGGACGTGCCCATCGCGGTCACCGCGATTGGCGGCGAGACACTGCAGGCGAACCGCGTCACCAATGTCATTGACCTTAGCGGCCTGGCCCCCGGCGTGACCATTCGCATATCGGCGGGCGCCAGCCAGCTTCCGGTCTTCAGCATGCGCGGCGTTACCAGTTTCGGCGTGGTGCCAGGATCGGACAAGCAGGTCTCCCAATATCTCGACGGCGTCTATATCGGTTCGCCGCGCGGTTCGATCTTCGATCTGCCCGACCTTGAACGTATTGAGGTGTTGCGCGGGCCGCAGGGAACCCTGTTCGGCCGGAATGCTACCGCCGGCGCCGTCAGCATCGTAACGCGAGACCCGACTGGCGAAGTAGGTGCTCGCGTTGAAGGCACTTACGGCAATCTGGATCAGATGCGCGTACGTGCCAGCATAGACCTGCCGCAATTCGGCCCGTTCAGCGCCTATGTCAGCTTTCTGCACGACGAGTATCGGGGTGACATCAGGAATCTGGCCTCGGGTGTGGTCTGGGACCGCACCACCTCGGCGGATCCGTACGTCAACCGCAAGGAAACGTCGGTCAAATGGCTGGGCAACAAGAACACCGAAGCTGTTTTTGCCGCGCTCAAATTCGAAAGCGGCGATTTCACCACGACCTACAAGTTCGACTGGGCTCAGGGCGTCAATTCGGCTGCAGGCACGGCCCTGGTGGCTGTAAACCCGAACGCCGGGGATGCGGGTCCGGGCCTAGCCTTCTTGATAAATACGTTGGTCAATAGCCAGCCCAATAACGTCATCACTGCTCCAGACGGCAAGCGGCCAAAGGGCGTCTACAACTCCTTCGTCACTCCCTCCAGGCAGGAGATGATGGGGCATAATGTGACGAGCGTCTGGGAGGCCACCGACAACATCACGGTCAAGAACATCTTTGCCTTTCGCAAGTCCAAACAGTTTGGCCCCTCCTCCATCGACGGGGTGACCGCGCTTGAGATAAATTCGGGCAATTCGTTCTTGTTCGGCCCTGCCGGGCCTTTTCTCGAAGGCCAGCAGTTTTCGATTATCGGATCGCAATCGCTCAGCAGGAGCACGCAGACCAGCGATGAACTCGTGGTCAATTATGATTCGGATTTCCTCACGCTTACCGTGGGCGGGTTGTGGTACCATTCGAAGGACACCAGCAATACCTTCGGCTTCCAGGGTACGCAGTCATTCAAAGTACTTATTGATGGGGTAATTCCACAAGGTGGCCAAAATCATACCTTTAACACGCTGACTTCGCTTGCCGCTTACGTGCAAGCGGAACTGCATGTCACGCCGCAACTGGATGTCATTCTCGGCGGTCGCATCACGCAAGATAAGAAATTCGGGCGATATGAGCTGGGCACGCCCACTGGGGTACCGCTGGTGATCACAACAGTTACGGCAACTTACAAGGATACGACGCCGAGCTACCTTATTGGCGTGAACTACAAGCCCAATGACGACATCCTGGTCTATGCCAAGTTTTCCACTGCGTTCGTCTCAGGCGGCAACATCGGCGGGATCGAATTCGCCAAGGAAAAGGCGGAATCCCTCGAAGGCGGCATCAAGGCTCAGTTCCTCAACAACAAGGTCCAGGCGAACCTCGCCGTTTTCTGGGTGAAATACACCGACGCCCAATCATCTGCATCGGGTTCGTTCAGGACCGATGTCGACTCCCGCATCGGCACATTCATCCAGGATTGCTGCGACATCAAGAGCGTTGGATTTGAATTCGACTTTACTGCGGTGCCGGCGGATGGCGTAACCGTCGGCGGGTCGCTCTCCTACGCGGACACGAAGTTCTCAAACGTCGCTCCGGCCCTGCTGGCTTCAAACGGTGGCGCATACTCGCTGACTTTGAGGCCGGAATGGACCGGAGGCATTTGGGGCAGTTACGAAACCCAGCCACTCATCGGGAACGCCTATCTAACGTTCCGCGCCGATGGCATCTATCAGGGGAAAAACGATGCCACCGCCAATCCGTCAAGGTCGGCAGTATGGGCACCGAACTTCCCGATTGCGAAGGCTTATTGGCTGGTAAACGGGCGCGTTGCCTTGCGTGACATCGATGTCGGCGGCGCAAAGGCGGAAATCGGGCTGTGGGGCAAGAACCTGACCAATGCCAGGAACATGACATTCGCCCTGGCCCTGTTCAACCAGATTGCTTCACGCAACTTCATTAGATCGCGGAGCTACGGCGTCGATGTGATTCTCGATTTCTAAACGGAAAAAGACGACCGTATTGGGTTCCGGCCAGTAGCAAGCTGGCCGGAACCCAATTACCCTGCCAATCCGAAAATTCTGGCTTTACCGGGCAAAGTAGAGATTGCCGAA
Organism: Novosphingobium sp.; assembly: GCA_029247785.1. Classification (GTDB taxonomy): domain Bacteria; phylum Pseudomonadota; class Alphaproteobacteria; order Sphingomonadales; family Sphingomonadaceae; genus Novosphingobium. Next base: position 9,213 of record JAQWKP010000053.1, read on the forward strand.
CGACGTTTTGCTGCGCCATTGTCTCCCTGTACATGAAGCGGGCTACATCAACCCGCGTTGGGGAGACTTGCGATGACGGAAATAATCGAGCGAAATGCCCTGCCACTGGCGAGCGGGATGCTGGCCAAGGAGCATTCGCATTCGGCCTGGGTGACCAACGACCTCGATCGGGCCGTGGAAGTCTTCAAGAGCCGCT
>JAQWKP010000066.1 GCA_029247785.1 Novosphingobium sp.
GTCACTTTGAGCAAAATGCAAGGCGCGGGGCCGGGGCGGGGGAGAGGCGGGGCAATCGGAGCACTCATGTGGCGAACATACCCCGGCGCGATAGCTGTAGGAAAATGCTTTGTGCAGCACGGGCAAGGCGTTTGCGCTCAATTTGGGGAGTAAAGTGTCACTGTAATTGTGACAATTAAGTATACTGTCCCCGGAATTACCCTGTCCCCGGAATTACCCCGGAATTACCCGGAATTACCCGGAATTACTCCGGAATTACTGTCCCCGGAATTAGCCCGGAATTAGCGTTGCTCATTTGACACTACCTACAAACAATCTGAATGTAGATATCACGACCAAGCCAGAGATGAAAAAGCTGGCCGTAGGGAGTAAGCCTCCCATGGAAACTATATTGAACACCAAGAACATAATTATTGCCGGAACAATCCACATGACAATGGCGAATAGAGGGCGTGAGGCCGTGACTGCCCTAACTGAGAACAGTAAAATACCAGCGATATAAACTGGCGTGCTCAAAAATAGGTAGATCGTCTCGAGATTTTGCCAGAGACTAGCGTGCCTCTGGATATAATACTTTTCCGAAAAATTAGAAAATATGAAGCCGGACAACGATAAGATTATGAATGATAAAATTATCTCAATAATGCGCAAGCCAAATGCGACCGCAAACTTATTACGGATAGCATCTCTCAGCATGTTCTAATCCCTGCGCTATTGGGAGAATTCCGGAGAGAATTCCGAGAATTCCGGGGACAGAGAATTCCGGGGACAGTATACTTTATTACCATTTCCGCCTTCTCCGCTTACGTTTCACAGGCAATTACATACACTGTGCTCTGAATTTTCTGTTCCCGGAATTATCCGTTTTGTATCTGTTGTCTAATTGCTTCCTTCATGCCCCATGCTTTTCTTTGATATTGTCGTAATCAAAAGCATCACCGAAATTGTCAGAGTAAAGCGCGCCTTCCAGGCAATTCAGGGGCAGCTTTCTGCCTCTTCCTCCTTCAGCTTTGCGGCATCATCTGCAAACAGCCAGCCGCTTGCGAGCATTGCATCGATCCGTGCATCGAATTTGGCGAGCCATGCGTTGCATGAGCCATAGAGTTGATCCAGCTTCTCTTGCGAGAACGGTTCTTCCAGCCCGTATAGCGTTCCTTTGGGCGGCAGCGAGGCGACGTAGCGGGTTCTTGGCAAATCGACCCAGGCAGAGCGCACACCGCCTTTTGCCAATCCGTTTGCGTCGCGCGCGATCTTGCCATCTTTGACGTCCAGATGCTGGCCTGGAGGCGGCGCCTTGCCTTGCATCACCCAGTCGACGAGAAACTTGTTCGCCGGGGTCAGCACTTCGGCCTGGGGAAAGCTGCTCACTTCCTGTCCAGCTTCCAGATTGTCGAGCGTGCCATAGGCCCTGAGAGCATCGGCGGCAGGCCCCCGCGTGCCGACATGGGATGCGCCGGTGACTTGGTAGTGGCGATATCCGCCATCCCGGCCGTCGCGATCCTCGCCGGTCGCCATCGGGCGAGAGCGCATGCGATAGGACATCACGTCGCCCTCGGTCACCAGATGGACGATCTGCGATCCTTTTGCCGAGACCGGTTCCTTTGGAAACGCCTCCCACGGTGCATAGCCGTCGAAGATCGGGCTGCCGTCTGCCATGCGCGCAGCATCATGCGATTCCTCAATATAGCGCAGGGTCGTGCCCCCGGTTTGTGACGAGCCGCCCATCAGCAGATATTTGACCTGTGTGTCGCCGAACGGGCCGCCCTGGCTGTTGCTCTTCAGCAAAGCGCCGACCTGGGTCATGATTTTCTGCGAGAACCGGTCCTGCTTGCTGGCACGCATCCACGAATCGTCCGGTTCGGCAAGGTCGGGGATGTCTAGCGCGGCGTAGCGGCCGGGATTGGTCCGCTTGAGATGCTTGTCCAGCGCGCCCTTTTGCGAGGCGACGCCGACCCAGCCGTGATTGCCTTCAAGCCAGACGCGGGCGCTCCCCCAGAACGGTATCGCGCCGGCAAGGTGAACGGTCTCGACAGCAACCAGCCCTGAAAACTTGGCCGGATCGCGGGGGCGGCGCACCAGCATTGCCGTACGGTAGGGGCGTCCGTCGATGACTCCCGAAACGAAAAACTCCTGCTCAATGAAGTCGTGGGGTTGCAAGATCGGTAGCGGCAGGCCGGGGCCTGCGACGGGCTGGGCATTGGTGCCGCGGAATGGCTCTCCGGATTCGGCAGTGACTGCGACCGGGCCTGACACGGCCAGCGGCGGATCGCTTGCCTTGGCGCTGCTCCCCAGCGACAATGCCAGTCCGACACCCAATGCACCAAGCCACCTGCGGACGACTATCGCTCCAACCATATTTTCTCTCCCACGCTATCAAGACATTCATAGACCGATATGCAGTCGCGGCGAAACCATTGCGGCATGACAAGCTTTCGTTAACCATAAATCACCATATTGCGCCTAGATATTCCGCCTTGGCATGGCCGAAGGGGTGGCATGAACGAAGTGGCGGGCAGTACGGCGGCATTGCAGGACGATCCGATCGAACATGCGGACCGGCCCGAAGGGCTGTGGCTGGGCGTCGCGTTGGCTCTGCTTTCGGCGTTGCCTTTCCTTGTCGCTGTGCATCCCCAGCAGAGCGACTACGCATCCCATTTGGCTCGCTACCATGTGATGCTGAACGGCGCGGACAGTGCGTTTCTCACTCGCTATTACGAATTCGACTGGATCTGGACCGGTAATCTCGGGGTCGACATGCTGATGTGGCCGCTCGGCACGCTGCTTGGCGTCGAACAGGCGGCCTGGCTGATTGCGCTCCTCCTGCCGGTGCTGACCGGGCTTGCGATCATCAGCGTCGAATGGGCGCTGAAGCGGCGCGTCGGCGTTGGATCGCTGCTGGCATTCGTTGTGATCTGGTCGCCTGCCATGCTGATGGGCTTTTCCAATTTCACCCTGTCGTTGGCGCTGGCGCTATTCGCCTTTGCCTTGTGGGTCAGGCTGCAGGGGTGGAGGCGGCGCGCCTTGGTGTTCGTGCCGGTCGGGCTGATGGTGTGGCTGTGTCACAGCGCCGGCTGGGGGGTGCTCGGCGTGCTGGTGTTTGGCTATGAGTGGCACCGCAAAAAGGGTCTCGGAGCCTTCATGGCGCCGTGGCCGCTGTTCTTCCCGTTCCTGGCTATCGCTTCCGAGCCCGGTATCTCAGGCAGTTTCGACTATGGCGCGGGCGCGCTAGCCTATAAATTCGCGATCTGGCTCAAGGCCCTCGCCGACCATAATCCCACGCTGGACATGCTGAGCGCGCTGGTCCTTATCATCGTGATCCTGGTGGCGCTCCGAGCGCGAAAGCTGGATGGCAGCCTGGCATGGGCCGCGCTGATCGTCGCATTGTTGACACTGGTGATGCCCCGCCATTTCGGCGGCGGTGATTTTGCAGACTTGCGACTGGTCCCGATCGCGCTGATGCTTGGCTGCATGGCGATCAACGCGCAGGTGCCGCGCTGGGCGCTCTATTGCGTGCCGGCGCTGTTTCTGGTGCGGCTGGGTGTGACGACACTTGCGTGGAAAGACGAATCGGACAGGCTGGAACAGGCTCTGGTTGCGCTCGAACAGGTTCCCGAGGGTGCTCGCATTGCTGGCGCCGGGGCCTATTTCACGGAACGCTGGGGGCCGGATGCCTTCGATCATGCGCCCAGCTATGCCACCGTATACAAGGACGCGCTGGTCAATACTCATTTCGCATTGCCGGGCGTTCACATGCTGCGCGTGAGGGGGAAGGGCGCAGGTTTCGCCGATCCCTCGCAGCGCGTTGCTGTCAGGCCGGGCGAGAGCCTTGACCTGTCAAACCACCCACCTGCGGCCAAGGCCGATTATCTCTGGTATTTCGGAGAAAATCAGGTGTCGAAGCTGCCGCAGGGAGCGGTAGTGCTTCACCGCTCGCCCGGTAGCCTGCTCGTGCGGCTTGCAAATGGCGGGAACGCTCGCTAAATCGCTCGAACCTTCCGACAAGAGGAACCCAATAGCCCCTCCCGGTCACGACCGGGGCGGCGATTTCCCCTAGGCGGAAGAGTCGAACCGAATTTGAAAGAAGGCGAGAGCACAGCCATGGCCAAGACCAGTCCCGGCGAATTCATCCGCCAGGTGCGCAGCGAAGGGTCCAAGATCCACTGGCCTTCGCGTCAGGAAACCGTGACCACCGCGATCTTCGTGGCGATCATGATGCTGATCATGGCGCTGTTCTTCATGGGCATCGATTCGGTGTTCGGCACAGTCGTGCGCTGGGCGCTTTCGCTGCTCTGACCGCCTTTACCTGAACAAGAGAGAATAATGGCCCGCTGGTATATCATTCACGCCTACTCCGGCTTCGAGAACAAGGTCCGCGACGCGATTATCGCCGAGGCGGAACGCATGGGCCTCGCCCAGCTGGTCGAGGAGGTGCAAGTCCCGTCCGAGAACGTGACCGAGGTCAAGCGCGGCAAGAAATTGCAGGTCGAGCGCAAGACTATGCCCGGATACGTGCTCGCCAAGCTCAGCATGAATGACGACATTTACCACTTGATCAAGAACACGCCCAAGGTTTCGGGCTTTCTCGGCTCAAGCGGCAAGCCGCAGCCGATCAGCGAGGCCGATGCGTCGCGCTATTTCGGCGCTGCAGAGGCGGCGGCGGCAGCGCCCCGCAAGGAAATCAACATCGATTACGAGATCGGCGATTCGGTCAAGGTGCTCGATGGTCCCTTCGCCAGCTTCAACGGCGAGGTGGAAGAGCTCTACTTCGACAAGAACCGGGTCAAGGTCTCAGTCTCGATCTTTGGCCGCGCGACGCCGGTGGAGTTGGACTTCGAACAGGTCGAACTGGCGAGCTGAGGCCCGTTTACGCATTGCATTTACGCGCCGATACGGTTATCGGCGCGCGCTTCCAGTCCATTCGGACTTGGATAACCATTGCGGGAGGAGGGCCAGCCCCTCTGTTTGACCGCTTAACATGAGCCCGCCGCAAGGACGGGTGAGAGTGTGAAAGGAGTGGCCTCATGGCCAAGAAGATTTCAGGCTATATCAAGCTGCAGGTGCCAGCCGGCACCGCAAACCCCTCGCCGCCAATCGGTCCGGCGCTGGGTCAGCGCGGTGTCAACATCATGGAATTCTGCAAGGCCTTCAATGCGGCCACGCAGGAGCTTGAGAAGAACATGCCGATTCCGACGACCATCACGGTCTATGCGGATCGCAGCTTTACCTTCACGACCAAGACCCCGCCAGCCAGCTTCCTGATCAAGAAGGCGGCGAAGCTGAAGTCGGGCTCGAAGGAGCCGGGCAAGGAATCGGCTGGTACGATCCAGCGTTCCAAGCTGTCCGAAATTGCCGAGATGAAGATGGTCGATCTCAATGCCAACGATATCGAGGCGGCAACGAAGATCATTGAAGGTTCCGCCCGCTCGATGGGCATCGACGTGGTGGAGGGCTGACGACATGACCAAGCCAACCAAGAAGCTCAAAGCGATCGCTGAAAAGCTGGGTGACAACCAACAGCTGTTCGGCGTTGAAGAGGCGATCAAGACGATGCGCGAGCTTGCTTCGTCCAAGTTCGACGAAACCGTTGAGATCGCGCTCAATCTCGGTGTTGACCCGCGTCATTCCGACCAGATGGTGCGCGGAATGGTGTCGCTGCCCTCAGGCACCGGCAAGGAAATGCGCGTTGCCGTCTTCGCCAAGGGCGACAAGGCTGAAGCGGCGCAAGCCGCCGGTGCGGACAAGGTCGGCGCTGAAGACCTGATGGAAGACATGCAAGCCGGCAATCTCGATTATGATCGGATCATTGCTACGCCCGACATGATGGGTGTCGTCGGTCGGCTCGGCAAGGTGCTCGGCCCCAAGGGGCTGATGCCGAACCCCAAGCTTGGCACGGTCACACCCAATGTCGAGCAGGCGGTCAAGGACGCCAAGGGCGGCCAGGTCGAATTCCGCGTCGAAAAGGCCGGGATCGTCCATTCGGGCATCGGCAAGATGAGCTTCAGCGACGAAGCGATAAAGGCCAATTTCGATGCCTTTGTCGGCGCGATCGTCAAGGCCAAGCCTTCAGGCGTGAAAGGCAAATATGTCAAGAAGATCGCGGTCTCATCCTCGATGGGACCGGGTCTCAAGATCGACACCACGGAAATCGCCGGCGCCTGACACTGCGCCGCTGGACGGAAATTAGGGCCGGGAGGGGAAACCTTCCCGGCCATTTTCGTGCTATGGGCAGTCTCGGAAACGAGGATTGCCCGTCATGACATCAGACCGCTCGATTCGTCCGATCTCTCCTTTCGGAGCAGAGGCCGATCCCGAATTGATCCTGAGGCCGACCGATGCCGGTTGCCGTGAGCTGCGCCGGATGTTCGACGAGCAGGGACTAGTGGTATTCAAGCGTCTCAAAGTGATGAGCATGGAGCGGCAGATGGAAGTCTGCCGTATTTTCGGGCCGGTGCTCGACAATCCGTGGGAGAACATGCTGGTCTCGAACACGCGGCCCGATGGCTTTCTCGGGGCGCAGAAGCTGTTGTGGCATCACGATCTGCCCTATCTGCCCCGGCCTTATATTGGCGGTTCCCTTCATGCGCTTGAAGCCGAAGCGGGCACAACTACGACGCACTTCGCCAGTGGTCTCGCTGCCTGGGAGCGCTTGCCGCAGGAGCTACGCGCGCAGATCGAGAGCAGGAACGGCTTGCATGTGAAGCAGAAGATTTTCGACCAGCGCAATCGGCTTGCCGATCTCGAACCCGGCGATGTCTGCGCGGTCCATGCCGTGGTTCGGCATCAGCGCCAGACCGGCAAGCCCTATATCTTCGTAAGCGAAGATCTGACTGACAGCATCATCGGTCTCTCGCCCGAGGAAAGCGAAGCGCTGCTCGAAGAGTTGTTCGCTGTGCTCTACGCCGAGGGCGTGACCTATGAGCATCGTTGGGAAGTCGGCGATCTCGTCATTTGGGACAATGAGACGGTGCAGCATGCACGCGGCGACGTTACGCCTCATGCCCGCACTCTGCAGCGCGTCTCCATTGCCGACATTGGCTATACCGACATGTATCCGACCGATCTCGGCGTCCATAGCGACCAGTATGATGCGACGCTGGCCGCAGGGACCGGCAAGACGAAGGAAGGTGTGAAGTGACTGATTCGAGTAACTTGGTGGGTCCGGTGAGAATGGCTCATGTCGTCCTGCCGGTGCTGGCGATGCTATCGGGCTGCGAGCAAGAGCCGATGAAGATGACCGAGCCGACTCCAAAGCCTGGCGTTGAACTCGCTTTCGACGTGCCGCAGGAGGCAACGGCGCAAATAGTCCATGTTGTTACCCGCGACATTCCGGCAGGCGCGGCGATACCGTGGCATACTCATCCAGGCGTCGAGATGGCCTATGTCGAAAGCGGTGATCTTGAGCTTGAATTGGCCGGACAGGATGCGGTGCGCCTTGCGCCAGGTGACAATTTCACCGTGCTGCGCGGCACAGTCCATTCTGGCAAGAATGTCGGCGAGGAGTCGGCGCGGTTGGTGCTGACTTATGTCGTCGACAAGGATGCACTGTTGCGTTCGCCAGCAGATCCACCGGGGGATTAACCGCTTGCACCGGGAATAGCATGTCCTATAGGCCCTGCTGAACACCTGTTCAGCCATTTGGGAGAACACCGCCATGGCACTCCATTTCGAAGACATCAAACCGAAGATCGGCTCTCACGTCAGCTGGGATGATCGCGACGACCTGTTCACTCATGAAGCCGCGAAGCTGGTCCGTGAAAAGGTGGAAGAGCGCACCGTTCTGGTGTTCCCGAAACTCAATCTCACAGACGAGGAGCAGCTTGCCTTCACCGACATGATGGGTGGCAGGGTTAAGCTCACCGGCCAGTTCAATAAGCAGGAAGTTGATGAGAACGTTTACCAGGTGACGCTGGACAAGAAGATCAATCCGCAGCCCGAATATGTGTTGGGCACATATTTCTGGCACATGGATGGCATGCCGATCGACGCGCCGCCACCATTCGCGACGATGCTCTCGGCGCGCAAGGTCTCGGCTAAAGGTGGGCAGACGGAGTTCGCCAGCACCTGGGCCGCGTGGGAAGGCTTGTCAGAGGAAGAGCAGCGCGAGATTGACGGGCTGAGAGCGGTGCATTCGGTCAAGGCCAGCATGATCCCGCTCACCGATGCAATCCCGGCTGAGCAGTATCAGAAGGTCATCGGCATCCAGGCGGAAAAGGAACACCCCGTCGTCTGGCACCGGGCCAATGGCCGCAAGACGCTGCTGATCGGGAGCACAGCAGATCGTATCGTCGACATGCCCACGGTTGATGGCCGCGCGCTGCTATGGCGGCTCACGGAATGGGCGGCTCAGCCTAATTTCTCGATACGCCACGACTGGGAGGAAGGCGATTTCGTCATCTGGGACAACACCGCCGCGATGCACCGGGCGATCCCCTATGATGCCGAATCCGGCCGGATGATGCACCGAACCACGCTGGTGGGCACCGAAGCGACTAACAGCTGATCTAGCTGCCGCTCGGCTCTATCCCTCCGGGGAAGGACGGGCGGTCCATCTCTTCCAGCCCGCGAATAAGAGCGCGGATGCAGGCGGCGAGGTCTTCCGCATCGACCGAGCGGATCACGAAATTGGCACCGCTCTTACCTTCCCGCCAGAAAGGATAGCTGCCGATCTGGCAGGAGGCATGGGCTTTTTCGGTCTCGCGCAGCAAGTCGGCAACTTCACTCTCTTGCACCCAGCAGCCCACGGTTTCGGAAAGCAATTGGTGACCGCCCTCAAGCGTTCCTGATAGCGCGTCGAGCATGCCGGCGGTGATTTGCGGGACGCCCGCCATCAGGAAGATGTTGCCAAAGCGAATGCCGGGTGCGCCAGTATAGCGGTTCGGGATCAGCACTGCGCCGTCCGGTACGCGCGCCATGCGCAGCCGCGCCTCGTTGAGCCCGCCGCGCGTTTCGTAATAGCCTTCAAGGATCGCCCGCGCGTCGGGATGGACGACGACGCCTACTCCCAAGGCCTCGGCCACGGCATCGACGGTTATGTCGTCATGGGTTGGGCCGATGCCGCCGGTGGTGAACAGATAGTCGTTGCGCGCGCGCAACGTGTTCACGGCCTCAACGATGGCCTCTGTAACATCGGGGACCACTCGAACTTCGGACATGCGGATGCCCTGGATGCCGAGCCAGCTTGCGACCTGCGCGATGTTCTTGTCATGGGTCCGGCCCGACAGGATCTCATCGCCGATAACAATCAGCGCGGCGGTGTAGATGCGGGACGATTCGGCCATGACGCAACCGGGTTAGGACAAATGTCCGCTCGCCGCCACCGGCGCGTCTTGCTTGCTCGCACGTGCGAACTGCAGCCAGCCATCATCCAGCGGCGCTTCGCGCATGTCGCGGCGGTCGGCAAGGTAGTCATGGCGCATTTGCCACGGCGCGGAGGTTGAGCTTTTCGGGATGAGATGGCGACCGCGTGCGAGATAGCCGGAGCTGAAGCCTGCCAGCGGATCGGCTTCGACGAGGCTGTGATCCTCCGGCAGCACCGGTGTGACAATATCCGCCTGCCAGGCCTCCATCTGGTTGAACAACCGGCACAGATAGTCCGCCACCAGATCGACGCGGGCGGTCCATGCGGCGTTGAGATAGCCGAACAGGGCGGCGAAATTCGGCAGATTGGAGAACATGCAGCTGCGGTAGTAGAAATGGTCCGGCATATGCACGGGCTCCCCATCGAGGCTGATCACCATTTTGCCGAGCGTTGCGAGCTTGAGGCCGGTGGCGGTGACGATGATGTCAGCAGATAGATGACGGCCATTTGCAAGAGAGATCCCGGTTTGTTCGACCGCAGCGATTTCGCCGGTGACGATATCCGCCTTGCCTGAGTTCATCGCCTCGAACAGGTCGCCATCGGGTATCATGCACATGCGCTGTTCCCAGGGGCCGTAAGGCGGCGTGAAATCGGCAGAGTTGAACTTCTCCGGCAATTTCTTCCTCACCTGGTTTTCAAGGAAACTAGAAACTCTCGCAGGGTTCCTGCGAGAGTTTCGGAAGAACTGCTGCTGCATGAGCATGTGGAACCTGCGAACCAGCTGGTAGGTCCAGCTTTCGGGCAGGAAGCGCCGCAGCACACTGGCCAGCCGGTCGTTTGATGCCATGGCGAGATACCAGCTGGGCGTCCGCTGCAGCATCGTCACATGCGCTGCCCGTTCGGCCATTGCGGGAACGAGTGTGGCACCGGTTGCACCAGAGCCAATAACCACGACATTCTTATCTGTGAAATCAGCATCCTCTGGCCAGAACTGGGGATGAATGGTGCGGCCTTTGAAGTTTTCGATTCCGGGGATTTGAGGCTGGTGGGGCTCGTCGTAATCGTAATAGCCCGCACTCACGAACAGGAAGCGCGCCCTCATTTCGCTCAGCTCTCCATCCGCACCTTCTTTTCGGACTGTCCATAGGCCCTTCGCGCTGTCCCAGTCAGCCGACAGGGCCTTGGTGGAAAAGCGAATATGTTCGGTGATTCCGAATTTGGCAGCCACATCCTCGAGATAACCCAGGATCTCGGAACCCTCGGCGATTGATCGGTCCTTGCGCCATGGTTCGAACTCATAGCCCAGCGTGAACATGTCGCTGTCAGAGCGGATGCCGGGATAGCGGAACAGGTCCCAGGTTCCGCCGAGATTTGCCCTGCGCTCGATGATTGCGAAGCGCTTGTCTCGGCATTTGCGTCGCAGATGCGCGGCCATGCCTATGCCGGATATACCAGCACCGATGATCAGGACATCGAGGGGATCGTTGTTGGGGGCATTGCTCATCTTTGTGTCAGCCTAACCGAGGCTGGACCAAAGAAAAGGGCCGATCCGAAGATCGACCCTTGGAAGTTTGGGAGAGGATGCCTGAAAGGCTCCACCTTAATGAGCCTCCCTCATTTATATTGCAAGTGCGAAAAAATGCGTAGCTGTTGATAAAATTGCAATCAAGCGGAGTGAGCAACGAGTCCGAACAGGTCGTGCTCGTCGGCATCCTCGATCTGGACATCGACAATGTCGCCGGGTTGCAACTGTTCAGGAGCGTTGCGGATCAGCACATTACCGTCGATTTCCGGGGCATCGGCCTCGGACCGTCCGGTCGCGCCGATATCGCCGTCCTCGTCCGGCTCGCCGACCTCATCGATGATTACCGGCAGGATGCGGCCGCGCTTGGCTGACAGCTTTTCTGCGCTGATCCGGGCGGTCACTTCCATCAGCCTGGCGTAGCGCTCTTCCTTGACCTGCTCGGGTATGGAACCCGGCAGCGCGTTGGCTGCAGCGCCTTCGACCGGCTCGAAGCGGAAGGCACCGACCCGGTCGAGCCGAGCTTCCTCGAGCCATTCGAGCAGATAAGCAAAGTCTTGTTCGCTCTCCCCGGGAAAGCCGACGACGAAGCTCGAACGGACGGCAATATCGGGACAGGCTTCGCGCCATGCGCGCAACCGGTCGAGCACCTTTGCTTCATTGGCCGGCCGTTTCATCGCTTTCAGCACGGCTGGGCTGGCATGTTGGAACGGTATATCGAGATAGGGCGTGAGAAGCCCATCAGCCATCAGCGGGATGACATCGTCGACATGGGGGTAGGGGTAGACATAGTGCAGCCTTACCCATGGCCTGACGCCATCCGCCCCTCGCAATCCCCCGAGTTCGCGGGCGAGGTCGGTCATATGCGCGCGCACTTCGCGGCCGTGGAACGCGCGCGGCTCATGACGGATATCGACCCCATAGGCCGAGGTGTCCTGGCTGATGACTAGCAATTCGCGCGTGCCTGCCGCGATCAGCTTTTCCGCTTCGCGCAGAACTGCGTCGATCCGCCTGCTGGCGAGCTTACCGCGCAGCTGCGGGATGATGCAGAAACTGCAGGCGTGATTGCACCCTTCCGAAATCTTGAGATAGGAATAGTGCCGGGGTGTCAGCTTGATATCTGGTTGCGGGACCAGGTCGACGAATGGACCGCGTCCCGGTGGGGCGGCTTCGTGCACCGATTCGACCACAGCTTCATATTGATGTGCACCCGTGACAGCGAGCACGTCCGGAAATTTCGCGCGGATTGCCTCGGCCTCATTGCCCATGCACCCGGTGACGATCACGCGCCCGTTCTCGGCGATCGCTTCGCCAATTGCGGCGAGGCTTTCTTCCTTGGCGCTGTCGAGAAAACCGCAGGTGTTGACCAGCACGACATCGGCCCCGGCATAGTCCGGGCTCATCGCATAGCCGTCGGCCCGCAGCCGTGTCAGGATGCGTTCGGAATCGACCAGCGCCTTGGGGCAGCCGAGACTGACCATCCCCACCTTCGGGGCTGAAGTGATTTGCGTTGCCATGCTGGGCGCGGCGCATAGGCGCAGTGCAGGCAAATGTCACCATGGCGGCAAACTTGCGCCCCGGGTCCGATTGTGGCTCAATCCGCCTGGAGGGGTACGGAACGGAGTTAATGCCATGTGGGAAATGAACTGGATTGCGGTGTTGTTGTCGGCAGGAGCGGGCTTCCTGGTGGGAGGCATCTGGTATGGGCCGCTATTCGGCAAGGCCTGGCAGCGTGAGCAAGGTCTGAGCGACGAATCGATCAGGGGTGTCAATATGCCGAAAATTTTCGGCATGGTGATCGTTCTCAACCTGTTTGCTGCTTTCATTCTCGGCCATGTCCTTGCAACTTATGGTCAGCCCAACCTGTTCGTCAGTACGATTGTCGGCGGTGGGATTGGGCTGGGTTTCATCGCCACGTCGCTGGGGGTGAACTATCTGTTTGCACTCAAATCCTTCAAGCTGTTCGCGATAGATGCGTGTTACTGGACGCTGGTCTATGCGGTGATGGGGGCGATCTTCGGCCTGGTGCGCTGAGCGGGCAGATCGTCGCTCGGTGAGGGGAATAGGCCGATGGGTCCTGTGAATTGGCTCGCGGTGCTGCTTTCCGCTGGATTGGCGGTGGCTATCGCCCTGGTCTGGAACGGGCCGCTGTTTCGCACCGGGCGCCGGCTATTTCCGGGCAATTCGCAGCCGACTGGCAATTTCGCGCTGCCCTCGATTGTGTTTCTGGTCGGCGCACTGATGCTGGGTCATGGCTTTGCGCGGATCGGCAGCGAGACGCTTGAGGCCAAACCCTGGCTCTATTTCATGCAGTCCGGCGGTATTGCTCTTGCTTTCGTCATTCCCGCCGTCTGGCTCACCCATTTGCGGTCCGGTACCGAGGTGAAGAACCGCGTGGTCGATTGCGGCTTCTGGCTGGTCGCTTACCTGGCGATGGGCGCGGTGTTCTGGGCGCTCGGCTAGCGGCTTTCGTCTGTCACTGTCGCCTTGATCCCGACGATAATGTCGCCAAGCTCAATGTGGTCGGCTCCCGCTTCCCAGAAACCGATCGCATCACCCTTGCGGTAGACGCGCAACCCCTTGTTCTCGCCAGTCACCTCCTCGAGCGACTTGCCGATATCACCGGCAGTGACGGCGCGCTCGAACAGCTGCACCCGACCGGAGACCGAGGCGAGATCGGCCAGATATTCGGAGATATATTTTCCTTCCGCCGAGCCGGCGAGAAGCAATCCGGTGAAGCGGACCGGGTTGATGACATTGTCGGCACCGGCCTGGCGGGCAAGGATCTCATTATCGTCTGCACGCACCACCGCCGTGATCGGAACATGCGGAGCAAGATGGCGGACCGTGAGGACAATCAGGATCGACGTATCGTCTCGCCCGGCAGAAACGAGCACGGCTTTTGCGCTGGCGATCCGCACTGCCTCCAGCGTTTCGTCACGAGAGGCATCGCCCTCCATGACGTTGCAGCCGGCCTCTTCGGCCAGGGCGAGCCGCGACGAGTCCCGCTCCATGACGACGATGCGCCTGGGATCGGTGCCACGCTCGATCAGTTCTGCGACAGCTTCTGCGCCGCTGATGCCATAGCCGAGCACGACGATATGGTCTTCGAGCCGTTTCTGGATGCGCGCCATGCGCCATGTCTCCCAACTGCGCTTGATGATGAAGTTATAGGCGGTGCCGACAAAAATGAAGATCACCGCGAATCGGATCGGCGTGACGATGAGCGCTTCGATCATCCGCGCGCGATCACCAACCGGCGCGATATCGCCAAACCCGGTGGTAGTTACTGATATCATCGTGAAATAGATGACATCGAGAAAGCTGACATCGCCATCATGATGATCGACCAGACCGCTGCGGTCGGCCCAGTGAATCAGCACGACGAAAAAGATCAGGGCCAGCGCCGCAAACAGGCGGATGAAGACATCGGCCCAGACCGGAACCTTGATCGCCCGCCGCAAGGGACTGTGCCGCTTGAGTTGCGGAGGCTTGCTCATTCGGTTTCGGGCAGCTCGCTCACGGGATCGACCGGCTGACCGTTGCGGCGCAGCTCAAAATGCAGCTCGGTGCGCTTGGTAACGCTGGTATCGCCGACCAGCCCGACGCGTTCGCCCTGTCTGGCCTGATCACCCTTCTTCACCGTGACTCGGCCCAGCGAGCCATAGGCCGAATGCCAGCCATTACCATGGTCGATAACGACAAGGTTGCCGAACTGGTTTTTCTCCTTGTCGGCGAAGGTCACGGTTCCGGCAGCGGTTGCACGAACGGCGGCGCCTTCGGACGCTTCGATGTCGATGCCGTCATGGTAATTGCCATCAGCCCGCGCGCGATAGGCTCGGCGGATCGATCCAGTGAGCGGCCAGGTAAAGCGCGCTGTGTCAGCTTGGGAGGCAGTGGTCGAAGCAACGGGGGCAGGGGCCTTAAGCACGGTCGGGATCAGCAATTCCTTGCCGATCGGAAGCGCTGCGTCGGGCTCCATGCCATTGGCGATTGCGATGTTTTCCCACGGCACGGCATAGCGATAGGACAGGTTGAATCCGGTATCACCCTTTTCCACCGTGTGGCGGCGAGTGCGTGGAAGCAGCAACTTCTGGCCGACCTTGATCGTGTAGGGCGGCTTGAGCCTATTGGCCTCGGCGATCAACACGCGCGGCACTTTCGCGCGTGCGGCGATCCCGCCCAGTGTCTCGCCGGGCGCAACAACATGCATTTCGGGCAGGTTTGAGGGCGAAGTGGTTGCAGGCGCAGGCGACCTTGCAGCAATCGTGCGGCTGGCCGGCCGGCCGTCGCGTGGGATTGTCAGGGTCTGGCCGATGCGGATGACATAGGGCGGGTCGAGGTCATTTGCCTTGATGATCGCGCTGTTGGAAATTCCCGCGCGGTTGGCGATGCCATACAACGTCTCGCCAGCCTCGACGACATGCTCGGTCTCTTCCCCGGGCGGCACCGCAGTGGCGCTGGCAGCGCCCAACAACAGCACGAGGCCTGAGAGGATGAGCCGCATTGTCATTGCCGATAGCGCTGCGAGAGACTGGCGAGCGACTGGTGATGAGTCAGGTCAAGCTGAAGCGGGGTGACCGAGATATATTCGTCCGCCACCGCTTCCAGATCGGTCTCGTGCCCGGGGGTGTGTTCGATCCCGTGCAGGCCGGACCAGAAATAGGCAAAGCCACGCGGATCGACGCCCTCGACTATCGAGCTGCGTGCATAATCGTGGAATCCCTGCCTCACGACCCTGATACCCTTGACCTTTTCCGCGCTTACAGGGGGGAAGTTTACATTAATCAGCGTGCGTTCGGCAAAGGACATATCCACAAGTGGCCGCAGCACACGCTCGCCCCAGCTCTCTGCAACATCGAATGACACATCATTGCCCCTGTCTTCTGCCGTATAGACCTGTGACAGCGCGATCGACGGGATCCCGGCCAGCGCGCCTTCCATCGCGGCGGCGACCGTACCCGAATAGGTCACGTCATCACCCAGATTGGCACCGCGATTGACTCCCGAGAGGATCAGATCGGGCGGCGAATCCATTACCTTTTTCAGCGCCATGGTCACGGAATCGGTCGGTGTTCCGGTCACAGAGAAGCGCCTCTCGGCATGCTGGCGCAGGCGCAGCGGGCGTGTCAGCGTCAGCGAGTGGCCTGCGCCCGATTGTTCCTCAGATGGCGCAACGATCCAGATATCATCCGACAATTTCGCGGCGATCTTTTCGAGCACATAGATGCCCGGAGCATTGATGCCGTCGTCATTGGTGATCAGAATGCGCATCAGCTGGCTGGCTCCAACCGCGTCACTCCGCCCATATAGGGAAGCAGCGCTGCCGGGACTTCCACCGAGCCATCCTCCTGCTGGAAATTCTCCAGCACCGCGACCAGCGTGCGCCCGACTGCCAGGCCCGAGCCATTGAGGGTGTGGACGAATTCTGTCTTCTTGGAATCGGCAGGGCGGTAGCGGGTGTTCATCCGCCGGGCCTGCCAGTCACCGCAATTTGAGATTGAGGAAATTTCGCGATACGCGCTTTGTCCAGGCAGCCACACTTCGAGATCGAATGTCTTGCGCGCGCCTGCTCCCATGTCGCCGGTGCACAGCAGCATCTTGCGATAAGGCAGCTCCAGCGCCTGCAGGATCGATTCAGCGGCTGCGACCATGCGCTCGTGCTCGCCGGGCGAATCCTCAGGGGCGCAGATCGCGACCAGCTCGACCTTTTCGAATTGGTGCTGGCGAATGAACCCGCGCGTATCCTTGCCCGCTGCGCCCGCCTCGGAGCGGAAGCATGGGGTGAGGGCCGTCATCCGGATCGGCAATTCGCCCAGGGTCAGGATTTGCTCGCGCACCGCATTGGTTAGCGAGACTTCGGCAGTGGGGATGAGCCAGCGACCATCCGTGGTGCGAAACAAATCATCGGCAAATTTCGGCAGCTGGCCGGTGCCGAACACGGCTTCGTCTCGCACCAGCAAGGGCGGAGCGCATTCCACATAGCCATTCTCGCCAGTCTGGTGGTCGAGCATGAATTGGGCCAGCGCGCGGTGCAGCCGCGCCATTGGTCCGCGCAGAAATGTAAAGCGCGCGCCTGAAATCATCGCTCCGGTTTCGAAATCGAGGCCGAGGGCAGGGCCGAGATCGGCATGTTCCTGGGCCTCGAATGCAAACTCGCGCGGTGTTCCCCATGTCGCGACTTCGACGTTGGCATTCTCATCCGCACCGTCCGGCACGTCGGGAAGCGGCAGGTTCGGCAGGCGCGCCAGCTCGTCCTGCAGCTTGGCAGACAATTCGCGCTCTTCTTCTTCCAGCGCGGGCAGCTTTTGCTTGAGTTCGGCGACTTCCGCCTTGAGCGCCTCGGCGGTGTCCGTATCGCCCTGACCCATTGCCTTGCCGATCGCCTTAGACGCCTCATTGCGGCGGCTCTGCGCTTCCTGCATTCGGGTCAGAACGCTGCGCTTTTCCTCGTCGAGCGTAACCAGCGCAGCGGCGATGGGCTTAACCCCGCGACGGGCAAGGGCGGCATCGAAAGCTTCGGGATCGTCCCGGATCAGGCGGATGTCATGCATGGTTTGCGGGCTATGCCGCCTCGCCCGAAGGGGCGCAAGGCGAGGGCAGTCAATCGAATGCATTTGTCAACACGCCCTGCGGTCCCCACACTGCACAGGCGATTCACCGGCGTATGCGAGGGACGATGAACCAGGTTTTCGATATCAACTGCAATCACTTCGCGCGCGGCAATGATTACGTCGATTTCATCGAGACTTCACACGCTGTCAGGCTCGCCGAAAGCCTGCCAGCGAGCCCTGCCGAACTGCCCGATGGGTGCGAGGCGACATTCCAGCTGACCCCGCCGCTCTATGCCAGCCTGGCCGAGGGCATTGCCGACAACCGAAGCATCAATGACGCGCTGATCGCTGCTGCCGGGCGCATGGGTGGCTTTGCCGCCGGTGTCGTCGAGCCCAAATATGGTGAGGCGGCGATGATCGAAATCGAACGGATCGCCGGGCTGGGTGCCAAGGCCGTGGTGTGGAGCGCGCGGGCGCAAGGCGTGTTCGTCAACGACCAGCTGATCGCCGATCTGTGCCAGCATGCCAGCGCGCATGGTCTCGTCCCGATGATCCACAGCGCGCCCTTTTCGATCAACGAATCGCTGGAACGGGTCTGGAGCCTGGCGCGGAAATGCGGTTCCACGCCGCTGGTCGTGGTCGGCGCATTGGCTTCCTGGGAGAACGCGCAGGCGATTGCCGATAATGGCGGCGGGCCGGACAATTTGTTCTATGATCTGACCGGCCTGTCCTCAACTTGGGACCTCACCGGCCTGGTCCGGGCGGGATGCTCTGACCGTCTGCTGTTCGCCAGCGGCGGCCCGCGCTTCCTGGCGAGCATTCTCGGCACCATCGAGGAATGCGGGCTCGATCCTTCGGACCGGCAGGCGATCTTGTCGGGCAATGCCGCAGCCCTGCTCAACCTCTCGCAGGGAGAGCAGCCATGAGCAGCGCGGGCATCATCGATATCCACCAGCACTATGGCGCGCTGATCGGCGTTCCGGGATCGAGCGGCGATGCCGGTGCCGGGCTGGAGCGCGATCGCGATTCGCGGCTGGAAGGCATGGAACACTTCGGCGTGGCTAAGACCGCGCTTATGCCGGGCCATTCCTATTCCGCACCCCGGGGCCTGACCGATATACGCGCGATCAACGATGGGTTGCACGAATACGGCAAGCTGGAGCCCGAGCGCTTTGCGGCACTGTTCGGCACGGTCGATCCGCGCCACGGCAAGGCCTCGATTGGCGAGGTTGAGCGGGTCGCAGACCTCGGCTTTGCCGGCCTGTCCTGGCATCACCGCATGCAGGGCCTGCCGATGGATCACCCGGTGATGTTCGAGATCGTCGCCCGAATGGATGCACTCGGCCTGATCGCGCTCGTGCATTGCTATGCCAATGGCGATTTCGAAGCGCCGTGGCGGCTGCGACGCCTTGCCGAACGCTTCCCCGGCACGACATTCGTCGCGCTCGATGCCATGACCAGCCCGGGAAATTGCGAACAGCTGATCGCCATCGCCGAAGCCAACCCCAATGTGTTTATTGACCTCACCTCGACCTTGCTGGGTGGGCGCGGGGTGTTGATGGCGCTGGAGCGGCTCGGTGCGGGCCGGCTGGTCTATGGCTCCAATTCCTATTCGATGACCCAACCGAGCAGTATCGCTGCGCTGGATGCGGTCGACGAGGCGGGGCTTGGCGAGGCAGACCGGCAGGCGATTCTGGGCGGCAATGCCGCAAGGATTCTCGGAATGACGGAAGGGAAGGAGACGTCGTGAGCGACACGCTCTTGCCCGCAGCATCCGTGAGAGCGCCGCTCAATTTCGCTGCCGATCGCTCGGGCGGCGGCGTGTGGTCCAATTTCTCGCCGGAAATCCGCACCCAGAAGCTCGCCGCGCTCCCGGTCGCGTTTACCGATGCCCGCAGCCTTGCTGCGCCACCTTCACTTGAGCGCGAAGGCTTTGAACTGCATCGCCTGCCGCTTGGTGGCTATGGCTGGCACGATGAGGATTGGCTCGCGCAGACCTATGTGCCGCGTTCTGTCGAGCTGATCCGCGAAATAACCGGCGCGCCTTTCGTCACGCCGTTCCTCGATGCCATGACGATCATCCGCGATTCCGGAAACCCGGAGTTCCCGCCGGCAGCCGATTTTGTGCATTTTGATCAATCGCGCCAATCGGT
>JAQWKP010000074.1 GCA_029247785.1 Novosphingobium sp.
GGCGGCGGAGGCGGTGCCGGAGGTGGTGGCGGTGGTGCTTCGTTTCCTCCCGCGAACTTGACGCCTACCGTCAGACCGTAAGTCCGCGGCTCGGCCATTGGCTGATAAGTGCCGCCGGTTCCAAGTGGACGATAGTGGATACGGTAGCGCTCATCGGTCAGGTTCTTGCCCCACGCCCGAACATAGTAGTTGTCCGTGGGATTGGTCCAAGTGACCGAGGCGTTGAGCAGGACGTAGCCGCCTTCCCTCGTACGCTGCTCTTCTGATCGGCTTTCGTAAGCGGTCCCATTTAGCAGTTCGAAATTATCGATCGGACCCAAGGAACCGTCTGGGTTCCAGGTTGGGTCGCCGCCCCAGATCGAGGGGTCGGTCGGGACATAGCTGCTGGTATATTTTGCGTTGACCGCAAACAGGAAGCCGCCATCGCCATCCGGAATCAAATAGTCAAAACCGAGGAACGCGGTGAAGTCCGGCGCACGTGCCATTTGCAGACCGGAAAGGTCCTGATTTACACCGGTATTGAACAAGGTCTTGAGCGGATCGCTATTGGTGTTGAAGCCCTGTTGGTTCGGATTGACCCCGATACCGGTATAGGTGAACCCGTTAGCATAGCGTGCATTGAGCCAGGTAGCGCCACCGTGGATGTTGAAATTCTCCACGACCTCGAAATCAAAGCTGCCTTCCACACCATAAATTCGCGCAGGTCCGGTTTGCAGCAAGACGATGGGGTTGCCATTGCTATCCGAGGTTGTTTGCGAGACTTGCAAGCTCTTATAATCATAATAGAAAGCGGCAACGTCCCAACGGAGTCGACCGCCTGCTGATTTGACGCCCACTTCGAAGGCATCAATTTTCTCCGGAGCGACTGGTGCCCATTCATTGAAGAGAGCGACAAGTCCCCCTCCGATGGCGGGCGGCGCGGTATTCCATTCGCCGCTGCGGAAACCCCTCGAATAGGATGCATAGACGCTTGTGCGCGGTGAGATCTCGTATCGGATCGAGGCGCGAGGCGTGAACCTTTTATATTTTGAACTAAAAGGCACTCCGCTCGATGCCGCGAAAACGTCTGAGTCCCAAACAGGCCCGGCCGGGTTGAACGGCGGGAAAAACGCACTGAATCGTTGAGATCTTACGTCCTGAGTCTCCTGCGTATAGCGACCGCCGACATTGATGAAGAGCCTGTCCGTCGCAGCAAATGTTGCGTCAAAATAGGCTGCCCATGCTTCCTTCTTGCGGTCGAAATCAGAGTGGAGATAATTCGTATATTGCGAGATCGGAGTGTCCGTTGCCCGGGATGCGGAAAATGTTCCCGGCCCGAGGTTGAAATCACTGGGATTCGGGAAAGACGTCGTGTTCTGGAAGTACTGGCCGCCGATCAGGAGGTCGAGGCGGTCGATGGAGGTGACCGCAAATTCCAGAGTTTGCTGGTAGGTTTTTTCCCGGCTCCGGCTTTGGCTATAGGTGGACTGGATATAAGACCCGTCAAAGTCGAAGACCTGAGTAAGGTCAGCCGTGGTATACGCTGAGAGCGAGCGGATGCTGCCAAATCCAGTCTCGAGATTGAGGTCCAGGAACGCTTCGTGCTGTTCGACCTGTATTTCGGGCTGGAGATTGAATGAGGTTTCGCCCAGCCCGGTCGCTGTCGTATTCGCTCCCGGGACCGTTGCCGGATCGACCCTGACATTCTCGATCTGGGTGAAATTCATCGCGTTCGGATCGGAAACGCGCGTATAAGCATAGCCCAATTTCGCCGTGAAATTGTCGGTCAGATCAAAGAGGAGCTTACCGCGAATGGAGGCCTGTTCAATGCCAAATGTGCGTCCGTCGAATCCGCCCGCGACTGTCCGGCTAGCTTTCTTGACCCAACCGTCCGTCTTGCGGAAATATGTGGAGATACTCATCCCGACCCTGTCGGTGAGAGGTCCGGCGATATAGCCGCCGATCCGCTTGTCGTCGAAGCGAGCATATGTGACTTCGGCTTTCCCTACCCATTCGTCACCGGGGTTCACTGTCTGCACAAGAATCGCGCCGCCAGTAGCGTTGCGGCCATAAAGCGTGCCCTGTGGGCCTTTCAAAATCTGAATGCTCTCAAAGTTTGGAATGTCGATATTGAGCGAGGCCGGGACGACCTGATAGACCCCATCGAAATAGACCGCGACATTGTTCTCGTAGGAACCGGCATTGGTCGTGGTAACCCCACGGATCGCCGCCTGCGGAATTGAACCGGAATTGCCGAGCTGAAAGCCGCTGGTGACGTTCTGCAAATCGCGAACATTGTTGAGGCCAGCCGCTGCAAGCGTTTCCGGCGAGACGACCGTCACCGACGCGGGGACTTCCTCAAGCGCCTCCTCGCGCCTGTTCGCGGTGACGATGATGACGTTGCCTGCGCCTTCCTCTGCTGCGAGGGCTGGGGCCGTCAAAAACGGCGCTGTCATGGCAGTCGCGCCAAGCATTGCGGCAAGCCGCAGGCGCTTCCTGCGCTTTTCAATCAAAGTCATCGTGTCGGTGTTCCTCATTTCCCGTGCCCCCTGTTGTAGCTCGGAGTTTACAAATTTTCCGGCTAAATGCCGTTTCTTTAGGCTCTAGTCAAATAGGAATTTGGTGCGGACGGCGGGACTCGAACCCGCACTGGGATACCCAAGCGGATTTTAAGTCCGCTGCGTCTACCATTCCGCCACGTCCGCGATCGATATTCGCAGGCTTTGGCAGATGGTTCGGCAAGCGGCAACAGTCAGGCATATCTACCTTGCTCAATCCGCATTCAGACGTGCTCGCATGTCCTTTCCAGGCTTGAAATAGGGCACACGTTTTTCCGGAACGTCCACGCTCTCGCCAGTGCGCGGATTGCGGCCCTTGCGGGCGTCGCGCTGGCGCGTCGAAAAGGCACCAAATCCGCGCAATTCAACGCGGCCGCCCTGCGCAAGCCGTTCAGCAATCTCGTCGAAAAAAGTGTCGAGCGCGCGTTCCACATCCTCGGAACGCAGCTCGGGATTTTCCTTTGCAAGCGCTTGCAGGAGTTCGGACCTGATCATGCAATGCCTCCCCTGGCATCTCTTTGGCGGCACGGCTCGCATGCCGGACGCTTGATATAGAGCCTCTGAAGCTACGCCCGAGGCTGCCAATACGCAATGCTTAAGCTCCAAAACTGTTAAATTTTCCTTGATCCGGCACAATTTTGGCTGGGGAAGGCTGAGTTGCTGGCACTTCACAGCGACGAATTGACGGCTAGTCTGCCCGCACCCGCCTGTCGGTTGGGCAGGCGGAAGGTCGCTTGTGAAGCATAATTGAAGCGGAAACGAGGGCGGCTGGATCGCTGCAACTACTAGGATACCTGACCAACTGGTTTGCTTGAATTAAGGACGCACCTGGCCGATGGCGAGTACAATTCCCGAGAGTGGCGACGCGCAAGGCACCTTGATGGGGCATCCCAAAGGCCTGTTCGTGCTGTTTTTTGCCGAGATGTGGGAGCGCTTCTCCTATTACGGCATGCGCGCGCTGCTGATCTTCTACCTGACCAAGCACTGGCTGTTTTCCGACGAGGACGCGGGAATTATCTATGGTGCCTATACTGCGCTGGTCTACATCACTCCCGTCGTCGGCGGCTATCTCGCCGATCGCTATCTGGGTCAGAGGAAGGCGGTGCTGTTCGGTGCCGTATTGCTGACGCTCGGCCACTTTTTCATGGCGTTTGAAGGCGAGCCCGCGGCAGGTCACGAAGGCAATTCCGTCATTTATGTGTTTTGGTTGGCGCTTGCGCTGATCATCGTCGGCTCAGGCTTTCTCAAGGCTAATATCTCGGTGATCGTGGGACAACTTTACCCACGCACAGACGTGCGGCGTGATGGCGCCTACACGATCTTCTATATGGGGATAAATATCGGTGCCTTCTTCGGTTCCATCCTGTGTGGTTACATTGGAGAAACTTATGGTTGGGCCTATGGCTTTGGTCTGGCCGGCTTCGGCATGCTGTTTGGTCTCGCGGTGTTTGTTTGGGGAAGGCCGCTGCTGCTGGGCCGGGGCGAGCCGCCCCGGGCGCTCGCCAGGAGCACGGAGTGGACAATGTATGGCGCTGGCATCGGCATGGTCGCTCTGTGTTGGGCGGCGATCCAGTTCCAGAGCCTGGTCGGCTACGTGCTGGGCGGTTTTGGCGGGGCATTGGTCATTTTTGTGCTGTTCACAGCCGTCGTGAAACTGCCTTCAGACGAGCGCGATCGCATCTTCGCCGCGATGTTCCTGATCCTGACATCCATCATATTTTGGGCTTTGTTCGAGCAGGCGGGCTCTTCGCTCAACCTGTATACTGACCGCCATGTCGACAGAACGATGCTGGGTTTCGAAATTCCGGCGTCTGTCTTTCAGTCCGTCAATGCGGGCTTCATCTTCCTTCTCGCACCCGCGTTCGCCGCGACCTGGACATATCTGGGGCGTCGCCAGATGGAGCCTTCGACCCCGTTCAAGTTCGGACTCGGCATAATCCAGGTGGGCCTTGGCTTCCTCGTTCTCGTTTGGGGTGCCGGAAGCGTCGGGGTGGGCGCTGCCACTCCGGTTGTCCTCATCTTCCTGATCTACCTGTTGCACACGACTGGCGAGCTTTGTCTCAGCCCGGTGGGCTTGTCCGCGATGAATCGGCTGGCTCCATCACACATGGCGTCGCTAATCATGGGAACTTGGTTCTTCGCCTCGGCCACCGGTAACTTTGCAGCCGGCCTGATTGCCGCTGCGACTGGCGCGGAAGGCGTAGGCGAGGAAGCGGGCAAGAGCGTAGTGCTTGATGTCTACTTTGCGGTCGGTTGGGTGGCGGTGGGCGCCGGTCTCTTCGTCCTGGTGATTTCTCCGCTCGTCAGGCGACTTATGCATCTCGATACATTGCGCGACGACAACGTTTCGGACGACCTCATTGGCGGTTCAGCTGTCGGCGAACCACAGGCCGCTGGCCTACATCCGGAAGTGAGAAAGCAATAGTCCGCCAGCAGTCCTCGAGTGGAAAGGCTTGCCGTTGCGGCTTCAGGCCCGGGCCTCTTGCACTCCCGCGCTATTGTGGCGCAGGGCCTTGAGGACTGCCTCGACGATCTGCGGTGCGTTCAGGCCGGCTTGGTCATATTGATTGTCGGGCTTGTCCTGGTCCTGGAATATGTCCGGCAGGCGCATGGTGCGGATTTTGAGGCCCCCGTTTGCGCTGTCGGGATCGGTCAGTCCCTCATCGCTTGCGAGCGTCAGCACATGCGCGCCCAATCCGCCGATCGAACCTTCCTCGATGGTGACGACAACCTCGTGGCTGAGCATCAGGGACCGGATCAGGTCGGTATCGAGCGGTTTGGCAAAACGCAGATCGGCAACGGTGGTCGATAAACCCTTGGACTCAAGCTGCTCGGCCGCCTTGAGCGCCTCTGCGAGCCGCGTTCCCAGCGAAAGCAGACCGACCTTGGTGCCTTCCCTGACGATCCGCCCTTTGCCAATTTCGAGAAATTCGGGCGTTTCTGGAAGCGCGGCGCCGGTGCCGTTGCCACGCGGATAGCGAAAGGCAATGGGTCCTTCATCATACATTGCGGCGGTATGGGTCATGTGGACGAGTTCCGCCTCATCCGCTGCGGCCATGACGACGAAATTAGGCAGGGTCGTCAGGTAGGTAATGTCAAAGCTGCCGGCATGGGTCGCACCATCGGCGCCGACCAGGCCAGCCCTGTCGATTGCGAAGCGCACCGGCAGGTTCTGGATGGCGACATCGTGGACAACCTGGTCAAACGCACGCTGCAGGAAAGTCGAATAGATTGCACAGAACGGGCGCATGCCCTGTGCGGCCAGGCCAGCGGCGAACGTCACCCCATGCTGCTCGGCAATTCCGACATCGAAGCTGCGCTCTGGAAAGGCTGCGGCAAATTTGTCGAGGCCAGTACCGGAAGGCATGGCAGCGGTGATCGCGCAAACCTTCTCGTCGCGCCCGGCCTCGGCGATCAATGCCTTTGAGAAGACGCTTGTATAGCTTGGTGGTCCGCCCGCGCTCTTGGCCTGCTCACCGGTGATGACGTCGAATTTCTGGACACCGTGATATTTGTCGGCGCTTGCTTCGGCCGGGGCATAGCCCTTGCCCTTTTGCGTAACGACATGGATCAAGCACGGGCCCTCGTCGGCATCGCGGATATTTTCCAGCACCGGGATCAACTGGTCGAGGTTATGACCATCGATCGGGCCGACGTAGTAGAAGCCGAGTTCCTCGAACAGCGTGCCGCCCATGGCCATGCCGCGCGCATATTCATCAGCTTTGTGCGCTGCCTTGTGCAAACTTTCGGGCAATTTGCGCGAGATCTTGCGCGCAAGCTCCCTGATCGAGAGAAATGGGCGCGAGGAAACGAGCCGGGCGAGATAGGCGGAGAGCCCCCCCACCGGCGGTGCGATCGACATGTCGTTGTCATTGAGGATCACGACAAGCCGGTTGCCAGCCTGTTCGGCATTGTTCATTGCCTCATAGGCCATGCCGGCGCTCATCGCGCCGTCGCCGATCACGGCGATGCCTCGGCCCGACTTATCTGCCAGCTTGTTCGCCACGGCAAAGCCCAGCGCCGCCGAGATCGAGGTTGAGCTGTGCGCCGCGCCGAACGGATCATACTCGCTTTCGCTGCGCTTGGTGAAGCCGGACAGTCCGCCAGCCTGGCGCAATGTGCGGATTCTGTCTCGCCGTCCGGTGATGATCTTGTGTGGATAGGCTTGGTGGCCGACATCCCAGATCAGCCGGTCATCGGGTGTATTGAAAACGTAGTGCATCGCGACGGTCAGTTCGACCACGCCCAGACCCGATCCAAGATGGCCTCCGGTAGTGCCGACCGTGTCGATCATCTCGGCTCGTAATTCGTCGGCAAACTGGCGCATTTGGGATGCCTCCAGCCCGCGCAAGTCATCGGGGCTAGTGACAGTGTCGAGTAGCGGTGTTGCCGGTCCGGCAGTCATTTCTTCAGTGTACCCGCTTCGTGATCTGGTGTCGAATGAACTGGGGTGCAATATGGGGCTTGCGCTATAGAAGCAAAGACAAAACTGGGAACAACACAATGCAACTGCTCGCACAGGCCGCTCCGGTCAGCTTCATCCTCACCGCAGACCGGGCTCGGGCCAAGCCGTTCTATGCCGGGGCCCTTGGTCTTGCGATCTTATCAGAGGACGAATTCTCGGTCACCTTTGCCTTGGAGGGCGGTGCCTGCGTACGCCTGACCGATCTACCTGGTCACAGCGCAGGGGAGCAGACGGTGATGGGCTGGAAAGTGCCGGACATCACAGCGGCTGTGAAGGAATTGAAGTTACGAGGGATCACTTTCCGTGTGTTCGAAGGTTTCGGGCAGGATGATGATGGTGTCTGGACCACGCCTGACGGTTCAGCAAAGGTTGCGTGGTTCACTGATCCTGACGGTAATGTGCTGAGCCTGACCCAGTTCGGCTGACTTCAGTTGCAAGCAGCACAGGTTCCGCGAAGTTCCACTACAGGGCGTACATCGGCGAAGCCGGCCTCGCGGGCGGCGGAAACGAGTGAACCGGTCAGCTTGTCATCATCGATATGGATCGCCTGGCCACAGCTGTCACAGATCAGGAAGATGCAATCATGTCTGCAGCCGGGATGGGCGTTGGCCAGATAGGCATTGGCGCTTTCGACACGGCGCGCGAGATTCGTCCGCACGAACAGGTCAAGGATGCGGTAGACGCTGTTGGGCGCGACTCTCTTGCCGCGCAGGGCTGATACCGTTTCGGCCAGGTCATAGGCGGAAGCTGGTCGGTCACGTTCGACTAGCGCGGCAAACACGTCAGCCCGCATTTCGGTCCATTGTTCACCGGCATCTGTCAGTGCGGACTGCGCTGCGGCGACGAGGCCGTCACCGGTGTGTTCGAGATGATCGTGAACCGTCATGGACAAACTATAGGCGATCGCACCGTGCGATCAATCCGTCGTGAAACGCGCCTTGTATCGGCCAGGATAAAGCTTCTTCAGCGCGGCAACCTTGGGTGCGTCCCACCGAAGGATGTAGGGATGGGACGGATTGGCGAGCATGAAATCCTGATGATATTTCTCGGCGCGATAGAAATTGCCGCGCGTTTCGATCCGGGTCACGATCGGCCTTTTCCAAAGACCCGTGCCCGCTAGTTGCTTGAGATAGGCCTTGGCCACCTTGTGCTGCTCAGCTCCGATCGGGACAAGGGCCGAGCGGTAATGAGCCCCTCGATCTGGCCCTTGCCGATTGAGCTGGGTTGGATCGGTTATGACCGAGAAGAATATGCGTAGCAGTTCATCATAACCCACTTTGGTCGGATCGTAAGTCACGCGAACGGCTTCTGCATGTCTGGTGCTGCCAGCGCTGACCTGACGATAGCGTGCCGATCCGGACGTTCCCCCGTGGTAGCCCGATACCGCGCTGGTCACGCCCTTTACGTGGCTGAACACACCCTCGACACCCCAGAAGCATCCGCCAGCGAAGATTGCGGTCTTCAGTCCCCTGCTTTCACTGGCGGCGAGTTTGGCTGCTGGCGCCAGGACAGCGCGCTCGCCAGCTGCGACCGGTTGTTGGCAGGCTGCGACAATCGTCAAAAGAGGTAGAAAAAAGGTGGTTGTGCGGATCACTCGGTCGACGCGGC
>JAQWKP010000081.1 GCA_029247785.1 Novosphingobium sp.
GAAATGCCAGAAGCTGCCCTTGATATCCTGCGTCTCGACCTCAAGGTCGGAAATCGCGGTCTTGAGCTTGGGGTCCCAATTGACCAGCCGCTTGTCGCGATAGATCAGGCCCTCATTGTAAAGGTCGACGAACACTTTCACCACGGCCTTGGTGAAATGCGGGTCCATGGTGAACTGCTCGCGAGACCAGTCCATCGAGCAACCAAGTCGGCGCAACTGGCGAGTGATCTGCCCGCCGCTCTCGTGCTTCCACTCCCAGACCTTTTCGATGAATTCGTCGCGCGTGTAATTGGTGCGCTTGTCCTGCTTGGCTTCAAGCTGGCGTTCGACGACCATCTGCGTGGCAATACCGGCATGGTCGGTGCCGACTACCCACAGCGCGTCCTTGCCCTTCAAGCGCTCGTGGCGGATGACGATATCCTGCAAGGTATTGTCCAGCGCATGGCCGATATGCAGGCTGCCAGTGACGTTGGGCGGCGGGTTGACGATGGTGAAGGGCTGCGCGTCGGGCCGCTCGGGCCGGAACAGTCCTGCGGTTTCCCATTGCTCATACCACCTGGCCTCGATCGCCGCCGGATCGAAGGTCGTGTCGAGCATCGTGCCTGAAGAGTTTTCGCTCATGGGGCGGGCCTTTGCCAGTGCCCGGCACCGCGCGCAATACTTGCCGCAAAGGGGTTTTTCCCGCATGACCGGCGCAAGATGCGGGAATGGGCCGACTTTACCCTTGAACAGGATGATGGCGAGGCGGTTACTCTGGCTTTGCTGGGCTCGCTTCGTGTCCAGTCGATCGGCGATCTCGATGCCAGGCTCGATGCGATCGACTACGAGGTGTCGCAGGTTGACCTGACCCAGGTCACCGAAATCGACACGTCCGGAGCATGGCTGGTCTGGCGCCTTGCCGAAGAGCGCGAGGCCGAAATCATCGGCGAAAGCGACAAGGCGAGGCGGCTGATCAAAGCCGTCAGCAAGCTGATGGACGCAGAGGCCGAGCTTGTTGAGCAGCCCGGCCTGATTTCGCGCACCACCGCTGAATTCGGCAAATTGGTGATTAATTTTGGGCAAGGGACGGTCGGAGCGGTTGGTTTCCTGGGGTCGATGCTGGTCGCGATCGGCGGGACAATTCGCCATCCCGGAAGGCTGCGAGGCAAAGCGCTGGTGCACCAGATGCAGCTGGTCGGGATCGATTCGCTATTCATTATCGGGCTGATGAGCTTTCTCGTCGGTATCGTAATCGCCCAGCAAGGCGCGCTGCAATTGCGGGAATTCGGCGCTGAAATTTATACCATCAACCTCACCGGGCGGCTGGCGTTTCGCGAGCTTGGCGTGCTGATGACGGCGATCATGGTGGCGGGCCGCTCAGGCTCGTCCTTCGCTGCGCAGATCGGCACGATGAAGCTTACCGAGGAAGTCGATGCGATGCGCACGATCGGGGTTTCGCCGATAGAAGCGCTGGTCATCCCGCGTGTGCTGGCGGCGATGTTCATGATGATCCTGCTGGGCTTCTATGCCTCGCTGGCGGCGATTATCGGGGGGGCCGCGATTTCAACGGTCCAGCTCGGCATTCCGTTCATGACCTTCCTGCAACGCATCCAGGAAGTGGTTCCGCTCTATGATCTGTGGGTCGGGATGATCAAGGCGCCGGTCTTCGGCCTGATCATCGCCATTGCCGGCTGCTATCACGGCATGCAGGTCAAATCGAATTCCGAGGAAGTGGGGCGGCGCACGACTCAAGCGGTGGTCACTGCGATCTTCGCCGTGATCGTGCTCGACGCCTTCTTTGCCATCTTCTTTACCGAGGTGGGTTGGGGATGAGCGAGGAGGACACTGAATATCCGATCGTCGTCGAAGGCCTGCGCAACGCATTCGGCCCGGCGGTGGTCCACGACAATCTCTCGCTCAAGGTTCGCAAGGGCGAGATTCTCGGCGTGGTCGGTGGTTCGGGCACGGGCAAGTCAGTGCTGATGCGATCAATCATCGGGTTGCAATATCCGTCCGCCGGAGAAATTGACGTGTTGGGCCGTTCGATCACCGATGCCGCGCCGGATGAGGTGATCGGCGTGCGGTCGCGCTGGGGCGTGCTGTTTCAAGGTGGCGCTTTGTTCTCGACATTGACGGTCGGCGAGAATGTCGAAGTGCCGCTCAAGCAGTTCTATCCCGAGCTGGGCGACCAGTTCCGCAAGGAAATCGCCCAGTTCAAGGTCCAGCTTTCCGGGCTTCCCCTCGAGGATGCGGCCAAATATCCGTCTGAGCTTTCGGGTGGCATGCGCAAGCGCGCTGGCCTTGCCCGCGCTCTGGCGCTCGATCCCGAGCTGCTGTTTCTTGATGAGCCGACCGCCGGGCTCGATCCGATCGGCGCCGCCGCCTTCGATGCGCTGACCAGGGAACTCAAGGAAACCCTTGGCTTGACGGTATTCCTGATAACCCACGATCTCGATACGCTCTATGAGATATGCGACCGTGTGGCAGTGCTTGCGGACAGGCAGGTGATCGCGGTGGGCACGATACCTGAATTGCTCGCGATGGATCATCCCTGGATCCAAGAGTATTTCAACGGGCCGCGTGGCCGTGCCGCCAAGGATTCGCAATTGCGGGCTAGGGCACAGACCCACGACCAGCGCCTTCGAGGTTTAGAGCAAAATGGCCCAGTGCAAGAAGGGAAGGCGCAGGAATAGTGGTTCTATTTCCAGACTTCCCGACGCGGCAATGGGCCATTTTGCTTCAAATCCCGAAAGGGACGCCCAAATGGCTTCCATCTCGAACCGCAAGCCGCTTGCAGGGGCAACCAGCCCCTGCGGCTCGCCTTTCGGCCCGATATGTTCGCCATTTGGGCGCCTCGAAGGCGCTGGTCGTGGGTCTGTTCCCGAGAGGCATGGACAAGCCGGGTGATAGGGGCGCATAGCGAAGACCGATGGAAACAAGGGCAAATCATGTCTGGGTCGGGGTTATCACCCTGGTGTTGCTCGCGCTGCTGTCGGCGGTGATCATCTGGATCGCTCGCCTGAATGAGGGCGCATCCGAAGAGTATGACATTTTCTTCCAGCAGTCGGTCAGCGGATTGGGCAAGGGTTCGAGCGTTTCCTATTCGGGGGTGCCGGTGGGCAAGGTCGAGGATATCGAGCTGTGGAAGAAGGACCCTGGGTTTGTGCGCGTGCGCATCAGTGTGAGCAATGATGTTCCGGTGCTGATCGGGACGACGGCAACGCTCCAGGCCAGCTTCACGGGCACATCGACCATCCAGCTTGAGGGCGCGAAGAAGGACAAGCCGCCGATTGTTGAGCCTGGGCCGGAAGGTGTGCCCGTCATTCCCACCACGCGCGGTGGGTTCGGCGAGATTCTCGCCAATGCGCCGGTACTCCTTGAGCGGCTGAGCTTGCTCACGGAAAACATGAACCTGATGCTTTCGGAGGAAAACCGCCGGACTTTTACGGACATTCTCGGCAATACCGAGAGGATGACCGACAATCTCGCCAAGGCCTCGCCGCGAGTCGACAAGGCGCTTGCCGAACTGGAAGGCACTCTCGCACAGGCCACCAAGACGCTGGCGGAATTTGAGGCGGTCGCGGGCAAGACCAGCGAATTGCTCGGCTCGGAAGGCACAACCCTGGCAAAGCAGCTGCGCGGTACGCTTGCAGAGGCCGAGAAGGCGATGGCTACGCTGGACAAGACATTAGGCGATGTCCGCCCGGCTCTGCGACGCGCTACGGGTACGACACTGCCGGCGACCGAGGCTGCCGTGCGCGAATTGCGTGAAACCAGCCGTGCCCTGCGCTCCCTGACCGAAAAGCTTGATGAGCAGGGCGCGGGCGCATTGCTCAAAGGCAATGATCTGCCGGATTACAAGCCATGAATGTGGGCGAGACCATTATCGCGGGCAGGATCGCTGTCGCGGGCAAGACGGGGATACTGTGATGGCCATACGCACCATAGGGACATTGATTGCGGCATCGCTGCTCTTGGCGGGCTGCATCAGTTTTGGTGCAAAATTGCCGGATCAACTAATCAACCTTACTGCGCAGGCAAGCGCCCCTGCCGGAGAAATGGCTGCCAGTTCGGGCGCGCAGGCGATTGTTGTGCGCGATCCCGAAACGAGCCGTATGCTGGACGTGACGCGGGTTCCAGTCCAGGTCGATGCTTCGACCGTCGCATATCTCGAGGATGCGGTGTGGGTGGAAAGACCGGCGCGCCTGTTCAGGGCAGTGCTGGCCGAAACCATCCGGGCGAAGGGCGGCCGGATGGTCATCGAGCAGAGCGACGTCGACATGGCAGGCAAGCAGGTGTTGTCCGGGCGGCTGTTATTCCTGGGTTATGACGCGCGCGACCAGGCCGTGGTGCTGCGCTATGACGCGCTGCTCGAAGCATCGGATGGCGAGGTCAAGACGCGAAGATTCGAATCCGTCATCCCCGGTATCCCCGCTGAGGCTACCGCCGTCGCTCCAGCACTGAATGAGGCGGCGAACGAGGTTGCCGCCGATGTCGCCGAGTGGGTTGGCTGACTGATTTTCAGGCTTCGATTTGCGAAATGATCGAACGCAGCCATTGCCGTGGTTCTTGCGCGTCGCCGATGTCGCAGATGAATTCCTGGCCGCGTTTCACTGAATCCAGTTCGCGTTCGCCAATCCAGCGCTCGGGCCTGGCGTGGTAGGTCAGGCCGAATTGCTGCAGCCATGAGGGCACGATCCAGCGATTGAGCGGGCCACCGGGGCGCGTCAGGCGCAGAGCGGGGGAGGCCGCGTTTGCCGTGCTCCCGGGCCCGAAATATATGCAATTATTCGCGGGCCATTGCCCAGAAAGATGCGGGTGAGCGCGCGGCGGAGCGCGCCAGTCGCGATGTTCGTCCAGTTCTTCCGGGGAGCCGAAAGCGGTAATCCGCATATGCCCGAAGATTCGATGATGCCGCTCGCCGTCATGCTCATCGGCGAATAGCCCGAAAAACACGAAGACATCGCCTTGCCTCACCCCGTTGCGCGACAAATGGCCCTGCGCCGCGTCACATTGACCAAACCAGCAGTGACCTTCGGCAAACAATGGATCGTCGTGGCATTCATCCGTCCCGGCAATCTTTCCGCGCGTTGCCTGTTCGACCGCTTCGCCAAGGCCGAGCGCCTCATAGCGCGTATCGCCTGGATTGCCCTTGGGGATCGGCAGTGAAATCGGCCTGCCGTCGACAATCGGGGAAGGGCAACCGCCGGAGCTGCTGTCGAAACCCTTGCGGCTGAAGATGATCCGCATCGCCTGCTCGCTATCCTTCGCTCTTCGCCAGCGCGGCAAAGCGCATCGCCAGTGCGAAGGCTTCCAGGCGGGTCTGGCGCAGCACTTGTGCTTCGTTGTCGCGGCCCCATTGCTCGGCCTGCCAGTCCTCTTCGAGATTGGCTGCGGCCCATAGGGTCTCGGCGTCGGCGTCCTCGCTTGTCGCGGCCAGGGCGATCACCAGCGAGGCTGCCAGGCTGGCCATCATGCGCAGCGCGGCAAGGGTGAAGTCACTCTGGGCGACCAATACGGCTTCCATCCGTGACAGCGTTTCAGCGGGCTGCGGCTGGTGGACGATCCCCTCGATCCTGGAAAAGTGGACGTCCCAGCGCTGTTCGGCCGAGGCCAGCAGTGGTTCCCACGATGCGATCTGCCGCTGGTGAAGCGGCTCACCGGCATCCGCGCGATAGCACAGCGTGTCGCCCTCGGAATATCTGACCAGCTCCGCGATGGTCGTTGCGCGATCCGCCGAGACCGAATCCAGTGCGAAATCCGCAAGATCGCGCAACGGAAATGTCTTTGGGTCGAGCTTCTCGCCCTGGGACGCCCATTCGCCTGCCATGGCCTCTGCGAGCTGCCGGGTGGGGAGGAGCTGCGGCTTGCCCGCAGCGGTCCGGATCGAGCGCCCGTCGAGCAATACCTGCCAACCGCCATCACCTTGGGAGACGCTGGCTTCCTTATAGAAGCGCTTCATTGCCTCGGCGATTTCCAGCGGCGAGCCAGTATCGTCGGCATGATCAGCGCGTCCAGCAACCCAACGACAACCAAGGCGCCGCCGAAAATATCGGGCAGATCGATCTTGCCATTCAGGACCAGCAGCCCGACCAGTACCATGGCCAGGCCGCTCCAGCGGAGGGCCTGCAACATGAAGAATCGAGACTTTGCCGGATCGTCATTCATGACAGGAGATAGTCCTTCAGATCTGCGGGAGTTGCGGCGACGAATTCCGCCCCGGCCTCGGTCAGTTCGGCAGGTGCGTGATAGCCCCATGACACGCCGACCGCCCTGACGTTTGCCGCGACCGCCATTTCCATATCGTAGGCAGTATCGCCGATCATGACAGCGTCCTCCGGCTGCGCGCCAGCCTCGAACAAGGCCATTTCAAGCATCGCCGGATGGGGCTTGGAAGGATGTCGATCGGCAGTCTGGAGCGTGACGAAGCGCTCAGTCAGCGCGTGCTCGGCAAGGCAGTGAGTCAGGCCGCGATCCGACATGCCGGTTGCGACGCCCAGCTGCCAGCCATCTGCCGCCAGTGCCGCCAGCAGCTCAGCCATGCCGTCGAACAGCGGTTGGACGATTTGCCCATTACTCCGCGCATCGCGAAACGCTCGCTTGTAGCCATCGACAATGCCGCTTTGCAGCTCGGGATCGGCTTCGGGCAGTAGCCGGCGCACGGCTTGCGGCAGGCTCAGCCCGACGGCGCGGCGAATGTCATTGCGCTCGGGCAGGGCGAGGTCGAAGCGGGCAAAACCCGCCTCCATCGCCTCGCAAATGCTGGCCTGGCCGTCGATCAGCGTGCCGTCGCAATCGAACACTGCCAGGGGATGTATGGGCCGGGTCATGGCGCCAGGCTCCGCATCAGCTGGGCGAGCGCTGGCGATCCACTCGATTCCAGCGCATCGGCAACCCGCGCGCGGTCCTCGACGCTCTTGTTCTGTGACAGCTTGAGCGTGGGCCGCCAGGCCTGCACTTCCAGTTCGAAACCGATAATGCCCTTTTCGAGCGAGGAGAATTTTGCGTCGGGTAGCTCTTCGAGCGACCAGCTCTTGCCGCCCTCGACCCAGGCTTCCTGCCGCTCTACCAGCGTTTCGATGTGGCCTTTGAGGCCGTCGCGGTCCATCCGGCGCACCCGGCCTTCCAGCTCCAGCGAGATGTAGTTCCACGTCGGCACTTGCTCGCGATCAGCGTACCAGCGCGGGCTGACATAGGCATCAGGCCCGTTGACCACGACCAGCGCGGTCATGCCGTTGACGTGACTTGCAAGCGCGTTGCCGCGTGCAAGATGGAAATGCAGCGCACCGTCGCCGGTTGAATGCAGCGGGACATGCGCCACGCGCGGGCCGTCGGGGGTAGTGGCAAAGACCATGCCGAAGCCGATCTGGTCAATCAGCGTCTCCAGCAATGCGCGTTCTTCGCGCGGCGGCAGATTGGGCCGGAAGTCGGAATTGGGATGCATCAGCGCTTGCCCTTGCGGCTCCCGGGCCCGCTCTTGGTTCCGGTCTTGGACCCAGCTCGGGCCTTCGAACCCGTCCCGGCCTTTGTTCCGGTCTTGCCCTTGCCCCCTCGCGAGGGGGCAGAGGTGGTGCGCCTGCGCCGTTCGCCGCGCCGCTCCTTGCGATATTGCTTGGCATGGGCCTTGGCCGCGCGCTTGCGATCGTCGCGCGATGGTTCAGCAGGGCCTTCGATGATCGCCTCGCCATCATCCTCGTCGAAGCCAAGCTGTTCCATGCTGGCAGCGAAATGCTCGGGCAGGGGAGCGGTCACATCGATCTGGTCGCCATCGGGGTGGTCGATGATCAGCCTGCGCGCATGAAGATGCATCTTACGGCTGATGCTGCCGGTGAGGAAGGCATCCTGTCCGCCATATTTGCCGTCGCCAACGATCGGATGGCCGATCGCAGCCATGTGAACGCGCAGCTGGTGGGTGCGGCCTGTCAGCGGATGCAGTTCGACCCAGACAGCGCTATTTCCGGCGCGGTCGAGCACTCGATATCGGGTGCGGGCTATCCGCCCTTCAGCCTCGTCAATCTGCATTTTCTCGCCGCCGCTGCCCGGTTGCTTGGACAGCGGCAGCTCGATCAGACCTTCGTTGATGTCCGGCACGCCAACGACCAGAGCCCAGTAGATCTTCTTTGCCGAACGGCCCGAGAAGCGCTTGGAGAAAAAAGCCGCACTGCCCGGCGTGCGGGCGACCAGCAGCACTCCAGAGGTGTCCTTGTCGAGCCGATGGACAAGGCGCGGTCGCGGGCCTTCCCCCTCTTTGGTGAAGGCATCAAGCAGCCCGTCGACATGGCGCGTCGTGCCCGTTCCGCCCTGCGTTGCAAGGCCCGGCAATTTGTTGAGGACAATCGCCGCGCGGTCCTGCTCGATCACCATGCTTTCGGCGAGCAGCACTTCCTCTTCAGTCAGCTCACGGCGTACTCGCGGCCCCTTGTTGGTCGTCTCGCCGCCTGGCGGAACCCGTAGTTTCTGGCCGGTGACCAAACGACTTGACGTATCGGCGCGCTTTCCGTCGACCCGGATCTGGCCGGTGCGTGCCCAGCGTGAAATCGTGGCAAAGCCGATCTTCGGCAAATGGCGCTTGAACCAGCGGTCCAGCCGCACCCCGTCGTCATCCGGCTCAACGGTAAATTGGCGAACCTGATTGCTCATGCCCATGCCCGCATCAGCGCCAGCCCGGCAAACAGCCCGGCAATCGCACCGATCATGGATGCGCCGGCATAGAAAACCGCATGGCCCATCGCCCCACGCTCAACCAGCAATGCGAATTCAAGGCTGAACGAGGAAAATGTCGTGAAACCGCCTAGCAACCCGACGCCGAGGAACAGGCGCCAGTTCTCTCCTGCCCCAATATTTCCTGCTGCGCCATGACGTGCCATCCAGCCGACCAGCAAACCCATCGCGAGGCTTCCTGCGACATTGCAGGTCAGTGTCGCCCAGGGGAAGGCGGTTGCTTGGTCCGGACCCAGCCTGGCAAGAAACGCGCGCCCGACCGTATGGCGCAGCCACGCCCCGGTCCCGCCGCCAAGCGCGATCAGTAATGAGTGCTGCGTATAGGCGGAAATGCTCATGGGCTTGCGCCTTATACGGGAGTTGCGGGAAGGAAAAGGCGTGAGGCTCAATCTGGTCGTTTGAGGGCCGACTTCTCCATGCGCAAGCCCATGTTGGACATTGCTTTTTGCCGCTTGCTCTGTTAGTTGAAGCTCATCCGGGCCGGTCCTGCGGGATACGGCGCTGTTTCTGCGTGTTTAATTAACGGCTTGCTTTATCGGCTGAATGCCGAACCAGCCGAAGCTTTTGAGGTATTACGGTTTATGCAAATAATGGTTCGCGACAATAATGTCGACCAAGCCCTTCGTGCGCTCAAGAAGAAGCTGCAGCGCGAGGGTGTCTACCGTGAAATGAAGCTGCGCCGTCACTATGAGAAGCCATCGGAAAAGCGCGCCCGCGAAAAGGCAGCTGCTATCCGCCGTGCCCGCAAGCTTGAGCGCAAACGCATGGAGCGTGACGGCATCTAGTGATGCCGCGAGCCTACCGATCGCGCTTGAACAGCGGGTCGGCTTGAGCCATGAGGGCGCGGACAATCCCGCGCCCTTTTGCGTATTTGAACCAGGGCGTATCCGAGACAGGACGTATCCGAGACAGGACTAGGCCGATGACCGAGATCACCCGCGTTCCGCTCCAGCCACTGGCGAAGGGGACCTTGCCCAAGTTGTGGATCGGCATCGCTGCTGTTGCGCTTATCGCAGGGGGGATCGCCTGGTCGGCCATACCGCCGCTGGTGGATGTGGAGACGCTGACCGCTGGCGAAGGCGAATTTCCGACCACCGACGATGTTGCCTTGGTCAATTACAAGGGAACCCTGGCCGACGGCACAGTGTTCGACGAGGGCGAGCAGGCGGTGTTCCCGTTGTCCGAAGTTGTGCCGGGCTTCACCAAGGCGCTTGAGCAAATGCAGCGCGGCGGCAAGTACAAGGCTCAAATCCCGGCTGAACTCGCTTATGGCGACAAGCAGCTGGGTGCTATTCCGGCAAATTCCGATTTGACATTCGAAGTCGAACTTCTTGATTTCAGAAGCCGTGCCGAGATTGAGCAGCAACAACAGATGATGCAGCAAATGCAGCAGATGCAAGCGCAACAAGGCGGCCCCGGTGGTCCTCCGGGCGGCCCGGGCGGTCCGCCGCATGGAGCAATGCCGCCCCAGCCCTGATTGAAACAGCCTGGAGCCGGATCATCCGGTCCGGGCCTACCGGAAATTTCCAAAGGCGCAGAATCATGTCGGTCGATACCGAAACTGTGGCACGAATTGCCGCTCTCGCCCGCATCAAGCTGGGTGAGGATGAGCTGGCGGCGATGGTGCCCGAGCTCAACGCCATTCTCGGCTGGGTCGAACAGCTTGGCGAAGTCGATGTCACCGGTATCGAGCCGATGACTGCAGTGATCGAGAACCATTTGCGCTTGCGCGATGATGTGATTGATGCCGATCCGCTCACGGGCGGGGGTAAGCGCGGGGATGTCCTCGCCAATGCGCCGGCGGCTGAGCACGGCTTTTATGGCGTGCCGAAGGTGATCGAATGAGAAAGCCGGCTTTCCCATTCGATCATCCCCGACAGCAGCGCAGCTGCGACCGATCGGGGATCCAGAAACGGGGGACTCCGTTTGGATTCCCGCCTGCGCGGGAATGACGAGACATGACTGACCTCACCGAACTTGGCGTCGCGGCAATCCGCGATGGTGTCGCTGGCGGCGACTTCACCGCGCTCGAAGTGGCCGAGGCGTTCAACGCCAATGTCGCGGCGGCACAGTCTGTGCTCAACGCCTTCATCACTCCCACCCCGGAAAAGGCGATCGAGGCCGCGCAGGCAGTCGATGCCAAGCGCGCGTCAGGCGAGCCTCTCGGCAAGATGGGCGGCGTTCCGATCGGCATGAAGGATCTATTCGCGACCAAGGGCGTGCAGACATCGGCGGCCAGCCACATCCTTGAGGGCTTCACGCCCGAATATGAATCCACCGTCAGCCAGAAATTGTGGGACGCGGGCGCGGGCATGCTTGGCAAGCTCAATCTTGACCAGTTCGCGATGGGCTCTTCCAACGAGACCAGCTTTTTCGGCGATGCCATCAATCCCTGGCGGCGCAATGATGGCGGTAATGCGGCGCTGGCGCCGGGCGGTTCCTCGGGTGGGTCCTCCACGGCGGTCGCGGCGCGGTTGTGCCCGGCAGCGACCGGCACCGATACTGGGGGTTCGATTCGCCAGCCTGCCGCTTTCACCGGCATTACCGGGGCCAAGCCGACCTATGGGCGCTGCTCGCGCTGGGGCATTGTCGCCTTTGCCTCCTCGCTCGATCAGGCCGGGCCGATGGCGCGCGATGTGCGGGATTGCGCGATCATGATGGAAGTGATGGCCGGCTTCGATCCCAAGGATTCGACCAGCCTGGAACTCGACGTGCCCTCATGGGAAGCTAGTCTTTCGCCCGACATGACGGGAAAGCGCGTCGGAATCCCGCGCGAATATCGCTTGGACGGGATGGATGCAGATGTCGCGAAAAGCTGGGATGATGGCATCGCCTGGCTCAAGGATGCCGGGGCCGAGATCGTCGATATTTCGCTGCCGCACACAAAATATGCGCTGCCCGCCTATTACATCATCGCGCCTGCCGAGGCCTCGTCGAACCTCGCGCGCTATGACGGGGTGCGTTACGGCTTGCGCGATTTGCCCGAGGGCGCAGGGCTGCAAGACATGTATGCCGCGACCCGCGCTGCCGGTTTCGGCGCAGAGGTCAAACGCCGCATCCTGATCGGCACCTATGTGCTGTCTGCCGGCTATTACGACGCCTATTATACCCAGGCGCAGAAAGTGCGCACGCTGATCAGCCACGATTTTAAGAACGCATGGAGCCTGTGCGACGTGGCGCTCGCGCCGACCGCACCGAGCGCTGCCTTCGCGTTGGGCGACAAGAGTGACGACCCGCTGGCGATGTATTTGAACGACGTCTACGCCGTCCCCGCCTCGCTGGCCGGTCTCCCGGCGATGAGCGTGCCTGCCGGACTCAACAGCGAGGGTCTGCCGCTCGGCCTGCAGCTGATCGGCCGGGAATTCGACGAACAGGGCGTGCTGAATGCCGGGCTGGCGCTGGAGCAGCGCGCGGGATTTGTCGCGAAGCCGGAGAAGTGGTGGTGATATGAACGATTATCGCATCCAGGGCGCAACCGGGGACTGGGAGGTCGTGATAGGCCTTGAGGTTCATGCACAGATCACAACGCAGTCCAAGCTGTTCTCCGGCGCGGCGACGGAATTTGGCGCGGAGCCCAATAGCCAGGTGTCGCTGGTCGATGCGGCGATGCCCGGTATGCTGCCCGTGCCGAACCGCGAATGCATTCGCCAGGCGGTGC
Organism: Novosphingobium sp.; assembly: GCA_029247785.1. Lineage (GTDB taxonomy): Bacteria > Pseudomonadota > Alphaproteobacteria > Sphingomonadales > Sphingomonadaceae > Novosphingobium. The sequence goes on from JAQWKP010000081.1 coordinate 12,359, forward strand.
GCACCGGCATGGCGATTGATGCGCAGATCAACAAATATTCGCGCTTCGACCGCAAGAATTACTTCTATGCCGATTTGCCGCAGGGCTATCAGATCAGCCAGCTCTATCATCCTATTGTCGGCACGGGATCGATCGAGATCAGCCTTGATGATAAAGAGCCGGAAGCTTCGACCAAGACGATCGGAGTTGAGCGCATTCATGTCGAGCAGGATGCCGGCAAGCTGATGCACGACCAGCATCCGACCATGTCCTATGTCGACCTCAATCGCTGCGGTGTGGCACTGATGGAAATCGTCAGCGATCCAGATATGCGATCACCTGCTGAAGCAGGGGCTTACCTCAGGAAGCTGAGATCGGTCCTGCGCTATGTCGGCAGTTGCGACGGCAATATGGAAGAGGGCTCAATGCGTGCCGACGTCAACGTCAGCGTGCGCAAGCCGGGCGAACCATTCGGCACGCGCACTGAGACCAAGAACGTCAATTCGGTGCGCTTCGTCATGGCGACCATCGAGCATGAGGCCAATCGCCAGGTCGATGTCATCGAAAGCGGCGGCACCATCGTCCAGGAAACCCGGCTGTTCGATCCGGGCAGCGGCACCACGCGATCGATGCGCAGCAAGGAAGACGCGCATGACTATCGCTACTTCCCCGATCCCGATCTGCTGCCGGTGGAGCTCGACGATGAATTCCTGTCCGAATGCCGGGACAGCCTGCCCGAACTGCCGGACGCCAAACGCCATCGCTATGAAAACGAGTTCGGCCTGTCGTCCTACAACGCTGGCGTGTTGACCGCGGAAGTCGAAACCGCGCGCTGGTTCGAGCTGCTGCTGATGGAAAGCGCCAGGGCACAGGGAGAACCTCCCGCCAAGGTTGCCAAACAGGCCGCGAACTGGCTCATTTCCGAGTTGTTCGGAGCGCTTAACAAACTTGGCACTGATTTGGAGAACTCGCCGATAAGCCCTGAAAAGTCCGGGGAATTACTGGCATTGATCGGCGACGGTACAATCTCTGGTTCGATCGCCAAACAGGTGCTCGAATTGATGCTGGAAACAGGCGACGCCGCCGGCGTGCTCGTCGAGCGCGAGGGCCTCAAGCAGACATCAGACACCGGCGCGATCGAAGAAGTGATCGCCAAGATCCTCGCCGACAATGCAGACAAGGTTGCTGACTACAAGGGTGGCAAAGACAAGCTGTTCGGCTTCTTCGTTGGCCAGACGATGAAGGCGATGCAGGGCAAGGCCAATCCCCAGGTGGTCAACGAGCTGCTGAAGAAGGCGCTGGGTTAGGGCCCCGACGCCAGCCCTGCTCACCAGCCCGTAAGCTTCGAGAGGACCTGGTAGCGGATCACTGTGCCATCGGCTTGCAGCACTTTGATGCGGGCGCCTTTATAGGCGATTTCGTCGCTCTGGCCGAGGTCGTATTCTTCTTCCCTGGAGAATTCAGGGCGCGCGTAATGGCCTGAGGTTTCGCTGTAGCGGATCCGGATGCGGTTGCCGTCGCGGCCCTCGTAGATCAGTTTTTGCTGTAGGTCGGACTGCGTCAATTGTGTGCGAGTGACTTGCTTGTACGGTTTTTCCGTGTCGCAGGCCGATGATAAGAAGTCGCGGACAATGACGCATGTCTGCTGTCTGCTCTTGGCGGCTCGAATCGCACTTGGGGCCGGCAATATTTCACTCAAGAATGTGGTGCGGGCCGGGCCGATATGGCCATAGCCAGTTCTCGACCGGTTCATCCGGAAGGCGTGATAGGTGTAGTCCTTGTCCTCGGCGATCTGCGGGTAGAAGCCGGCGCTGAGCGTGTAGCGATCAATCCGGTTTAGCTGAGGAAGTTCGATTCCCTCGACCTCGGTGAATGTGCCCTGCCGCAGCATCTCTTCCCCAAGCCCGGCTTCAGTGACTGACCCGAGGTCTGGATAATCGATTCGCTCGCGGACCGTCAGGTTCTTGCCTTGCTGAGCGGTCGTGATCACAGGTGCCGCGAGGCACGCAGACAGGAGTGTCAGACATGCAAGTGCCACTGATTTTCGTATCACGCCACGGTCCCCGCTGCGAAGTTCTCTCCACCAGAGGGCGCACAACTGTCGTCATGCAGTTCGATTGATTGCGCGCGACCTTCTGGCCCGCGATAGTGGCATCTATCGCGGGGCGCATTAAAGGTTAGTGCCTAGGCAGTTTCCACAGGTTATGAGCGGACTGCCAGACTTGGGAAGTGCTAGCCGCCGCGCTGGCCGGTCAACGCCATCGATCCGAATGCGCCGGCATTGACCGATCCTTCCAGCTGATCGCCATCAATGGTCGCCGTGCAATCCAGGTCCATCGGCATCGGCACGGTCATTTTCATCTGCCAGGACAGAGTGTTGCCCTCGATCGAACCGGTTTCGATGTCCATAGAGCCCATCATATCGCTGCTGAGACCACCGCTGAAGCTGGCGCCGTCATCGCTTGGGACGACGGTGAAAGCGGCCTTCTGGTCGCCCATCGGGGTTTTGACGATGCAATCATAGGTTCCGGCAACAGACATCAATATTCTCCTTGGGGGGTATCGAGTGATTTCGAATTTACGCAAAGCCAGGCAGCGATGCTGCCCCAATTGGCGGTGCGGGCGGATTTAATTCATGGGTCCTCTTTCGCCTCGCGAACTTCCACGGTCAAGCCGGTTCCGTCAAGTTGCGGCGCGATAGTCCTGCGGTCGCCGACGACAATGAACACCAGATCGTCCGGGCTCAGGAATTGGCGTGCGGTAGCCTCGATTTCTTCGGTATCGATCGCACGATAGGTGTCGGCGAGCGTCTCGTAATAATTGTCGGTCCTGCCTAGGCGCTCATTCATCCGTATCGCGCTCAACACATCGAAGTTGGTTTCGAATTGTTGCGGCAGCGCCTTGATATTGCCTTCCGTCACGCGTTCGAGTTCCTCGGCGGTGACAGGTGCGCTGTCAGGAAAGGCGGTCATCTCGGACTGGATCGCCTTGATGGCATCGCCGGTGCGATCTGACTGGACCGGGGCGACGATCGTGAAGACGCGCGGACCGATAGGCTTGGGAACAGAGCTGTAAACACCGTAGCTCCAGCCCTTGTCTTCCCTTAAATTGGCGTTCAGCCGCGCCAGAAAACCGCCGCCAAGCACGTCATTGGCAAGGTCGAGAGCCTCGATCCCGCCGGCATTGCCGGTGAGCGGGAGCACGCGACCGGCAACGATCACCGATTGCGGTGAATTGGGCCTATCGATCAGGACGATGCGTGGGGATGCTGCCGGAATCGGCGCGTCGAGGCGCTTGACCGGCTTTGCCTGCGACGGCGGCTGCCAATTGCCGAAGGCTTTTTCGAGCAGGGGCAGCAATTCAGCCATGGCGATATCGCCGACGACCGATATCCGGGCGAGATCGGGACGCAGCCATGTGGCATGGGCGGCGCGCAGCTGATCGGGGCCGAGCGCTTCCAGAGATATTGCATCGCCCAGCCCATCTGCAGGCTGGCCATAGGGATGGCTGCCATGGACCAGTCTGGAGAATTCGCGCCGCGCCAATGCGCGCGGCGATGCCAGCGCCTGGGCGAGATCGGCAAGGTGCTGTTCCCTGACCCGCGCCACCTCGGCAGGCGCGAAGCTTGGGTTGCGCAGGATGTCAGCCATCAGCTCGAGAGACGGAACGAGATTGGCAGTCAGTGCCGAGAGGGTGATGGAGCTGCGATCGTGGCTCGCGCCGGTGCCGATCGATGCGCCCAGCCGTTCCTGCTCCATGGCAATCTCGGTGGCATTGCGGCTGGCGGTCCCCTCGTCGAGCATGTCCAGCATCATATATTGGGTGCCCGGAGTGTCGCTGGCGTCAGCGGCAATGCCCGCATCGAATGACAGCGAGAGCACCAGCTTGGGAATTGCCGTGCGGCGCACCAGCGCAATGGGAATGCCGTTGGTGAGCTGGGCTTTTTCGATCTCGGGAAAGTCGAGCGCGGCGACCGGAGTAACTGCAGGCACTATGCGAGGCGGGGCTGCGGGCAGGTCTGCTGCAGCCGAGCGTGGGTCTGGCGGCGGGGCAGGGCGCGTGGCTTCGTCTCCCCAGCCGCCCATAGCCTCACCGCTTTCGGTACGCTCGCCGGGCAGGATATTGAGCGCGAATGCCGGCCTGCCCAGCCAGCGTTGCAGTGCCGACTTTACCTCACCGGGTGACAGCGACGCCATCCGCGCCAGGTCCTTGCGGTAGTGGCCGGGATCGCCTGAATAGACTTCGCCCTCGGCCAGGGTGGCCCCCTTGCCGGAAAAGCCGCCGACCAGTTCGAGCTGGCCAATTTGCGATGAGAGCGTGCTGGTCACTGCGCGGCGTAGCTCGTCCGCAGTGGGGCCTGCTGCAAGATACTCGGCGATCGCCTCGTCGAAACGCGCTTCCGCCATCTGCCGGTCGACTCCCGGCTTGATGTCCATCGTCGCCTCCAGAAAGGAGATCTGCTCGAAGGACTGGGCATAGGCCGTCACCCGCACGGCCAGTTCGTCGCCGCGCACCAGTTCGTTGTCGAGCCGGGAACTCGCCAATCCGCCAAGGATATGCATGCCGATGCTCAGAGCTGCCGTGTCGGGATCGTTGAGCCCCGGCCCGCTCCATTGGCGGGTCAGTCTGAGTACCGGGACCTGGTCGGTCATTTCGCGCAGCTTGGGCGTTGCAAGGGTTACCGGGCCGGCTTCAACCCCAGGCACTTCGGGACCGCGCGCGATTGCACCGAACCACTTTTCGACCATCGGCCGAACGGTCTGCGCATCGATATCGCCGGTCAGGACCAGCACGACATTATTGGGGCCGTAATTGGCTCGAAACCAGTTGCGGACATCGCCAAGCGTCGCCGCTTCGAGGTCCGCCATCGAGCCGATTGTTGAGTGGCGATAGGGATGGCCGACGGGAAACAGCCCTTCACCCACGGCATATTCCACCAGCCCATAGGGTTGGTTGTCGCCCTGGCGTTTCTCATTCTGGACGACGCTGCGTTGCTTATCGAGTTTGTCCTGGGTGACCGCAGGCAGCAAATAGCCCATCCGGTCGCTTTCCAAGAACAGCGCTAGTTCCAGAGCGCCGGCGGGAACGGTTTCGACGTAATTCGTCCGGTCATACCAGGTGGAGCCGTTGGTCGCTGTCGAGCCGGCTGCTTCAAGCGGCTTGTCGAAATGTGGGGCGTTGGCCGAGCCGCCAAAAAACAGATGTTCGTAGAGATGGGCAAAGCCGGTCCGGCCACGCGGTTCGTGCTTCGAGCCGATCCGGTAGTAGACTGTCACACCGACAATTGGAGTCTTGCGGTCGGTGTGGACGATGGTGACGAGGCCATTGTCGAGTTCGAACCGCTCATAGGGAATCTCGACCGCGCTGACGAGATCGGCAAGCTCTGGCTGGCTTGTGCTCGTAGGCTTTTGCGCGAGTGCTGACTGAGCCGGCAGGCTGAAAAGCAGCAGAAGCGGAATTAGAAATCGCCGCATGGCACTCCAATACATCATGGCCAATACATCCCGGCGGTTACATCCTAGGTTCAGGCTCGATATCATAGCCATGTCCCTGCGCCAGTGCAGAAACGCGTTTCTGCCGGTCCGGCGCAAGGTCACGGGGCAAGTCCCGAAGAGATGGGGAAGATCACACACCATGCAACAGACAAATCACTTTCACCGCAGGATGGTACTGGCCGGTCTCGCCGCAACCGCAGCAACGCTGCCCTTTGCCGGTTCTGCGCACGCCAAGGTCCCCGGCCTTAGCAGCATCCTCGGTCGCGCTTCAGACAGTGCGCTGGACCGGTTGGCCCTGCCGGGTGCCTTCTATAACGACGAGGATATCCGGATCGGATTGCCCCTGATTGGCAAGATTGGCGGCAAGCGTGGCGGCTTGTTTGGGTCGCTGTTCGGGGGCGCGCGCAAGCTGAACCTGCTGGATGGCCTGACGCGCAAGCTGAACGATGCGGCGGGCGTCGCTGCAGGCGTAGCCAAACCGGTTTTCCATACCGCGATTGACGATCTCTCGTTCAATGATGTTCCTGGCATCGTTTCGAACAATGACGGGGCGACGCAATATCTGCATCAGAGCGCGAATGATGAATTGCATGGTAAGCTGCGTCCGCTGGTCGACGAAGGGCTCGGCGATGCCGGAGCCTATCGGGAACTGGACGGCCTTAACAGCAAGCACAGCTATCTCGGCCTCGCCGGGATTGACCGCAATGGCCTCGGCAATTCGGTCACCAAGCAGGCGTTGAACGGTATCTTCAAATATATCGGATCAGAAGAAGCCAAGCTGCGCGCCAACCCGCTCGGCAAGGCCGGCGGGTTGTTCAAGGGCCTGATCGGCAACTGAGCGGAGCCGGACCTTTGCTGGGTACGCCGGTCACGTCCCTGACCAGCTTGCATCACCGGCCCGCTCCACTGGCTCAACCCCTGATGAATATCTGCGTGCTGTCGAACCGACTGATGCGCCATTCGCCGTCATCGTCGCGGCGGCATTCCATCCAGACGTCGGCTGTTGCCAGCGGATCGCAACCATCCGTGAAGGGGGGATCGCCCGGCTTGGCGAAGAATAGCAACAGGAAATCCGCCTTGGCGTGAGTTTCGCTGGTGAATGAGACCTTCAAATTGGTGATCAGGTGGCGCATGCACATGACCGCGCCGGCTTCCCTCTGTGCAGCGAGGCGGCCGTTGTAGAAACCAAGCACTTCGTCGATGCCATTGCGCCATTCGCCGCCGACGAAATATTCCACGTCCTCGGTCAGGCAATCGCGTTCCCGCATCGATTCGCCGTTATGGACGTCAAGTTCGTCGCCCCACTCGTAGATCGCCTGCTTGATCGCCAGCACGCCCGCCACTTGTTCTGCACTGAATTTTGCCATGTCTGCTCCTCTTCCGGCATCCCGTCGCAGGTCAGACATATGCGCAGCGGGCCGGGCGGCCAAGCCCGCATTGGCGCTGGTCATGCGATTTCGGCCCTGCTGCTCTGGAAATCCCGCTTCGCAGCACCATCTGAGCGGAGCCTGACCGCAAGTCAGTTGCCCGGGATCAATGCGGCATTCCGCAAATCGTGGTCCATTGGTCAAATCTTTGATCGGAAGGCCTTGTGTTGCAAAAGGGCAACACTACATTTCCTTTGACAGGAGGCGTTTGACACCATGGATCTGGAAAAATTCACCGACAGGGCGAAAGGCTTCCTGCAATCGGCGCAGACCGTTGCGATCCGCATGAACCATCAGCGGATCGGCGCAGAGCACATTCTCAAGGCCCTGCTTGAGGACTCTGAGGGCATGGCAGCCGGTCTGATCCAGCGGGCCGGGGGCAATCCGGCCATCGCCTTGCAGGAAATCGACGAGGTGCTGGGCAAGGTTCCCGAGGTTTCGGGAGGCGGCGCGCAGCAGACACCGGGCATCGACAATGATGCCGTGCGCATTCTCGACCAGGCCGAGCAGATCGCTGCGAAGTCCGGCGATAGCTATGTTACGGTTGAGCGGCTGCTTCTGGCGCTGGCACTGGCGAGCACGAGCGAAGCGGGCAAGGCGTTGAAGGCGGCTAATCTCGATCCCAAGGCACTTGAAGAGGCGATCACGCAATTGCGGGGAGGGCGCAAGGCCGACACGGCCTCTGCCGAGGACAGCTACGAAGCGATGGAGAAATATGCGCGCGACCTCACCGAGGCCGCACGCGAAGGCAAGCTCGACCCGGTCATTGGGCGTGACGAGGAAATCCGCCGCACCGTGCAGATTCTCGCCCGGCGCACCAAGAACAATCCCGTCCTGATCGGCGAGCCCGGCACCGGCAAGACCGCGATCGCCGAGGGGCTCGCACTGCGTATCGCCAATGGCGATGTGCCCGATTCGCTGAAGGATCGGCGGCTGATGTCGCTCGACATGGGCTCGCTGATCGCCGGAGCGAAATATCGCGGCGAATTCGAGGAACGGCTCAAGTCGGTGCTGGATGAGGTCAAGGGCGCTGAAGGCGAAATCATCCTGTTTATCGACGAGATGCACACGCTGATCGGCGCAGGTGCGTCCGAAGGCTCGATGGATGCGAGCAATCTGTTGAAGCCGGCACTGTCGCGCGGTGAGCTGCATTGCATTGGCGCGACGACGCTTGATGAATATCAGAAGTATGTCGAGAAGGACGCGGCTCTCCAGCGGCGTTTCCAGCCTGTTCATGTCGACGAGCCGTCGGTCGAAGACACCATCTCGATCCTGCGCGGGCTCAAGGAGAAATATGAGCTGCACCACGGTGTGCGCGTCACCGATGGCGCGCTGGTCGCCTCTGCGCAGCTGTCCAAGCGCTACATCACCAACCGTTTCCTGCCGGACAAGGCGATTGACCTGATGGACGAGGCGGCAAGCCGCATCCGCATGGAAGTGGAGAGCAAGCCCGAGGAAATCGAGAATCTCGATCGGCGCATCGTTCAGCTCAAGATCGAGGAACTGGCGCTGGGCAAGGAGAGCGATCAGCCATCGAAGGATCGCCTCGAGGCGCTGCGCGAGGAGCTGGCCAATCTCGAACAGCAGAGCGCGGAGCTGACAACCCGCTGGCAGAATGAGCGTGACAAGATTGCTTCGGAAGGCAAGCTCAAGGAACAGCTCGATCATGCACGGCTTGAGCTTGAACAGGCGCAGCGTTCGGGCGATCTCGCGCGGGCTGGTGAGCTATCCTACGGCGCTATCCCGCAGCTCGAAAAAGAGATCGAGGCTGCGCAGGGGCAGACCGGCAACGCCTTGCTGCGCGAAGAAGTAACCGAGGACGATATCGCCTCGATCGTCAGCCGTTGGACCGGTGTTCCGGTCGAAAAGATGCTCGAAGGCGAGCGCGATAAGCTGCTGAATATGGAGCAGGTGATCGGCGAGCGCGTCATCGGTCAGGCCGATGCGGTCGAAGCCGTATCCAAGGCGGTGCGCCGCTCGCGCGCCGGGTTGCAGGACCCGAACCGGCCCTTGGGCTCGTTCCTGTTCCTCGGTCCCACCGGCGTCGGCAAGACCGAGCTGACCAAGGCGCTGGCTGCCTTCCTGTTCGACGACGATGCCGCGATGGTGCGGATCGACATGTCCGAATTCATGGAGAAACACGCGGTCTCGCGCCTGATCGGCGCGCCTCCGGGCTATGTTGGCTATGAGGAGGGCGGGGTGCTGACCGAGGCTGTCCGTCGCCGGCCTTACCAGGTCATATTGTTTGACGAGGTCGAGAAGGCCCACAATGACGTCTTCAACGTGCTGCTGCAGGTGCTCGATGACGGGCGGCTGACCGATGGGCATGGCCGTGTGGTCGATTTCACCAACACCTTGATCATCCTGACCAGCAATCTTGGCAGCCAGTTCCTCGCCAATCTGGACGAGGGCCAGGATGTCGACGCGGTCGAACCCCAGGTAATGGAAGTCGTTCGCGGGCATTTCCGGCCTGAATTTCTCAACCGGCTGGACGAGATGATCCTGTTCCACCGGCTTGGCCAGGAGCATATGACCCCGATCGTCGAGATCCAGGTCGGCCGGGTCCAGAAGCTGCTGACAGACCGCAAGATCACGCTCGATCTCACCGATGCTGCCAAGCGCTGGCTCGGGCGGGTCGGCTACGATCCGGTCTACGGCGCGCGGCCCCTCAAGCGGGCGGTGCAGCGATACCTTCAGGACCCGCTGGCCGATAAATTGCTGGCTGGGGAGATACCGGATGGCGCGACCATTCACATCGATGAAGGCGATGGGGCGCTCAATATCGTGGTGACTTGAAATCGCCACCAGATGCGCGCTTCTGAGCCACATACGGGCCAATTCGTGACACCACTGGTCCCTGCATGATTGACCCTGTGCAGTGCGACGTTTAACCGGCTGATTAAATCAAGTCAGACTGGCTCCGGGCGGCGTGTATTCA
>JAQWKP010000060.1 GCA_029247785.1 Novosphingobium sp.
CTGGTCGATTTCTGGGCTGACTGGTGCGGCCCGTGCAAGATGATTGCTCCAGCGCTTGAGGAAATCAGTGAGGAACTGGCGGACAGCGTCACCATCGCCAAGATGGACATCACCGAGAATACCGACATCCCGAGCCAGATCGGCGTACAGTCGATTCCGCTGATGGTGCTGTTCAAGGACGGCAAGCCAGTCGCGCAGAAGCTCGGTGCTGCGCCGAAGAATGCGCTCAAGGGCTGGCTTGAAGGCGAGCTCTAGTCGGCTGCAGCCGGGTACTGCAGTGATACCCGGCTGCATACCAAAGGGAGGCGACTAATTAGCGCCAGTAGTCGTCCCGAAGTGTGCCGTCGAAACCGGCCTTTCTTGAGGCAACATCGTTTGAAATCTAAGACCCAAACTGCAGGGGCAAAGATCGTTGCGACCAAGTTTTTCAACCAGTTCCTTGTCGCCATGGACAAAGCGCAATCCGCGCTTAACCTGCGTTTCAGATGGATAGCCCTTGCGGCGCTTACTGCTGCGCTCGAAAGCAAGGCAGGTCGAAATTACTGGTGGTTTTGCGTACCATGAGGACCTCCTGATTCATGAGTAAGGAGGCGCGCTGTAGCAGTCATATCATTTGGGCGAAAGCCTTCAGCAATTTTCCATTTCCGCGATTCGATGCGCCAATTCGTTCCATAGTCGCGGCGACGATGCGCCCAGCAGGCCGGGATGGTCGTATTCGCCGGGCCGATAGGCGCTGCCATCGGGCCGTGCCGCCTTGCCGCCCGCCTCGTTAAGGAACAATACGCCCGCTGCGTGATCCCAGGGCAAGGTGCGCTCGAAAATCGAGACATCGTTTTGCCCCAATGCAAGGCGCGGATATTGTTCGGCGGCGCAACGCGGAATATCGACCAAACGGTAATGCGGTGCGATGTGCGCCTTGATCCTCTCACGCTGGGCGTCATCGAGGAAGATCAGTGAGATTGCTGCGACGGGCGGATTTCCGTCGCTTGGCTTTGCCGTGATGCGTTCACCGTCGAGGAATGCGCCCAGTCCGCGCTGAGCGTGGCAGAACCGTCCCGACAAGCAATCATAGATCCAGCCACCAATGGTCTCACCCGCCTCGGCTAGCGCGACAAGCACGCCGAAGGGTGGTTTGCCGGTGGCATAATTATTGGTCCCATCCAGCGGATCGATGATCCAGCACAGGCTATCGCCCAGTCGATCAAGAATGGCAGGATTGGTATGGGCGGCCTCTTCGCCTACAATCGACGCTTCGGGCAGCAGATTTGACAAATGCTCGGTAAGAATCTCCTCGGCCTCGTGGTCGGCCACGGTAACCACATCGTCTGCCGCCTTGGAGATGACTTCATGCTCGGCCAGAGAACGGTAGCGCGGCAGGATTGCCTGTTCACTTGCCTCTTGCATGGCTGCATGGATCGCTGCAGTCAGCGCATCGTCCATCAACTGCGGTAATCTGCGTTGATCGAGATGTAGCCATGGGTGAGATCGCAGGTCCAGACCGTGGCGCGCCCGTCGCCGAGGCCGAGATCGACCTCAAGGGTCACCTCCCGGCCCTTGAGATGCTCGGCGAC
>JAQWKP010000110.1 GCA_029247785.1 Novosphingobium sp.
GCTGATCGACGATGACATTCCTATGAATGAGGGCTGCCTGCGCCCTCTGACGATCCGCGTCCCCGAAGGCTCGATGCTCCACCCTCGTCCGCCCGCCGCCGTGGTTGCCGGCAATGTTGAGACGAGCCAGGCGATTACCGATGCGCTGTTTGGCGCGCTTGGTGCAATGGCAGCCTCGCAAGGTACGATGAACAATTTCACTTTCGGCGATGAGAGCCGACAATATTACGAAACCATCGCCGGCGGCTCTGGCGCGGGTCCGGATTTCGCCGGAACCGATGTCGTGCAAACCCACATGACCAATAGCCGCCTGACCGACCCTGAAGTGCTGGAAACCAATTTTCCGGTGCTGCTCGAAGAATTTTCTATTCGTCATGGTTCAGGCGGTGCGGGGCTTCACAAGGGCGGCGATGGTGCGGTGCGGCGGGTTCGTTTTCTCGAGACGATGGATGCCGGGATCCTATCGAACCGGCGCGTGACTGTGCCTTTCGGTCTTGCGGGCGGGAGTGACGGCGAGCCGGGCGTAAACCGCATCGAGCGTGCCGATGGCTCGGTTGAGCAGCTCAGCGCGACCGCTTCCGTGCGGCTCGAACCCGGTGATGTCTTCGTTATCGAAACACCGGGCGGCGGTGGCTTCGGCAGGCCCGAGTAGCCATCAGGCTAGCAGCTCGGCCCAATCCGGACGCTTGTCGAACTTCGCGGCGACATAGGAGCAGGCCGGTCTAACCTTGAAGCTGTGTTCGCGGGCATCCGCCACCAGAGCTTCGACCAATTGTGCCGCGATGCCTCGCCCGCCAATCTCGGGCGGCACGATAGTGTGTTCCGCGACGCGCACGCCGTCCCGTTCGACCCAGGTCAGGCGGCCACTGGCATCGCTACCTTCGACCTGCGCGGTGTAGACACCGTGGCCACCTTCGTCGCGAAGGGTGATGTTTACATCGGTCATGCAATCTCCTGAGCTTGACGGAGCTCTCCGCCAGTTCCATCGCTGATATGGCCATGCTGTTTCATTCCGACAACGCCGCTTCGGTCCATCCCGCTGTCTGGCGCGCGATGCAGGCCGCCGATGCGCCCGACGCATCCTATGACGAAGACACGCTGAGCGCCCGGTTGGACGAAGCTTTTTCCGGCCTGTTCGGGCAAGACTGCGCGGCGCTGTGGGTGGCGACCGGTACGGCGGCGAACTGCCTTGCGCTTGCTTCGATGGTTCCCCCTGAGGGCGGCGTGGTCTGTCATCACGAGGCCCATATCGAGAGCGACGAATGCGGCGCGCCGGGCTTCTTCCTGCACGGTGCCAAGTTGATGCAGGCGCAGGGCGAAGGCGCTAAGCTCACGCAGCAGGACATCGCTGACGTGATCGATCCGATTGCTGTCGACGTCCATCGGGTGCAGCCATATGCGGTCTCGATCACCCAGGCGAGCGAATTGGGACTGGTCTATAAGCCGGACGAGTTGGGCGAGCTCACGGGCTACATCCAAGGCAAGCAGCTCAAGCTGCATATCGACGGTGCGCGATTCGCCAATGCCGTCGCCCATCTCGGTTGCACACCCATGGAAGCTTGCAGCGGTGCCGATGCGCTCAGTTTCGGCTTCGTCAAGAATGGTGGGATGGGAGCCGAAGCGATCATCTTCTTTGATCCCGCCGCCGCTGACATGATCCGCTATCGCCGCAAGCGCTCCGGGCATTTGCAGTCCAAAGGTCGCTTCATGGCTGCGCAGATACTTGCTCTTCTGGAAGGCAATCTCTGGCTGGACAACGCTCGCGCCGCCAATGCCGCTGCACGGGAAATCGCTGAGGCCGCGCAGACCCGCCTGATCCACCCGGTTGAGGCCAATGAAGTGTTTCTGCAGCTTACCGAGGGTGAATCCGCGGCGCTGCGCGGCGAGGGTTTTGGCTTCTACGAAAGGAAAGGCGGGGCGAGGATCGTTACCTCGTGGAATTCGCCGAGCGATCATGTCGCCGCGCTGGCGAAGGCGATTGCCGCGCTTTAATCCAAGCATGCGGGCAGGCCTTCGCGATAGGTTGGATATTGCGGACGCCAGCCCAGCACGCGCTTGGCCTTGCCGTTCGCCACGCGGCGATTCTCGGCATAGAAGCCTCGTGCCATCGGCGAGAGCTGCGACTCCTCCAGCGAGGTGAGCTCCGGTGGCGCCAGCCCGAGCAAGCGACAGGCCTCTTCGATCACCGCATTCTGGCTCGCCGGGAAGTCGTCAGCGATATTGTAGGCTCCTCCCGGTGCATTGCGTGCGGCGAAGACAGCACTGGCAATGTCGTCAACATGCACGCGGCTGAAGACCTGGCCGGGCAGGTCGATGCGTTGCGCCTTGCCTTGGCGAACCCGGTCAAGCGCGCTTTGGCCTGGCCCGTAAATGCCCGGTAGGCGGAACACCAGCGCGCCGAGCTTGAGCCACTGAATATCGCAGTCGCTGCGGGAAACGCGCCGGCCAGATCCAACCGGTGCGCCTTCATCGATCCATGCGCCACCGGTATCGCCATAGACACCGGTCGAGGAGAGATAGCCCAGCCACTTGCCTGCCAGCCCTGCTCCATAGCGCTCCACCACCGGGTCGCTGCCGTCCCCGCCCGGCGGGACTGAGGACAGGATATGGCTGGCGTCGGCGAGCGCAAGCAGGACATTGCCTTCATCGTCGAAGGACAAGGTGCCGTTTTCGCCGGTCGAGATCACTTCCCAGCTCTGATCCGCGAAACGCGCTGCAATCCGCGAGGCCGAGTAGCCCAGGCCAAAGACAAACAGCCGTTTCATCACACTTTCGGCACCTCAGCGCCTATGTGTGGTGAAGTTGACGAAGGCGACACCCTGTCAACCACTACTTTCACTAACCAAGACACTTATATCACAACCTTTATTCCGAAAAAATGGCGGTTGACACATCTGCGATCGGTTTTTTGCCTCTGAAGCATGTCGGTAGCCTGCTTCATAGCCGCAGGCCGACCTGTAGGAAATATGCAGACGCGGTGAATATCCCGATCGAAGCGCTGGCAATCGCAGGCCGAAGCTCTAATTAGGCCCAATGGATATCGCCAACACACCCGACGCCGAGGCAGGAAACGCTGCCTCTCAAGCCCCGACAATCATCCGCCGTGAGGACTATCGCGCGCCCGACTGGCTTGTGCCCGAGGTATCGCTCAATTTCGCGCTGGGTCTCGACGAGACGCAAGTTATCGCGCAGCTCTCGGTCCAGCGCAATTCCGAGGGCAGCGGCGAGCCCGACATTCGCCTCAATGGCGACGGCATTGCCGCCCGCTCGGTCAAGGTGGATGGCGAGGCAATCAAGGACTGGCGCATGGATGGGTCCGACCTGCTGATCGACTTGCCCGGCGAAGCCCATGTCATCGAGGTGGAAACCCAGGTCCAGCCAGCTGCCAATAGCAAGCTGATGGGCCTTTATGCTTCGAACGGCATGTTGTGCACCCAATGTGAAGCCGAAGGGTTTCGCCGCATCACCTTCTTCCCCGACCGGCCTGATGTGCTGTCGACATATCGCGTGCGGATGGAAGGGCCGAAGGATGCTTTCCCGGTGCTGCTGTCCAACGGCAATTGCGAGGCGCAGGGCGAGGGCAAGGACGGCAGCCACTGGGCCGAATGGCATGATCCCTGGCCCAAGCCGAGCTATCTGTTCGCGCTCGTCGCAGGTCAGCTCACTGCAAATCATTCGACATTCACGACGATGGGCGGACGCAAGGTCGACCTCAATATCTGGGTGCGGCCCGGTGATGAGCCGCGCACCCAGCACGCAATGGATTCGCTCAAATCAGCGATGAAATGGGACGAGGAGACATTCGGGCGCGAGTATGATCTCGATCTTTACAACATCGTTGCCGTGTCAGACTTCAACATGGGTGCGATGGAGAACAAAGGCCTCAACGTCTTCAACACACGCTATGTGCTGGCCGATCCAGAAACCGCAACCGATGCCGACTACGATGGGGTTGAGGGTGTCATCGCCCATGAATATTTCCACAATTGGTCAGGCAATCGCATCACATGCCGCGATTGGTTCCAGCTTTCGCTGAAAGAGGGCTTCACGGTCCTGCGCGACCAGCTGTTCAGCCAGGACATGGGCTCGACACCGGTCAAGCGGATCGAGGATGTGCGGGTGCTGCGCCTTGCCCAGTTCCCCGAGGATTCGGGTCCACTGGCTCATCCGATCCGGCCTGACAGCTATCAGGAAATCTCGAATTTCTACACCTCGACGATCTATAACAAGGGTGCTGAAGTGATCCGGATGATGAGGACCATGACTGGCCCCGAACGATTCCGTGCAGGCACTGACCTATATTTTGGGCGGCACGATGGTGAGGCCGCGACCTGCGAAGATTTTGTGAATGCGATCGAGGATGGGGCCGAGCTCGACCTTGGGCAATTCCGGCTGTGGTACGGCCAGGCCGGTACGCCGAAGGTCAAGGCAAAGCTGATTCATGAGAACGGCTTTGCGACCGTAAGGCTCGAACAGGAAATTCCGGCGACGCCCGGTCAGCCGGACAAGCAGCCGATGGTGATTCCGATCACGCTGGCGTTGTTCGATCGCGAAACCGGAAAGCATCACGGCGAAGAAACGGTTGTGCTCGAAAAGCAGACCGACGATTTCCAGTTCAAAGGTTATCTGCGACCACCTGTGCTCTCGATCAATCGCGGCTTTACTGCACCGATTGCGATTGCTGCTGAGCAGCAGAGTGAAGATCTGGTGTTCCTTGCCGCGCGCGACGACGATGCTTTTGCACGCTATGAGGCAATGCAGCGCCTGGTCGTCGACCATCTCATGGCGGCGGTGAATGGCGAGTTGGACGAGCGCGCCCGCGATGTTGAGCGCGACGCGGTCAGCCAGGCGATCGAGTCCGCCCTGTTCGATGAAGAGCTTGACGATCAGATGCGCGGCGAGCTGCTGATCCTACCGGCGGCATCCTATCTCGCCGAACAATACTCGGTAGCCGACCCTGCCGCGATTCATGCCGAGCGCGAAGGGCTCAAGGCCTGGCTGGGCGAAGAATTGCAGGATGATTTCGGCGATTTGCACGATCGCGCTTGCGCGGTTGATTACAGCCGCGATGCAGGCGCGCGGGGCGCGCGCAAGGTCAAGACGCAGGCGTTGGTCTATCTGGCTGCCGGTGTTCCCGAGGACGCAGCCGAAAGGGCTCTCGAGCAATATAACGGCGCGGATAACATGACTGACCGCCAGGGTGCGTTGATGGTTCTGGTAGGGCTTGATTGTGCTGAGCGGGAAGAGGCGCTGGGCGACTTTTACACGCGCTATGAGGACAATTCGCTGGTCATCGACAAGTGGTTCTCGCTCCAGGCAGGTTCGCTGCATCCCGATGTGCTGGACCATGTCACCGCGCTTGCCGATCACCCGGCCTTCACGCTCAACAATCCCAATCGCGTGCGCTCTCTCTACATGGCCCTGGCGATGAACCCTTGCGCCTTTCACGAGGCAAGCGGACGGGGCTACGCGCTTGTCGGCGATCTGATCCGTACGCTCGATCCGATCAATCCCCAGACCGCGGCGCGCTTCGTCCCGTCTCTTGGGCGCTGGCGGCGAATCGAGCCGGTGCGCTCAGAGATGATGCGGGCCGAGCTTGAACGCATTGCTGCATTGCCGGGGCTTTCGCGCGACACTAGCGAGCAGGTGAGCCGAAGCCTTGGCTGAGGCCGTTACAGAAGCTGTGGAAATCAATGCCGCTGAAGCGCTCACTGGCATAGCGCACGGCTTTCTCGGACGGCGCGGCGGTGTCTCAACCGGCGATCTGTCTGGCCTCAACACCGGACCGGGTTCGGGTGACGATATGGCTGCGATCACGGAGAATCGTGCGAGGGCCGTGGACGCAGTCCTGCCCGGCGCGCGCCTGGTGACAGTCTTTCAGATACATTCGCCCAATTGCGCCGTCGTCACCGAGCCATGGGACCAAAGCGAGCGGCCACAGGCTGACGCCATGGTCACCCGACAGCGCGGCCTGCTGCTCGGGATCGTTACTGCCGATTGCGCGCCCGTTCTGCTGGCAGACCAAGAGGCCGGCGTTATCGGCGCGGCCCATGCCGGCTGGAAAGGCGCGCTTTCCGGCGTAATTGAGGGCACGGTGGAGGCGATGATTGGCCTTGGCGCGCGAGCGGATCGGATCGCGGCGGCAATCGGTCCGTGCATCGCTGCTGCAAGCTATGAAGTGGACGAGGCATTCCAGGAGCGCTTCGTCGGTGCCGAACCCGCCAATCGCCAATTTTTCCAGATTGGCCGACGGGGGCATTTCCAATTCGATCTCGAAGCCTATGTCGGGGTGCGGCTCAAACGGGCTGGAATCGGCCGGGTCGACAGGCTTGACCTCGATACATATGCGTCGCCGGACCGGTTCTATTCTTACCGCCTAGCGACACATCGCGGTGAAGCGAACTATGGCAGACAGATATCCCTCATAGGTCTGGATTGAATTCTCGGCGCAAAACGCCAAAAAAGGCGGTTGGCAGGGTCGGTTTTCGCGGCTATCAGGCGCGCCAAGTCGATGTCTGTTCTGGGTTCGCCCCGAGTGGCAGTTGGCGTTTGGGGGAATTGGCGTACCACTGACAAAGTTTTCGCCTGCTTCCGGCTTCGGTCGCGGGTGATAGAGAACAAGGCAAGGTCGAACATGGCAGAAGAAGCGGTCACTGACGCTCCGGAGCTCGCAGCCGGAGATGGAGTGCGGCGGCGCGATTTCATCAATATTGCAGCGGTCAGTGTAGCAGGCGTTGGGGGTCTTTCGACTCTCGTTCCGCTGATCAGCCAGATGTCGCCTTCGGCCGACGTGCTGGCGCAATCCTCGACAGAGGTTGATATATCCGCAATTGAAACCGGCCAGGCGATCAAGGCGGTGTTCCGCAGCCAGCCGGTTTTCATCCGCAACCTTACCCCTGCCGAGATAACTGAGGCCAACGAGGTCGCTGTCGCCTCGCTTCGCGATCCGCAAACGCTTGCTGAACGGACACTTAAGAGCAAGGAAAACTGGCTGATCACCATGGCCGTCTGCACCCACCTTGGCTGCGTCCCGCTGGGTGCTGGCGAAGGTGAGTCGAGAGGCGAATTCGGTGGCTATTTCTGTCCCTGCCACGGCTCTCACTACGATACTGCCGCGCGCATCCGCAAAGGCCCGGCTCCCCTCAATCTAGAAGTGCCGGACTATGAATTTGTCTCCGACACTGTCGTCAAGATCGGCTGAGGTCTGATATTATGAGTTTCCCCTGGGCGAACGAATACAAGCCGAGCCATCCCTTCATGCAGTGGATGGACGACAGACTGCCGCTACCGCGGCTGGTCTATAATTCTGTCGGTGCCGGCTATCCCGTTCCGCGTAATCTCAATTACTGGTGGAACTTCGGTTTCATGGCGCTGGTCTGCCTGATCATCCAGATCGTGACGGGCATCATCCTGGCGATGCATTTCGCCGCGAATGATACCGTGGCCTTCGATTCCGTCGAGCACATTATGCGCGACGTGAACTGGGGCTGGCTGATGCGCTACGTGCATGCCAACGGAGCCGCCGCATTCTTCGTCGTCGTCTACGTCCATATCTTCCGCGGTTTCTACTACGGTTCCTACAAGGCACCGCGCGAAATGGTGTGGCTACTGGGCGTAGTCCTGTTCCTGCTGATGATGGCGACGGCGTTCATGGGCTATGTCCTCCCCTGGGGTCAGATGAGCTTCTGGGCCGCCAAGGTCATCACCGGGTTGTTCTCGGCTATTCCGATGGTTGGTGAGCCGCTGCAGCAATGGCTTCTAGGCGGTTTTGCTCCCGGTAACGCTACGCTCAACCGCTTTTTCTCGCTGCACTATTTGCTGCCCTTCGTGATCGTCGGCGTAGTCGTGCTCCATATTTGGGCGCTGCATATTCCCGGCTCCAGCAACCCGACCGGCGTGCCTGTCAAATCCGAGAGCGATACGGTTCCGTTCTTTCCCTATTTCATCGCCAAGGACGGCTGGACAGTCGGCGCTTTCCTGTTCTTCCTCGCCGCTGTGACGTTTTACGCGCCTAACATGCTGGGACACCCGGATAACTACATTCCGGCCAACCCGATGAGCACGCCGGCCCACATCGTTCCGGATTGGTATTTCTGGCCATTTTACGCGATCCTGCGCGCATTCACGACGGACTTCTTTTTCATCCCGGCCAAGCTGATGGGCGTGCTTGCAATGTTCGGATCGATCCTGATCTGGTTCTTACTGCCCTGGCTCGACAAGTCGCCGGTGCGCTCGGCCAGCTATCGTCCGCTCTACCGCAAGTTCTTCTATGTGCTGCTGGTAGCCATGGCGGTGCTGTTCTATTGCGGCGGCGCGCCAGCCGAGGAACCCTATGTGGTGATCAGCCAAATCGCGGCGGCCTATTATTTCGCCCACTTCCTCATCATCCTGCCGATCGTCTCTGCGATCGAGCGCCCGGACCCGCTGCCCTACTCTATCACCGAGGCTGTCCTGGGTGAGGATGAGAGTGCCGCGCTGAGCCCGGCGGAATAGAAACAGCAAGACGGAAAGACGAAGCCATGATCCGCATTCTCTCCATTCTCGTCGGGCTGTTCTTCACGGTGGCGCTCGCCTGGTCGCTCTTGACCGGATTGCTGAACTTCGAGCTTCCGCACACGGTGGAACACGAGTTTCATGAGCACCCCAAGGAGCTGCATCTCGCCAGCGATGGTGCTTTCGGCAAGTTCGATCGGCAACAGCTGCAACGCGGCTTCCAAGTCTACAAGGAAGTCTGCGCCGCGTGCCATTCGTTGCGTCATGTCGCGTTCCGCGATCTGGCGGCGCTTGGCTATAACGAGGCCGAAGTGAAGGCAATTGCCGTCGGTTATCAGGTGGACGGGATCGATCCAAATACTGGTGAGGCAACAACCCGGGTCGGCATGCCGACGGATTATTTCCCACTGGCCTTCCCCAATGATGTTGCAGCTCGTGCTGCCAACAATAACGCGATCCCGCCTGACCTGTCGCTGATGACCAAGGCCCGGCATAACGGCGCAGCATATGTCTATTCCCTGCTCAGTGGCTATCAGGATCCGCCAGCCGCTCTGCCGGAAGACAATCGGCCGGGTGAGGGGCTCTATTACAACCCCTATTTCGCTAATCTGAATCTCGCCATGGCTCCGCCTCTCAATGAGGGAATAGTCAGCTTTGGCGACGGCACCAAATCGACCGTCGAACAAATGTCAAAGGACGTAGCTGCATTCCTCGTCTGGACTGCGGAACCGAAACTGGAGAAGCGCAAGCAAACCGGATTGCCAGTGCTTGGTTTCCTGCTGTTCGCGACGATCCTCGGCTTCTTGTCCTACAAGAGCATCTGGGCCGACAAGAAAAAGAAGAAGGGCTGAAGCCGCCGAAGTCCGTGCCAGTGAGGCTGCACCTCTATCGCCATGTGGCAGCGGGTGGGCGGATTATCTTAGGCGCGGCATGAAGTCTCTCGATGACCTTAAGGGCCTGATTCGCTCGATTCCGGATTTCCCGAAGCCGGGCATTCTGTTTCGCGATATCACCACGCTGATTGGCCATGGCGATGGCTTTGCAGACGCGGTGGCGCATCTCGAGCAGCGGGTGCAGCAAGTGGACGGCGAAGCCATAGCCGGGATCGAGGCGCGCGGCTTCATATTCGGCGCTGCGGTCGCTGCCGGGCTACGCTTGCCGTTCCTGCAGATACGCAAGCCGGGCAAGCTCCCGGTTCCGGTTCTCGCGATCGACTATGCGCTGGAATATGGGACCGACACGCTGGAGATCGATCCCGGTTCTGTCCCTTCCGCCGGCAAGGTTGTCCTGATCGACGATCTCATCGCGACCGGCGGCACAGCGACCGCCGCTACGGAGCTCCTGGTCAGGGCGGGAGCGACAATCGACCACGCCTTATTCGTGATCGACCTCCCCGATCTCGGCGGTGCCGAGCGCCTGCGCGCGAAGGGCCTTTCGGTCGATGCCCTGATGGGTTTCCCAGGGCATTAGGGTTCGTCAGACCGGAATTGACGCCGTTTTCATGAATCTCAAGCGGCGATGTCTTCGCTGACCGCTTTGTCCTTGCCCTTTTTCGTACCGCTGCCTTCGGCCAATGTCTGGACTGCCTTGGACGTGGCGACGGTGCCAAGCTCCGTCAGGGCAAAGTGATTCGCCTCGATTTCCGATAGATCGTAGACATAATTGACCATCACCCCGTGGGCCTGGCGTTGCCCGTTCCTGGACAGGTCGGCATTGGCGTGGATCGCTTCGAGACGCGCGCCGTTACCAAGATGAAATCTCGCCACTGGATCGAGGGGTTGGCCGGACTGGTGTTTGGCGTAGGCCAGATATTGCGCGGTCAGTGTTCGCAACCGCTTGGGGCCCGGAACCTTGGTGCTCTCGCCCTGAGACTTGGCAAGCCATTTCGCGAAACCTGGCACCGGAGACAAGGTGGCAAAGGTCTTCAGCTGCGGAAGCTCTTCCTGGAGCAGGCCGACAACGCGCTTGATCAGGTAGTTTCCGAAGGGAATACCCTTCAGGCCTTCCTGGCAGTTCGAGATCGAGTAGAAAATCGCGCAACTGGCTTCGCTTCGCGGAGTCACCTTGCGCTCTTCGGCAATGATCTCGTGGATCGTACTCGGCAAATCGCGGGTCAGGGCCACTTCGACGAATATCAGCGGGTCGTCCGCCATCTGCGGATGGAAAAAGCCATAGCAGCGCCGATCGATCGGCTCGACTCGCCGTCGCAAATCCTCCCAACCATCTATCTGGTGCACCGCTTCATATTTGATGATGCGCTCAAGCATCCGTGCGGGCGAATCCCAACGAATCCTACGGAGCTCCAGAAAGCCGACATTGAACCAGGATGTGAATGCTGTCTCGATAACTTCATCAAGTGACTTGATGCCAGGCGTTTTCCTGGGAATGGCAAGCAGGTCTTCGCGCATCCTCAGCAGGCGCTGCATTCCTTGTGGTGCAAGGTTGAGCGATCGAATCAGCCTGTCACCGGGCGGCTCGGTCGCGGCGTTGAGCGCATGGGCTGAATTCTCGTCCCGCTTCTCGGTCCAGGTGGCAACTGCCTTGTCGATCGCCTCCGTGTCATAGGGTTGCAGGTCATGCACCTTCTCGAGGAACTGCTGCCGCGCGGCCAGATCGCTGGCTTCGTACAGGTCGAAAAATGCCGAAGCCAGGGCGGGTCCTGAAGCCCGGCCGCGCAAGGACAGCAGGGCATTCGCCAGATCGAGCAGGCTCTCGCTGCTCGCCCGACGAGGCGCAACACCAACCCTGCTGAGCAATTTGCCCAGACCCGAATTCATCAAGAGATCGAGCGGATTTCTGCGCCTTGCGGTTGTATTCATGGAATTGTCAGCCTGGTCCCTGTTCTGTCGAAGGCACTGTGAAGCAGTTATCGCCGTAATTTTGCATAGATATCACGAATTTCATAACCAAAATGTGACAGCCTGTTCCAGAATTTCCTCCAGCGGCAAGGCTGGAATCTGCGTGCAGCGCGCCTTTACCGGAAATGTCATGCATCACGCGAAACTTCACTCCGATCCAGCAAGCAGGGAGAAGAAAAGCCTGATTTCCGCCCAAATTGATGTTTTCGAACTTCGCCCGTATGACATCTGTAGACTGTGTCAGAATGAAGTCACGCCACCCCCAATTTCTCCAGTGAATCGAAATGGTTGCCTTGGTACGCTGGGGTGGGTCTGGTCTTTGCAAAGTCTACCGATGTAGGAAAGCCTTTGCCATGGCGCGGTTGGCGGATGTTTGTCCCTGTTCGCCGTCGGTGTCGGCCCTCCGGTCCTGCAATAAATGAGGGGCAGAACCTTGCGGTCCCGCCCCCCTTTGTTCGGCCCAGATGTCTAAGCGACTTATTCAGCCAGAGGCGCTGCTGCTGAAGCGTCCGCCGGAAGTCCGCCAAGTTGCGAGACCATCTTGGTGTAGGCGTCAAGATAGGCGAGGACGATGATCTGCCCGATCTTGGTGTTCTGATAGCCTGCGCCACCTGCAGCGGCCAAGGTGCCGCCGAACAGGCCGCCGCCGCCGCCGCCGAAGCTTACGTCGGACTTGCGAGCATAGCCTTCGACCAGGGCTTCTTCGACTGTGGTGCGTGCATTGACGATTGAGAGCGTGACATTGGCCTCGCCCTTCTTGACCTTGATGCCGCCCAGAAGGCCGCCGAAGCTGCGCCCGCCTAGCATGCCGCCCAGAGCGCCGCCAAAGCCGCCGCCGCCCGAATTGTTGTTGGTGCTGACGATGTCAGGCTGGAGGAAGTAATCCGCCGCCTTCACTTGCCGCTTGCCGATATTCGAACCGTATTGCAATTCGCCCTGGTCAGCCAGAGCGCGTTCCATCGCGCGGTTTTGCAGCGACCGGCCGCGATTGACCAGCGTGAAGCAGCCTGATTTCTGCACAAATACGCGCAGGATTGCTTCCGGGCTGCCCAGGCTCATCTGGCGCCACCACTTGTTGTCGGGTTCGACGATCGCCACGACGCCGAGGTTGCGGTAGCACTGCGGGATTTCTTGCGTAGCACGCTCTTGCTTCTTGCGGGCCGATGACTTGCTGGCCGCTGTTGCGCTGGTTCCGGTTAGTGCAACGGCCGCTGCGGCCACTGCCAACATAATCTTTTTCATGGGTAATATCCCTTCTGCTTCACTCTTTTCCGCGTCTGGGCGGCCAAGTTCTGAGGTCAGTCAATACCGACAAAGACCTCTCGGGAAAACCCCGACTTATGTGATATTTGCCACCCCGTCATGGCCAACTGGCATATTGTCGATTAACCGAGCGTGACCGATCCGGGCCGCAACTATAAGGCGGCCCCGCGCGCTACGCAGGGCCTCGAGCGAGGCAAGGCTGCTGGCTTCGCGCAATTCGGCATAGTCAACGCTGGCGAAGCCGCCAGCGACCAGGCTCTGCTCAAGCTGGCTGAGGCAGGCCGCAACTTCCCCACCCGCTTCGATCCGGCTGATTGCTTCACGCATGGCACGAGGCAGAATGGCCGCTCTCAAGCGATCCTCGGCCGAAAGATAGGCGTTGCGCGAACTCATCGCCAAGCCATCTGCCTCGCGAACGGTGGGCACGCCAATGATCTGCTCGGCATGGGGATGAGTGAAATCAAGATCGCGGGCCATGCGGCGAATGACCGCGAGCTGTTGCCAATCCTTTTCGCCAAAAAAGGCACTATCGGGGCGAACCTGCTGGAACAGCTTGCACACCACGGTCGCGACGCCGTCGAAATGTCCGGGGCGATCGCCGCCGCACAGGCCCTCGCTGACGCCCGAGACTGAAATATTGGTCGCGTAACCGGCTGGATACATCACTTCCAACCCTGGGGCCCACACCAGCGAAACGCCTTCGCTGGCCAGCAGATCGCAATCGCGCTTGAGCTGGCGAGGATAGGCGTCCAGGTCCTCCCCGGCTCCGAATTGCCGCGGATTCACGAATATCGATACTGCGACATGGGCGGCGTGCTTTGCAGCCTCTCGCACCAGCGTCAGATGGCCATCATGCAGGGCGCCCATGGTCGGGACGAGCGCGAGAGGTCCGTCCTGGCGCAGAGCATCGACCGAACGGCGTAGTGGATCAAGACGATCGATGGTTTGCATGGCGCGAAGCCCTTCGATAAGACCGGTCGACCGGCAAGCAAACAGCTGACTAGCCTCGGCTCGCCGTCGCAAGCAACCCTTTGAAAGATTGAGGCTGATTTCCGTGCCTACGCATCGTATCGTTTTTGCGAATGAAAAGGGTGGTACTGGCAAGTCGACCACAGCCGTCCATGTCGCGATCGCGCTTGCCTATCGCGGTGCCCGCGTCGCGGCAATTGATCTCGATCCGCGCCAGCGCACGCTGTTCCGCTATCTCGAGAATCGAGCCGAAACAGAAGGTCGTCGCGGTATCAGCCTGCCAGGTGTTCGATTTGGCGTGTTCGCCGGCGAGACGGTTGAAGACCTCGATGCGATGTCCCTCGAGATATCCGAAGGGCATGATTTCCTGGTGATCGATACGCCGGGCCGCGACGATGTTTTCGCACGTTATGCGGCGACGGAAGCGGATACGCTGGTGACGCCTCTTAATGACAGTTTTGTCGATTTCGACCTGATCGGGCAGGTCGACGCTGAGAATTTTCGGGTGAAGCGGCTGAGCTTTTATTCCGAGCTTATCTGGGAAGCCCGCAAAAAGCGTGCGATGGCGACAATCAGGGACCAGCGCCGCGAAATGGACTGGGTGGTGGTGCGTAACCGCACCCAGCATGTCGAGGCGCGCAACCAGCGGCGGCTCAACAAGGCTCTCACGGAATTGTCGAAGCGAGTCGGCTTTCGGGTGGCAAATGGATTGTCCGAGCGGGTGATTTATCGCGAGCTGTTTCCATCCGGTCTGACGCTGCTCGACAAGGGCCAATTGGGTGAACTTGGCACCAGCCACCTGGTTGCCCGACAGGAACTTCGTGAACTGGTTGCACGCCTCAACCTGCCTGTGCATTCGCAGCCGGGGCTGGGAATGGCAAGGGCATTGGCATGATACGATTGCTCTACCTTGCAGTGGCGGTGTGCCTTGCCTGCAAATTCCTGTTCGGGCGCTGGCCGTGGGACTATCTTCGCCCCCCGTCGACCCGCTCTCAGGCATTGTTTCGTGCCCGCAAGCTACTGGCCGTGCGTTCCGATGCGTCGCGGGCCGAAGTGCTGGATGCCCATAAGCGCCTGATAACCGTGGTCCATCCCGACAAAGGCGGCAGCAACAGCCAGGTGCATGAAGCAAATGCCGCGCGTGATCTGCTGTTGGATGAATTACCGGACGGCAATTGAGGAAGATATATGAGTCACGATTTCCACCCCACGGTGCTTAGGGAATATGACATTCGCGGCATCGCCGGGGAGACGCTGGGCGAAGATGACGCGCGGGCGATTGGTCGTGGCTTCGCAACGCTTCTTCGGGAAGCTGGCGGCCGAAAGGTGGCCGTGGCCTATGATGGGCGGACAAGCTCGCCAATTCTGGAACAGGCGCTGGTCGAGGGGCTCAATGCTAGCGGAGTAGACGTGGTCCGTGTCGGCATGGGACCAACCCCGATGCTCTATTATGCGGAAGCCTCAGCCGAAGATGTAGATGGCGGCATTCAGATAACTGGCAGCCACAATCCCGCCAATTATAATGGCTTCAAGATGGTATTTCAGGGCCGGCCGTTTTTTGGGCAGGATATACAGGGGCTCGGTCGGATGGCTGCGCAGGGAGCGTGGTTCGACGGCGATGGCGTCAGCGAGACGCGCGAGGTCCTCGGCGCTTATGTCGACCGTCTCCTCGAAGGCCTAGCCGAGATCGGCGACGATCACCTGTCCGGACTTCGGGTCGGCTGGGACGCGGGCAACGGTGCCGCCGGTCCTGCTCTGGAATTGCTCGCCGCCCGGCTGCCGGGGGAGCACCACCTTCTTTACACGGAAGTTGACGGGTCTTTTCCTAATCATCATCCAGATCCTACCGAGGAAAAAAACCTCGCAGACCTGAAGGGGCTCGTCGCGGCAAAGAAGCTCGATTTCGGAATAGCTTTCGATGGCGACGGTGATCGGATCGGCGCGGTGGACAGCACAGGCCGGGTCATCTGGGGCGACCAATTGCTGATGATTTATGCCGAAGACCTGCTGCAGATACTGCCTGGATCCACGATTATCGCCGATGTGAAGGCTTCCAGGGCGCTGTTCGATCTTGTCGAAGGCCTGGGCGGCAAGCCGGTGATGTGGAAAACCGGCCATAGCCTGATTAAAACCAAAATGAAGGAAACCGGTTCCCCTCTGGCCGGTGAAATGAGCGGGCACGTCTTTTTCGCCGACCACTATTATGGCTTTGATGACGCGCTCTATGCGGCAGTGCGGTTGATGGCGGCCTCCTCAAGGCTCGGAAAATCCGTCACCGAACTGCGCGACGCGATGCCCAATGTGCTCAACACACCCGAAATGCGGTTCCAGGTGGATGAGGCTCGTAAGTTCGAGGCGATAGAGGAAGTCAGGCTGCGGCTTTCGGGCAGTGATGCAGACGTCAACGGCACAGATGGCGTACGCGTTACGACCGAAGATGGCTGGTGGTTATTGCGCGCGTCAAACACGCAGGATGTGCTTGTTGCTCGCGCCGAATCCGAAACCAGCGAAGGGCTCGCGCGGCTGATGGCGCAAATCGACGAGCAACTGGCAGCATCGGGTCTCGAACGCGGCCCCCAGGCAGGGCACTAGCTCGCCTTTTGAGCAGTACGCCGGTCTGGCACACGGACGCCCCTGTCCGAGGGTCATTCGCAAACGGGGGGATCTGCACCGCCGTGGGACCATGGCCGTGGCAATTGTCACTACGTCGATGTGTGGGATGCCACCGACCATAGCGGAGCATTACGCCACAAGTCTTGCATCAAACGCAAGAGGAGTGACGACATGTTGAATTCTGCATTGAAGATGAGCCTTATCGCCGTTCTGGGCGTAACCACCGCAATTGTGCCGGTCTCTGCGTCGATGGCGCAGAACGCCAAGAATACCACACGCACCGGCCAGGTCTTGACGGGTGCCAGCAAGGTCGGCTCTGGGCCGGTAATCTACCGCTATCAGCGACGTGTGTTGGCCAAGCCAGTCAGGCAGTCCAGACAATCGACACCAGCGAAGCAGGTTAAACCAGCGACGCGATATACGATTCCCACGAAATACCAGCGAATCAATTCGCCCCAGCTTCGCCGCAATGTCAGGGTCTTGCCTTCCGCATGGCGGAGTGCGCAGCCGGTCCGACGGGCGGCTCCGGTCCGCCAGCCGGTTAGACGAGCGACACCCCGTCCCACACCTCGGCCCGTCAATATGACCCCTAGGCGCCCAGTCGAGATGGGTCCGGCGAGAGGTGCTATCGGAACGCCGATACGGCTTCGAATCAACCAGAATTTCGGAGCATCTCCAGCCATTTTGTCGTTCAAGGCTGTGGTGTCCCGCGGCGTGCCGGCGCGGGTCCATGCTCGCCTGTCGGGCGGTGGCTCCAATTTCTCCATCCCGGCCCCGATCCAGCTTTGCATTCAGGGCGGTGGAACCTGGCAGGCCGAACTTGTGCTTTCCAATGGACGCAACCTTGGCGTAGTGGGTTCGTTCACGCCGACCAACTGCCCGCGCTGAGCGATTGCGCTTGGCAGCTACGGGCAGATTTGTCCTGCATCGAGAGCCAGCGGCACTGTCCTGCCGCTGGCTCCTTGATTCCGAGGAAAGCTGGACGAGCAACGGGAATTCGTAACGGAGCGCAGGGTTGGCGGCTGGCGGTGGCTGGGGCAGAGTGTCGGTATGATCGCTGGCAACCCAATCCCCGGTGAAATTGAGAAATGGTTCGCTGGCCGTGGCTGGAAAATGCGGCGACACCAGCAGGAGATGCTGGCCGCGCATGCTGCGGGGTGCCATGCCCTGCTGGTCGCCGACACCGGTGCAGGCAAGACTCTCGCCGGGTTTGTCCCGACCCTTGCTGATTTCTGCATGTCCCGGCTTGGAGATGCCCCAGCGCCAGATGGGCTCCACACGTTGTATGTTTCGCCGCTCAAGGCGCTAGCCACCGATGTGCAGCGCAATCTGATGGCACCTATTGAGGAACTCGACCTACCGATTCGGGTCGAGACGCGAACGGGTGATACGCCGTCCAACCGCAAGGCACGTCAGCGCGCCCGTCCGCCCCATGTGCTGCTGACAACGCCCGAATCGCTGTCGCTGCTGCTCAGCTTTCCGGACAGCGCGCAGCTTTTTGTCGGGCTGAAGCGAATCGTCATTGACGAGATTCACGCCTTTGCGACCGGCAAGCGTGGTGATTTGTTGGCCTTGTGCCTGACACGGTTGCAGTCCCTGGCACCCGGCCTGCAGCGTTCTGGCCTGTCGGCCACGCTTGCCGATCCTGAAGCCTTTCGTGTCTGGCTGGCCCCCGGCGGCGAAGTGGAGGACGTGGCGCTGATCGAGGGTGAGAAGGGTGCGGAACCGCAGGTCTCAATCCTGCTACCCCGCGAGAAACGCGTGCCATGGAGCGGTCATGCGGCGACTTGGGCGATCCCGCAGATCTATGCGCAGATCGCTGCACATCGTACGACTCTGGTCTTCACCAATACGCGCTTCCTGGCCGAGCTGATCTTCCAGCAACTATGGGAAGCTAACGATGACAATCTGCCGATCGGGATTCACCATGGCTCGCTGTCGCGTGAGGCGCGTCGCAAGGTCGAGGCGGCAATGGCGCGCGGCGAGATCCGGGCGCTGGTCTGCACTGCAAGTCTCGATCTCGGCGTCGACTGGGGTGATATCGATCTGGTCGTGCAGATGGGCGCGCCCAAGGGTTCCTCGCGGCTGCTCCAGCGGATCGGCCGAGCCAATCACCGGCTCGATCAACCCAGCAGGGCCTTGTTGGTACCAGGAAACCGCTTTGAATATCTTGAGGCGCTTGCTGCTGCCGAAGCGGTCGACGAAGGGCAACGCGACGGCGAGAGTTTCCGGCCGGGCGGCCTCGACGTGCTGGCACAGCATGTCATGGCCAGGGCATGCGCCGGGCCCTTTGACGAGGCCGAGCTGCTAGCTGAAACCCGAGCCTCCTCCTCCTATGCCTGGCTTGACGAGACAGTTTTCGCGCGCGTCCTCGATTTCGTCGCGACCGGGGGTTACGCTTTGCGCTCCTATGATCGCTTTCGGCGCATTGTAAGGGATCCCGACGGGATCTGGAGGCTTGCACATCCCCAGAACGCGGCGCGTCACCGCATCAATGCCGGGATCATCGTCGATGCCGAGATGCTGGACGTACGTTTCCGCAACGGGCGTTCGCTTGGCCGGGTAGAAGAGATGTTCGGCGCGAGCTTGAAGCCGGGCGACACCTTTCGATTCGCCGGTATGGATCTTGAAGTCGAGGCGCTGAGAGAAACCGAGCTGGTCGTGAGGGCGGCGCGTCGTTCTGCGACGATCCCGAGCTATATGGGCCAGCGTATGCCCCTGACCACCCATCTCGCCGGACGTGTGCGAGAGATGCTTTCGGACCGCGCTGGCTGGGGACGGTTTCCCGACGATGTTCGCGAATGGCTGGAAATGCAGGACTGGCGTTCGCATCTGCCTCGCCCGGGCCAGCTCCTGATCGAAAGCTTCCCGCACAACGGGCTGGCCTATACGACATATTATACGTTCGAAGGCTGGAACGCGAACCAGTCGCTTGGCATGCTGATCACGCGGCGGATGGAGGATCGCGGGATCGGGCCGCTGGGCTTCGTCGCCAATGATTACGCGCTTTCGATATGGGGGCTTCAGCCGGTCGAAAACCCGGCTGCGCTGCTGTCGCCGGACATTCTGGCGCATGAATTCGTCGATTGGGTTCAGCAATCCTACCTGCTGCGGCGCGCGTTTCGCGAAGTGGCGGTGATCTCAGGCCTGGTTGAGCGGCAGCATCCGGGCAAGCGCAAGACCGGCAGGCAGGTCATGTTTTCAACCGACCTGATCTACGACGTATTGCGAAAATACGAGCCCGATCACCTGTTGATTGAGGCAGCCTGGGCCGATGCCAGGGCGAGGCTGACCGATGTTGCCAGGGTTGCCGACGTGCTTGATCGGGCTGCTCGAGAAGTCGATCATGTCCACCTGGATCGCGTTAGCCCGCTGTCTGTGCCGGTACTGTCGATGATCGGCCGCGAGGCATTGCCGTCGGGATCGGCAGAGGATGAAATACTGATCGAGGCGGAAAGCCTGGCGGCGGTGGCCATGCGCCCGGATGTGGATTGAGCCAAAGAAAAGGGCGGGAAAAACCCGCCCTGTCCTTAGCCATTGCAGCCCGGAGCCTAGTCCTTGCTGAAATAGATATATTTCTCATTGCCGACGAAGCCGAATTTGGTGACCTTGGATTGCTTGATGACATTGAGCACCTTGGACGCGAGATCGTAGGGCGCTTCTGGCTCCGGCTCAAACTGCAGTTCCGGCTCGGTTGCATAAGTGAGCGATTCCCGCAGCAGTGAATTCAGCTGGCCATCGGTGATCACCTCACCATTCCAAAGAATATCTGCCTGCCTGGACAGCGAAACCTTGTTCTTTACCAGATCGATCGGTGGCGGCGGTTTCTCGAGTCCGTCGTCGAAGGGTAGGTCGACATCGACCGAATGTGTCGCCATCGGGATGGTGATGATGAACATGATAAGAAGGACGAGCATGACGTCGATGAGTGGAGTCGTATTGATCTCCATCATCGGCGAGCCATCGTCCTTGCCACCTGACATTGCCATGAATTGTTACTCCTGAAATTCTCGTCGCCGGCAGTCGTCCACCGATATTGCTAGATCTTGTCCGGATCAACCGGGTTCGAGATGAAGCCGACGGTCGGATAGCCGGAAACCTGAACGTTGTAGATCGCGCCAGCAACGCAGCGCCACGGCGCATTGATATCACCGCGGATGTGGACCTGCGGAACCAGTTCCGGATTGGCCATGAGTGCTTCGGCACCACCAGCGCGTTTCACGATGCCTTCCAGCCGCTTGAAGGCCTGATCGCGCAGTTCCTCGTCATCGACCAGTGTGGTGTTGTTGAAATAGATCCGGCATTTGCCGTAGCGCGATGCGCCCTGATAGCCTTCGTCGCCGGGGCTCAGGCCTTGTGTGTCGGTGGTCATCACCGTCAACAGCAGGTTCTCGACCTTGTCCTTGGATTCGATGGAGACGAAGACCGGCATACGCAGTTGATCGACCTGCTTGATCGCGATCGGAATCGCGATGAGGAAGATGATCAGCAGCACCAGCATCACGTCGACCAGCGGTGTGGTATTGATGTCGGACATTGGAGTCTCATCACCACCCATGCCAGCAGCCATTGCCATAATGTCTATCCCATTCCTAAACGTTCGAGGATGAGAGGCGGGCGTGCATGCAACGGCCCCGCCTCATTCATCCCAAATGTCAGGCGGCGCACACCTTCGGGTGCTTGCCGCCCGTTCAGCTTACCACTTAGCCGGGGCCGCTGCGGGCTTTGCTGCGGGTTTCGCTGCTGGTTTTGCACCCGCTGCCGTAGCTCCCTTGACCGCACCGTTGGAGGCGATGTTCGCAAGGACGTCGGTCGAAAAGCCAGTAAGCGTTTCGCCAATGTTCTTGTTGCGGGCCTGCAGGTAGTTGTACGCGAGCACGGCGGGAACAGCTACTACCAGGCCGAGAGCGGTCATGATCAGGGCTTCACCAACCGGGCCGGCAACCTTGTCGATTGAGGCTGAGCCGGCGATGCCGATGGCGATCAGGGCGCGGTAGATACCGACAACGGTTCCGAACAGGCCAACGAACGGGGCGGTTGCACCAACCGTCGCGAGGAAGGGCAGGCCGGAAGCGAGCTTCGCATTGATCGAGTTTTCCGAGCGCGATAGCGTCCCATGGAGCCAGTCGTGCCTCTCGGTTTCGTCGACCAGACTCTTGGCCTGCTCTTCAGCAAGCATTCCATCTTCGGCGATCTGGCGCCAGGCGCTGTTCTTGTCGAGCTTGTTGGCACCTTCGCGCAGGGACGGGGCTTTCCAGAAGTTGGCGCGAAGTTCCCTGCCCTGGCGCATGAGTTTCCCCTGTTCGAAATATTTGGTCAGGAGAATATAGAACGAGCCGAACGACATGATGCCCAGCACGATGACCGTGCCGTAGGCGACCGCGCCACCTTGTTCCATGGCTTCCATAAAGCCGAACTTGTTTACAGGTGCTGCGGCTTCACCGGCAGCGGCAAGAATATCGACGATAAGCATGCTAATTGTCCTCTCAAGAAGATAACTTAATTTTCAGCCATGGTGGGAGATTTGCAGCTCCCGCCGTTACAATATTAATCCGGAATGACCCAGCGAACACGATTGGAGTAGGTATTGCCATAACCGTCGCTCGGTTTCCTGAATCGGGCGCGGCGGGTCACATTCTTGCAGGTCGCCTGGTCGAGATCGGCGTGACCGCTCGAACTGGTGACGCGGCAGCTTGCCACTCGCCCTTTGTCATTGATCGTAAGCCTAAAGCCCGTGGTCCCTGCGCGATCCTCACGCAATGCCCGCGAAGGATAGTCGTTCGACGTCGCCCAACTGCCTGGATTGTTGCGCGGCGTCGCC
The DNA here is from genome assembly GCA_029247785.1 of Novosphingobium sp. Taxonomy (GTDB): domain Bacteria; phylum Pseudomonadota; class Alphaproteobacteria; order Sphingomonadales; family Sphingomonadaceae; genus Novosphingobium. The sequence continues at coordinate 22,018 of JAQWKP010000110.1, forward strand.
GGCTTGGGCGGCGGCGGCGGCGGCGGCGGCGGGATGATGATCGGCGGCGGAGCAGGCGGCGGTGCGCTCACGGTTTCGATCTGGGGTGGCGTCACCGCAACATTGATCTTCACCGGCGGCGCGACAGGCGGCGGAGGGAGATCAACTTTCTTGGGCGGTGGCGGTGGCTCTTCCTTGACCTCTTCCTCGATATCAACGGTAGTCACACGCTTGAGGATCTTCTTCGCCCCTTCATAGGCGAGACCTGTCACAAGCGCGTAACCAAAGAGAACGTGGAGGGCAGCAACGACGATCAAAGACACGGTACGAGTACCGCTTACCGGTTGGTCAACGTAAGACATTCAGACGCATCACTCCATATTATCAAGCCTTGAGGCACAATCTCGAGACTCCCACGATTGCGCCATTAGCAGCACATATCGCGGCCTTTCACCAAATCTACCACCCTGACGGCTGGCAATCCGTCCATAGCTATAGTCAAATCCGCTTGGACAGACCGCAGGGCCATGTTGTGTTATTGGCCCCTAATTGCTCGTGCTTTAGCGTCGAAGGTTCACCCGTGCAACGCCTTATCGGCGATTGCAAAGGTTAACCGCCAATTCACATCACCTCGGCTGATATCGGGCATATGGCATTTTGTCTCGCCGGTGAATGAAATATAGAAGCCGTCCAATCTCTTGGAGTTAGAACGAGATGCGAATCGCGAAGCGCCCACTGGTCATGGCCATATCCGCTGCAGTCATGCTTTTTCTGCAGCCTGAGCAAGGGTTCGCCCGATCTCAACCCCAAGTCACCACCCGACCTGAATCAACCTATGCCGACCTCGTCGACCTTGCTGATTCGGCACAGCTTGTTCTGCGTGCTCAGTTGCGAAAATTGATTCGTGTCGAAAATGAGCGGGCGCCCGGTTTGAGACCGGGCTGGGGACGTTTCTACGTCCAGGCAAACACGCTCGCCCTACTCTCGGGGCCATCGCTGCTCGGCGAATCACTCACCTATCTCGTTGATCTGCCGCTCGATGAAAGAGGTAAGCCAGCCAAGCTCAAGAAGCGCGAGGTATTGCTGTTCGCTCGTTCCGTGCCAGATCGGCCCGGTGAGCTGCAGCTGGTCTCTCCAGACGCCCAGCTGTTGTGGTTGGAAGGGACCGAGGCTGTCTTGCGGTCGATCCTGACAGAGCTGGTTGTCCCCGATGCACCTGGGCGGGTCATCGGGGTTCGCGAGATCATCCATGTGCCCGGGACGCTTGCCGGAGAAGGCGAAACGCAGATCTTTCTTCAGACCGTGGATGGTTCTCCGGCCTCGATCACCGTGTGGCACCGGCCCGGCTGGCCGCCGGCATGGGGGGCATCCTTCACCGAGCTGGTCGCCAATGTCGGCGAGCCGCCCCAACGCGATTCGCTTGAATGGTATCGCCTCGCCTGCTTCCTTCCCAACGCCCTGCCGCGCGGCGCAAACTTTTCGGAAAGCCCGGCAAGCCGTTCGCAGGCTGCTGCCGATTATCGCCAGGTACTGGGTGACCTTGGGGCTTGCCGACGAAATCGCAGGTGAAGCCTGTGGCGCTGGCGAAGTCTCTGGCAATTCGTATGGTCGTGGCTTAGGTGCCGCTCCCGAAAGGGAGCAACATGGCTGAACCGCTCAACATCGCTCTGGCTGGATTAGGCACGGTCGGTACCGGCGTTATCCGGTTGATCGAGACAAATGCCGAATTGATTGCGCGTCGAGCAGGGCGGCCGATCCGGATATCGACCGTCAGTGCTCGGGATCGCTCGAAAGACAGAGGCGTGAACCTTTCCCAATATGCCTGGGAGGACGACCTTACGCAGATGGCCGCACGCGACGATGTCGAAGTCGTCGTTGAACTGGTCGGCGGCTCGGACGGGCCTGCGTTGACGCTTGCGCGCAATTCGATTGCTCACGGCAAAGCACTGGTGACTGCCAATAAGGCAATGATCGCACATCATGGGCTGGAGCTTGCCGAGGCTGCTGAAAGGGCAGGCAGCGCGCTCAAATTCGAGGCTGCGGTTGCAGGTGGTATCCCGGTTATCAAGGGCCTCAGCGAGGGCGCAGCGGCCAACGCCTTTGAGCGCGTCTACGGAATTCTAAACGGTACCTGCAATTACATCCTCTCCACGATGGAGGATAGCGGGGCTGACTTCGCCGATGTGCTCGCCGATGCGCAGCGGCTTGGCTATGCCGAGGCAGATCCGACATTCGATATCGAAGGCATTGATGCTGCTCACAAGCTTGCAATCCTCGCCGCAATCGCCTTCGGGGCCCGGCTGGATTTCGACGCAGTCGAAGTGACCGGCATTTCGCGTATCATTGCCAGCGATATCGCCCAGGCCAGGGCGCTGGGCTACGTCATCCGCCTAATCGGCATGGCGGAGATTGAAACGGCAGCTGGCGAATCAAGTCTGTTCCAGCGAGTCCAGCCGCATCTGGTCCCAACTGGCCATCCTCTCGCGCATGTCGACGGGCCGACCAATGCGATTGTCGCGGAAGGCAATTTCATGGGTCGCCTTTTATTCCAGGGAGCCGGAGCTGGAGATGGCCCAACAGCCAGCGCAGTTGTGGCAGACATCATCGATATCGCGCGCGGCGAAAAGGGTGCAGCCTTTTCCATGCCGGTAGGCGAACTGGAGACCGTGCCTCAGGCTGAAACGGGTCATCGCCTGGGCAGGGCCTATATACGCTTTACCGTGCCAGACAGACCGGGTGTGTTGGCCGAGATTACCGCGGCAATGCGTGATGCTGGTGTTTCGATCGAAAGCCTGATTCAGCGGGGCCGGGCCGAGGAAGGCGGAGACGTCATTCTTGCGATGGTCACACATGAGGGACCTGAATCTGCCGTCAACGATGCGTTGCGCCAGCTTGACGGGTCGCAAAGTCTGTCTGCAGCGCCATTGGTCATGTATATTATTGGAGAATGAGCTGATCAGGCTGAGAGCAAGATCCGCCCGGTTCCTTCCGAAGTTGGGCGGTGTTCGTTGCGGCTGCTCGACAAGCCCGGTATCGCTGTCTAACCAGCAAGCCTGAATTCGATTTGCTAAGAGGATGAAGATTTCCATGAGTGCCACGCCCGCCAGCCAAGTCCTTGATCGCGTCCTTGTTATGGAGATGGTGCGTGTCACCGAGGCGGCGGCAATCGCTGCATCCCTGATGGTTGGTCGCGGTGACGAAAAGGCTGCGGATGCTGCCGCTGTCGAAGCGATGCGCAAGGCTTTCGACATTCTCGATATCGATGGCACGGTGGTGATCGGCGAAGGAGAGCGTGATGAGGCACCGATGCTGTTCATCGGTGAAAAAGTTGGCGGAGCGCCGGGCACTGGCCCCAGGATCGATATCGCGCTTGATCCGCTCGAGGGCACAACCATCACTGCCAAGGCCGGTCCCAACGCGCTGGCGGTGCTGGCTGCGGCCGAAGAAGGGTGCCTGCTCAATGCACCTGATGTCTATATGGACAAGATTGCAGTTGGCCCCGGCTATACAGAAGGAGTCATCGATCTTTCCAAGAGCCCGTCCGCAAATGTCGAAGCGGTTGCCAAGGCGAAGGGCGTGCGGCCGAACGAAATCATCGTCTGTGTGTTAGACCGACCGCGCCATGCCGAACTCATCGGCGAGCTCAGGGAATTAGGCTGCGGCATCCAGCTGATCCCAGACGGCGATGTCGCGGGCGTGATTGCGGTGACTGACGAGAATACGACGATCGATATGTATATGGGATCAGGCGGAGCACCCGAAGGCGTTCTCGCTGCAGCGGCACTACGCTGCGTCGGTGGCCAGTTCCAGGGCCGACTGCTGTTCCGCAATGATGATGAGCGAGGTCGCGCACGCAAGTGGGGGATCGAGGACCTTAACCGGATTTATGCGCTGGAGGATCTCGCCAAGGGCGACTGCATCTTTGCGGCCACCGGTGTCACCGACGGTTCGCTGCTCCAGGGCGTCAAGCGCCTCCGTGGTGGCCGCATGACAACCGAGAGCGTGGTGATGCGCGCGGCATCCGGTACCGTCCGCTGGGTCAAAGGCGACCATCGCCGCTAGTGAGCGCTTGCTCTACCACCTTAGCCTGACCCGCAAATCCGCATAGCGGGGAAAAGCGTGTGTCACGAACTTGCAATCCACTCTCGCTCGACTAGACCCGGGCGCGTCCCGAATGTGTCGGGAAGAGGGGCGGCACCATGAAGATCATGTCGGGCAACAGCAATCTGCCGCTGGCAAGGGCGATTGCGGGCTATCTTGAGCTGCCGCTGACCGATGCCAGCGTCCGGCGCTTCGCCGACGAAGAGATCTTCGTCGAGATTCACGAGAATGTGCGCGGCGAAGATGTCTTCGTCGTCCAGTCGACTTCATATCCGGCCAATGACAATCTGATGGAGTTGCTGATCTGCATTGACGCATTGCGTCGCGCCTCGGCCAAGCGGATCACGGCAGTGGTGCCCTATTACGGATATGCGCGGCAGGACCGCAAACCTGGCCCACGCACGCCGATTTCGGCCAAGTTGGTTGCGAACCTGATTACCGAGGCAGGCGCCGACCGGGTGCTCTCGGTTGACCTGCATGCGGGGCAAATCCAGGGCTTCTTCGACATTCCCACCGACAACCTTTATACCGCACCGGTGATGGCTGCGGATATTCAGGCGCGGATCGGAGGGCAGGAACTGACGATGGTTTCGCCCGATGTCGGCGGCGTCGTTCGCGCGCGCGCTCTGGCAAAGCGGCTCGACAATGCGCCGCTAGCGATAGTCGACAAGCGTCGTGACCGGCCCGGACAGTCGGAGGTCATGAATATCATTGGCGATGTCAGTGGCCGCAATTGCGTTATGATCGATGACATGATCGATTCGGGCGGCACGCTGTGCAATGCGGCGCAGGCGCTACTGGATGCAGGTGCGACCAGCGTGACAGCCTATATCAGCCACGGCGTGCTGTCGGGCGGTGCTGTAGCACGGGTCGACGGTTCGGCGCTCAAGGAGCTGGTGATCACCGATTCGATCCTCGCCACCGAGGAGACCAAGGATTCGAGCAAAGTCCGCATTCTCACCATCGCCCCGCTGCTGGGCGAGGCTATGCGGCGTATTGCCGACGAGGCCTCTGTTTCGAGCCTGTTCGACTAGGACGGGCGGGTGCGTATCCTCCTGCTTGGAGCAAGTGGCTTCATCGGCAGCGAGATCGCTAGCGCGATTGCCGCCGAACATCAGGTAATTGGCCTCACGCGTGATCCAGATTTTGCGCAGCGCACCCAGCCGACTGTGGAGTGGCGCCAAGGCGAATTGCGCGCGATGCAGCGCCCCGATGACTGGACTGGCCTGTTGGATGGCATTGAAGCGGTCATCAACGCCAGCGGTGCCTTGCAGACTGGCCTGCGCGATGACGTTGAGCGCGTCCAATCCGGTTCTATTCGCGCGCTAGTTGCAGCTTGCGGCGAGCAGGGATTGGCCCAGTTCGTACAAGTTTCCGCCAGCAATGCCGACGCTTCTTCGCCCAGCCTGTTCATGGCGACCAAGGGCGAGGCCGACGCGTTTCTGTCCGCTTCAGGCTTGCCCCATGCGATCCTGCGCCCCGGCCTTGTCATTGCGCGCAACGCGTTTGGCGGCACCGAAATGGTGCGAATGAGTGCGAGTCTGCCTTGCATTGGTCCAGAGATTACCGGCGGCGGACTGGTTCAGTGCGTCGCCATGGCCGATCTGGTCGAAGCTGTGGTGCTGGCCATAGCTGAACCGGATCGGACGCAGGGCAGCTTTGATCTCGTCGAGCAGGAAGGCCGCCCGCTAAGCGAGGTGATTCGCCTGCACCGCGGCTGGCTGGGGCTGGGCGATCCGGTCTGGCGTCTGCCGGTGCCGCTCACGCTGTTGCGTCCGGTCTCGCTCATTGCCGATGGGCTTGGCTGGCTCGGCTGGCGCTCACCGCTACGGACGAGCGCAATCAGGGCCCTGGCACATGGCGTTTCGGGCGAGGCTGAAGATGCGCGGACCTTGTTGGGACGCGAAGCTACGTCACTGCCGGCAACTCTTGCGATGATCGGCGCTGCGGGCAAGGCCGACCGCTGGCAGGCGCGCACCGCGCTGGTTTTCCCGCTGGCGCTGGTATGCCTGTTCGCATTGTGGGCCGGATCGGGCCTGTTGGGGATCGTGCGGCTTCATGAAGCGGCTCAGTTGATCGAGCTTGGCGGCTTTCCCCCGCAGATTGCGCGAATCATCACATTTACCGCGTCAGTGGCGGATCTTGCAGTTGCGGCCCTGCTGCTGATTCGTCCCACCGCGCGGCTGGCTCTATTGGGCATGCTTGGCCTCAGCGCCGCTTATGTCGTGGGTTCACTCGTCCTTGTTCCAGGTATGTGGCTTGACCCACTCGGGCCGATGCTCAAGGTTTTGCCAATCATTGCGCTGGAATTGATGTGCCTGGGCATGGAGGCTGAACGGTGATCGAATTGCTGGTCTTCGTGCGCTGGCTGCATGTGATCGGTGCCTGCGTGTTGCTGGGGACCGGCGCGGGAATCGCCTTTTTCATGCTGATGGCGCATCGAACCCGCGATCCGGCGATCATCGCTCATGTCGCCGGGACCGTTGTGATTGCCGACTTTCTCTTCACAGCCAGCGCGGTAGTGGTTCAGCCCCTCACCGGCTTGTGGCTTGCCAATCTCGCCGGGTGGCCGCTGACGACCGGATGGATTGTGATCTCCCTCGGCCTCTACTTTATTATAGGGTGCTTCTGGCTTCCCGTGGTCTGGATACAGCTGCGCATGCGGGATCTGGCGCGGGCTGCGATGGGGGGCGGGCAGGATTTGTCAGCCGAGTATCACCGGCTCTATCGCATCTGGTTTATCTGCGGGTTCCCGGCCTTTGCCGCGGTGCTGGCAATCGTCTGGCTTATGCTGGCCCGGCCTGCCATCTCGTAGTTGCCGCTTGACCGCAAGTGACAGAGCTAGGAAGCACGCACCGATGAAACTGGACCAGGATATAGCCCTTGCGTTGCGCCTCGCCGATGCGGCGGGGGCCGCGATCCGCCCGCATTTCCGTTCGGGCGTAGCCGCTGAGCGCAAGGACGACGCGAGCCCAGTGACGATTGCCGATCGCGAAGCAGAGGAAGCGATGCGTCGGATTCTCAAGGCTGAAGTGCCGCGAGATGCGGTGATTGGCGAGGAATTCGGCGATGAGCAGGGCACGACCGGTCGTAGCTGGGTGCTGGATCCGATTGACGGTACCGTCTCGTTCATTTGCGGCCGACCGATCTTTGGGACCTTGATAGCACTGGTCGTCGATGGCTTTCCAGTTCTCGGTGTAATTGACCAGCCGATCCTCGGGGAAAGATGGGTCGGAGCAAGCACTCGCCCGACCACGTTCAACGGCGAGCCGGTCCGCACGCGAAGCTGCCGCGAGCTTTCAGCAGCGGTGCTCGCCACGACTGGTCCGCATTATTTCGATGACCACGATGGCGGCCACTTCATGGCGCTGGCTGCTCAAACCGATCACCGGCGGATGATGATGGGCGGCGATTGTTATAATTATGGCCTCGTCGCTTCCGGTCATGTCGATGTTGTCTGCGAGGCTGGCCTAAATCTGCATGATTGGGCCGCGCTGGTTCCAGTGGTCGAAGGTGCCGGTGGGATCATGTGCGATTGGAACGGCGATCCGCTCCACTCAGGCTCCGATGGCCATGTCCTGGCGATTGGCGATTCGGCCAGGCTGGAAGACGTCGCCGAGGCGCTCGCCTGCCATCACTGAACCCTCAGCCTGCGATCCGATCATAGTCTGCCATTCTCAGCGGCCCGCCGACAGCGCCCATGATCGCGGTCATAACCTCCTTGGGCAATTGCGATCCTGCAGCCTTGCGCGAGGCCTCATCTTCCCAGAATTCTAGAAACAGGAAGCGATTGGCCTCCTTGCGGTCGCGCATGACCATGGCACCTTGCGAGCCGGCAATGGCCTTGACCGCTTCTCCGAGCGCTTCGAGCGCCGCGCCCAATGCTTCCTCGCTGCCCGTCCGTGCTGTCATGTCATAGCTGTGTGCTATCGCCATCGCCTTGCTCCATGCTGCGTCTCATTTGAGCCAGTTAGGTGCCAGAGCGACGTGCAAAGGAAAAGCGATACCGCGATTTCTTTGGTGCGCTGTGCTTGCTGGTAGTGCCGATTTGCACCTGCTGCGATGTAACCTGACGGGGGCTGCACGCGAATTCCTAGGCTCATGGATCGTTTCGGAGGGGCTTCGAAGATGTTTCGCTCCCCGCCAGGACTGGCTTGGCTATTGCTGCTCGTTGGAGTTGGAGCATCTCTGTTTCTGACTCCCGCAAGCGGTGAAAGTGGCAGGTCTCTTCAATCCGACTTTCCCAAGCTCGATCTGTCCCGCAGCGCGATCAAGCTGCGGGAAATCGAAAGCGGCGGGGTTCCGCGCGATGGAATTGCTGCAATTCTCGTTCCCAGTTTTCTTCCCGCTAGGGAAATCTCCGACCTGGCGAGCACCGAGCCAGTAATCTCGCTGGAAGGGGACTGCGGCGCGGTCGCCTTTCCCTATCGCGTGCTGATCTGGCACGAGATCGTCCATCACAACCATTGCGGAACGCCGGTTGCCGTCACCTTCTGTCCCCTGTGCAATGCTTCGATGGTGTTCGACCGGCGCGTCGATGGCGAAACCCTGAGCTTTGGAACGACCGGCCGGCTTCGCAAGTCCGACCTCATCATGTACGATCACCAGACCGAATCCTTCTGGCAGCAATTCACTGGTGAGGCGATCGTCGGCGACTGGACTGGCAAGCAGTTGACAGCGCTGCCAGCCCGGATCGAGTCCTTCGAAAAATTCAACGAGGTCAACCCGGAGGGCAAGGTTCTGGTTCCGCCCAAATGGGGCAGAAACAAATACGGCAGGAATCCCTATGACGGCTACGATTCAATGCGCACTCCTCTCCTTTACAAGGGCAGGATGCCGCGTGGAATTGCACCACTGGCGAGGGTCGTCAGGGTCGGGGACCGCGCCTGGTCGCTCAAGCTGGTTCGCAAGAAGGGACCTATTGAGACTACGGATGGGCTGAGGATCGAATGGTCACCGGGCCAGAATTCCATGCTGGACCGGTCAAAGATCGCCAAGGGCCGCGATATTGGCAATGTCCGGGTCACGCGGGACGGCGCGAATGTTGCCTATAGTGTCGATTTTGCCTTCGCCTTCCGTGCCTTCTACCCTGAAGGGACGCTTGTGAAATGATGGTACGGCAACGTGCAACGAAGAAGCCGGGCCGTCGGAGATGGGTGAGAGCGATTGGGGTCGCTCTGGCCATTGCCGCTGTGCCCTCGCGTCCGGCGCAGGCCGCGCCGTCCACCGTGCCGGTGTTTGACGCTACTGCCTTGGAACGGGCTCGGTCAGCCGGCCGCACGGTCGTCGTCGACAGCTATGCATCCTGGTGTCTTCCTTGCCGGATCCAGGCTCCAATTCTTGCGCGGCTGAAGCGGGAAAAGCGCTTTGCCGAAATTGTTATCATGCGTGTTGGCGCAGATACGCCTGAGGCCGTCTGGCGCAAGTTCGACCTGGCGGGCTACGGCATGATGCTCGTTTTCAAACAGGGGCGCGAGGTGGCCCGGGGAATGCCAACAAACGAAGCTTCTATGCGAAAGCTGCTCACTGCGACGCCGTGAACTTTCGCGGACTATCGGCAAGCCCCTTGCCTTTGCGCGCAGACCGCACTAAATGCGCGCCCTTCAACGACACGAATTCAAGCGACCGGCCTGGCTGATCGGGCTGCCAGGGCTGGCCGGACGTGTCTCGGATCAGGAGACTAAAATGCCCAAGCTCAAGACCAAGAGCGGTGTGAAGAAACGCTTCAAGATCACCGCTACCGGCAAGATCAAGCATGGCGTGGCAGGTAAGCGCCATCGTTTGATGAGCCATAATAGCAAGTACATCCGCCAGAACCGCGGCACCGACGTCATTTCCGACCAGGATGCCCGGACCATCAAGAAATGGGCGCCCTACGGGCTCAACTGATCTAGGAGTACTGCACCATGACTCGCATCAAACGCGGCGTCACCACGCGCGCCAAGCACAAGCGGCTGCTCGACCAGGCCAAGGGCTATCGTGGTCGCCGCAAGAACACGATTCGTATCGCACGCCAGGCGGTCGAAAAAGCCGGCCAATATGCCTATCGCGATCGCAAGGTAAACAAGCGCAATTTCCGCGCTCTGTGGATCCAACGCATCAATGCTGCGGTTCGCGCTGAAGGGCTGACCTATTCGCAGTTCATGCACGGCGTGAAGCTCGCTGGTATCGAGCTTGACCGCAAGACGATGGCGGACCTGGCGATGAACGAAGGCCAGGTCTTTTCGACTGTCATTGCCCAGGCAAAAGCCGCGCTGGGCTAACCGCCCGGGTTTTTGAGGCAGGCGGCCCGGTGCGCCGGCAAGGAATCATGCGTGAACGTGGGGTTCGTCTTGAGCCCGCCACGCATTGCGATTCGCCGCTTTCGCCCCTAATGACCGCGGCTCTATACCAACAGGGGCAGGCTGGACAGACGTGGACTACGCAGCAACCGGGCAGGAAGCGCTTTCGCGGGTCGAAAGTGCTGGCGATCTAGACGCGCTGGAAAGTCTGCGGGTGGAGTTCCTGGGCAAGCAGGGCTCGATCTCCGGCCTGCTGAAGACGCTCGGCAAGATGAGCCCCGACGAGCGCAAACTTGAAGGCCCGAAGATCCATGGGCTGCGCGAGGCGGTCAGCGAGGGACTCGCCGCTCGCAAGCAGGCGCTGGAAGGCGCGGCGCTGGAAGCGCGTCTCGCAGGCGAGAGGATCGATCTGTCCCTGCCGGCGCCCGAACAGCCGCGCGGCTCGGTGCACCCGATCGCACAGGTGATGGACGAGTTGGCCGAGATCTTTGCCGATTTGGGCTTTGCCGTAGAGACTGGCCCTGAGATCGAGGACGACTGGCATAATTTCACCGCGCTTAACATGCCGGAGAGCCATCCGGCGCGTGCGATGCATGACACTTTCTATTTCCCCGACCGGGATGACCAGGCGCGCGAAATGCTGCTGCGCACGCACACGTCCCCTGTGCAGATTCGCACCATGCTGGAACAGGGCGCGCCGCTCCGGGTGATTGCGCCGGGGCGCGTTTATCGCTCCGATAGTGACGCCACCCATACCCCTATGTTCCACCAGATCGAAGGGCTGGTGATCGACAAGGGCATCCATTTGGGCCATCTCAAATGGACGCTGGAGACTTTCCTCAAGGCCTATTTCGAGCGTGATGATATCGTGTTGCGTCTGCGGCCAAGCTATTTTCCTTTCACCGAGCCTTCGGTGGAGGTTGATGTCGGCTATGCCTTTGAAGGCGCGCGCCGGGTCGTCGGTGGTTCGGGCGAAGGGCCGGGTCATGCCTGGATGGAGCTGCTCGGCTCGGGCATGGTAAATCGCCGTGTCCTTGAAGCCGGGGGCCTCGGTCCCGATGAATGGCAGGGTTTTGCATTCGGCGTCGGCGTCGACCGTCTGGCCATGCTTAAATACGGGATGAACGATCTGCGCGCCTTCTTCGACGGCGATGTTCGCTGGCTCTCCCATTTTGGCTTTTCCGCGCTCGACGTACCGACCTTGTCGGCCGGCGTTGGCACGCCGGCCTGAGGGACGAATCGATGAAGTTCTCGCTTTCCTGGCTGAAATATTTCCTCGACACCGATGCGTCGATCGAGGCGATCTCGGACAAGCTCAATGCCATCGGCCTAGAGGTCGAAGGGATCGAGGATCCGTCGGTGAGACTGGCAGGATTTCGCGTTGCCAAGGTGCTGAAGGCCGAGAAACATCCCAATGCCGATAAGCTGCAAGTCCTCAGTGTCGATGCTGGCATTGGGGAACCGCTTCAGGTCGTGTGTGGAGCGTCCAATGCCCGGGCCGGCATGGTCGGCGTGTTGGGGCTTGCAGGAGCCATCGTGCCGTCTAACGGGATGGCGCTCAAACAGGCTGCGCTGCGCGGGGTCGAATCTAATGGGATGATGTGTTCAAGCCGCGAGCTTGAACTGGGTGACGACCATGACGGGATTATCGAGCTGCCCGAAGGCGCGCCGGTCGGCAGGGGTTTTGCCGAGTATCGCGGCGCCGATCCGGTGTTCGATATTGCGATCACTCCAAATCGGCCGGATTGCATGGGCGTGTTCGGCATCGCGCGCGATCTTGCGGCGGCGGGGCTTGGCACACTGAAGCCATTTGTCGCCGAGCCCGTCGCAGGCAAATTTCCGTGCCCGGTCGAAATTCGGACCGATGACTCTGAAGGTTGTCCTGCCTTCTATGGCCGGGTCATACGCGGCCTGAGCAACGGACAGTCGCCCGAGTGGATGCGCCAAAGGCTCGAAGCGGCGGGACAGCGTCCAATTTCAGCGGTGGTCGACATCACAAATTACGTCATGCTCGCATTCGGCCGGCCGGCACATGCCTATGATTGCGCAAAGTTGAGCGGCGCAGTTGTGGCACGCCGGGCGCGGGACGGAGAGACCGTCTTGGCGCTCAACGAGAACGAATATGCGCTTGGCGGCGAAATGACCGTGATTGCTGATGATTCAGGCGTGCATGACATCGCAGGGATCATGGGCGGCGCGGATTCCGGATGTAGCCAGAGCACGACGGATGTTCTGCTCGAAATCGCTTTCTTCGATCCGGAGTGCATTGCAGCGACGGGACGCAAGCTCAACCTGACATCGGATGCTCGCCAGCGCTTTGAGCGGGGGGTCGATCCGGCATTTCTTGATGCTGGGCTGGACATCCTCACTGACCTCATCTTGCGCATCTGCGGCGGCGAGGCGTCGGAAGTTATCCGTGCCGGGGCGCCGCCAGCTGAGCCGAAGATCGTGTCCTATGACCCTGCTCTTGCCGGGACGCTTGGCGGAGTGGATGTCCCGGGCTCGGAGCAGAAGCGGATCCTTTCGGAGCTTGGCTTTGCGGTGGCTGACGACTGGTCTGTGATGGTTCCCGGCTGGCGCCCGGATATCGATGGTGCAGCCGATATCGTTGAGGAAGTCATTCGCATCCATGGTCTCGACAAGGTGGCAAGCGTGCCCTTGCCGCGCGCCGATGGTGTGGCCCAACCTACAGCGACGCCGGTGCAGAGGTTGGAGCGCCGTGTGCGCCGCGCTGCTGCCGCACGTGGCCTCAACGAGGCTGTGACCTGGTCGTTCCTGCCGCAGGCCGATGCCGATGCCTTCGCCGAAGGCAATGGCGGGCTGTGGGTGCTGGCCAATCCGATCAGCGAGGACATGAAGGTAATGCGCCCCTCGCTGCTCCCCGGGCTGCTGGCTGCGGCCAAGCGCAATGTCGACCGCAGCGCGCAAGGACTGCGCCTGTTCGAAGTTGGGCGGCGGTATTTGCGGGGAGAAGGTGGCGCCAGCGACGAAAGGCTGGCTGTCGGGCTGGTGCTGGCGGGCGAGAAGTCTTCGCGCGGCTGGGCAACGGGCAAGGCTGTGCAGTTCGATGCCTATGACGCCAAGGCCGAGGCGCTTGCCCTTCTGGCCGAAGCCGGTGCGCCGGTGGGCAGTGTGCAAGTGATGGGAGAGGCGGGGCCGCAATTCCACCCCGGCCAGTCGGGGACATTGCGACTGGGTCCGAAAAACGTGCTGGCCCGCTTCGGCATGCTGAATCCCGCGACGTTGATGCGCTTCGATATCGACATGCCAGTGGCTGCTGCTGAAGTGTTTCTCGATGCCATTCCGGGCAAGAGGGGCGCAGCCAGCTTCGCCCGCGCGCCTTACACACCGCCAGCTCTCCAGGCTGTGACGCGTGACTTCGCCTTCCTCGTGCCCGAGGAATTGCGGGCGGGTGATCTCGTGCGGGTGATCGGGGGGGCAGACAAGGCCAATATCGTGGCCGTCAGCCTGTTCGACGACTTCCGGGGATCGGGGGTTCCCGATGGTCAGAAATCGCTGGCCGTCGAAGTGACGCTCCAGCCGGCCGAGAAGAGCTATACGGAAGAGGATCTCAAGGTGATCGCCGATAAGGTCACGGTCGCAGCGACAAAACTCGGCGCAGTTTTACGCGCCTGAAACTGAACCAAAAACGCCATGTCCAACCGCCGCACCTTCGCCATCATCTCGCATCCTGACGCGGGCAAGACCACGCTCACCGAAAAACTGCTGCTTCAAGGAGGTGCGATCCATCTCGCTGGCCAGGTCAAGGCACGCGGGCAAGCGCGGCGAGCGCGTTCGGACTGGATGAAGATCGAACAGCAGCGCGGTATCTCGGTCACCAGTTCGGTGATGACGTTCGAGCGGGACGGCGTGACGTTTAACTTGCTCGATACGCCGGGTCACGAGGATTTTTCCGAGGATACGTACCGCACGCTGACGGCGGTCGATTCGGCGATCATGGTGATCGACGCGGCCAAGGGGATTGAGCCGCAGACGCGCAAGTTATTCGAGGTCTGTCGGTTGCGGTCCGTGCCGATCATCACCTTCATCAACAAGGTCGACCGGGAAGGGCGCGCCTGTTTCGACCTGCTCGACGAGGTTGCCGACATGCTGGCGCTCGATGTGTCACCCCAAAGCTGGCCGGTCGGCATGGGTGGGCTATTCGAAGGCGTGCTAGATCTCGCGACCA